>JAVHPP010000022.1:0-20279 GCA_036170655.1 Candidatus Zixiibacteriota bacterium | reverse complement strand
CTCGGAATACCAGGCGATCGTCAAACTTGGCTTCCGGCTCATCGAAGAGTAGGGTGAACCGGTGTCGGGTGGCGGCTCAACACAGGACGGCAAACAACAACGGCCAGGCAAGGGGCTTTAAGCCCCTTGTCCTCTGTGCTGTCAGCAACCGTATGATCACAGTTCTCACTCGCTGGTGCACTGATTCGGAGATGGAGGATAGACGGTGATTGCCGGGCGTATCATCCTCACCCTTGCCATACTGGCCGGACTGTGGCTGTTTTTTCAGCCGATCGTGTTCCGTCTGCGCCGCATCCACGCAACATCGCGCGGTTTCCATGCCGATCAGATCGGCCGACGCCTCTGGCGGTTCACCGGGGAGGTCCTCTTTCAGAGCAAGATCATATCCCAGAGGCCTTTTGCCGGCCTCATGCATGCGCTGGTCTTCTGGGGATTCCTCGCCTTTGTGCCGGTGACGATCGATCACTTTGTCCGCGGATATGGCGGTTCGCTCCTGGGTCATGGCGCTCTGCACGCAATCATCACCACGATCGTCGCTGTCTTCGCCATCGCCGTGATTGTCGGAATCACCGGCCTGGCCCTGCGCCGCTATATCACCAGGCCTGCCGCACTGGGCAAAGTCAAACTTGAATCGGGCATCGTGGCGTTGTTCATCGAGGTTCTGATGGTCACGTACTTGCTCGACCTCTATGTCTTTGCTGACCCATCGACCACCGCAGCCCGTGCCAACTGGTGGATTCACGCGCTGACTATTCTCGCCTTCATGGCGCTGATCCCGCGTTCCAAACACCTGCATTTGGTCTTGTCGCCGGTCACGACGTTCCTCAAGGATTTCGAGCTTGCCCGCATCCGGCCGCTGGACTTTGAAAAAGAGGAGTTCGGGGCAACGAAGCTCTCCGATCTGAATGCACACACGGCGCTGGGGGCGTTTACCTGTGTCGAATGTGGCCGCTGCTACGACAACTGCCCGGCACGACTCACAGGCAAGCTGCTCGATCCCAAGAAACTCATGCTCGATCTGCGCGACGGATTCCTCAAGGATCCCCAGCAGGCGATTGTGGGAGCGACCATCGACGAAGAAATCCTCTGGCAGTGCACCACGTGCGGAGCGTGCACATTTCAGTGTCCCGTCGGCATCGATCAGGTGATTCCCATCCTCGAGACCCGTCGCGGCATGACCGCCGAAGGCAAAGTCCCACACACATTCAACACCTTCTTTGGTAATCTCGAACGCCTACACAACCCGTGGGCGTACCCAACCCCGCAGGCGCACGAGTTCATCGCCGCGAATCACTATCCAAAATACAGCGGCCACGAATGGCTCTATTGGATGGGTTGCCTGGCGCGTTTCGATGTTCAGTACCGCAAAGTATCTCTGGCATTCAAAAAGATCCTCGAAACTGCAGGTGTCTCCTACGGTGTCTTGCCCGATGAGCAATGCACCGGCGATGCGGCGCGTCGCGCCGGCAACGAATATCTCTTCACCGAACTGTCGACCGCCAATGTCGCGATGCTGAAAGCGGCAGGCGTCAAGAAGATCGTCGCCACTTGTCCGCATTGCGTGCGCACGTTGTCTGAATACAAGGACTTCGGTTTGGATCCGGATATCGAAATCATCCATCACTCACGATTGATCGAGCAACTTCTGGCGTCGGGGAAGATCACGCTCGATGGCAAGAGCCGGGCGCCCCACGGCTCGCCGTGGGATACTCAGGATGTCGTACCCGATCGATCGCGCGACTCAAAAGGGGACGGATTCCCACAGCAAGCTGTGGGGCACCCTGGAAGTATCGTCTACCACGACCCCTGCTACTTGTCTCGTTATGGCCGCAAAGGCGACATCGAGAATCCGCGCGATCTGTTGTCCGCCGCTTCAGGCCACGCGCCTCTCGAACCGGGGCGCACCCGCGAGAAATCATTCTGCTGCGGCGCCGGCGGGGCGATGATATTTGCCGAGGAGACCAAGGGCAAACGCGTCAACCGCGAGCGCACCGAGGAGCTTCTCGCCACCGGCGCGAACAAGATCGCCGTCGCCTGCCCCTTCTGTCAGATCATGATTCGCGATGCAACCAACGATCTGGGACGCGGGGATCAGGTTCAGGTGAAGGACATCGCGCAGTATGTGGCGGAGCAGATCAAGGATGAAGGATGAATTATGAATGATGAAAAACCGAAGGATTTGCCGCTTCGGACGAAGGAATTCGCGTTGCGCGTGATCCGGATGTATTCCGTATTGCCAAAGGCAAGCGAAGCGCAGGTGTTGGGCAAACAGGCTCTGCGCTCCGGTACCTCCGTTGGCGCCAATTATCGCGAGGCCAATCGGGCGAGGTCGAAACCGGAATTCATCGCCAAAATCGGCGACTGTCTGAAAGAACTCGAGGAAACCGCATACTGGCTCGAACTGTTGTGCGAATCGTCGATTGTCCCTGACGCGAAGCTGGCCGACCTGCGCTATGAACGCGATCAATTCCTGGCGTTCTTCACAACGATTTCAAAGAAGTCGAAGCACAATGTTTCATAATTCATAATTCATCATTCATCCTTCGAAAGCCCGGGCGGCGGCGCATTGTCCGCCTGGCACTGCCGCACCTGGTCCAGCGTGAGGCGCGCATAGCCGAGATTGGACGAACGCAGCGCGAACAGCTTGTTGTAGTCCACACACAGATTGTCATACAGGGCTACGGCGCGATACCAGTTGGCGGGCGCGTCGATGCGGCGAATGGCCGGGATGCCTTTGGTCTCGAAGATCTTGGCCAATGCGGGCACGAGGCGGACAATCGGGCACCAGTTATCGAGCGAGAACTCGGCGCGGCCATCGACGACTTCAAAAACGATGGGATAGACGTCGCACAGGACGACCTTCACACCTTTGATTGTGCAGCGAAAATCACAACTGAGAAATGGACACCCGGGCTTGAGCTTCAAGACATCGATCACCCCATAAGGAGTGATGATGCCGTCCAGATAGCGCGCGCGGAAGTCGGCAACCGATTCGCCGCGTGACGCGGCGATGTACTCCGCCTCGCCGGGCATGAGACTGCCGATCTTGTTGATCTCGCAGGCCCCGCCGCAGCGTCCGCAGATGTTCCATGTGTCCCCCTGAAACTCACGATGAAATGCCGCAAAGCGTTCGGCTGGGAGCGGAGGGAAGTCTTCGTCCGGTCGGGATGGGGTTGTCATGGCCCACCTTAGCGCGGGCGATTTGCGGAGTCAAGCGGTCCGTCCTGCCTTTGAGCCTCCAAAAAGCAGATCGTCACGGACGCCAGACAAGGCGCTGGACCGTAATTGGTTACGACAAAGGAGGCGGGCGGCTGTCACAACACGACTCCGTCGTACGACCTTGCCACTACATCTGTTGCGATTCTGCGTATAATCGCTTTGTACACCGGCGGGAATTCCCCAGACAGCGTGGCCGCAGGGAGCGCCCAAAACAGGGGTTACTCTCTTGACCGTCGGGCGTGGTGGTGGTTGATTAACATGAACCGTGGCAACCGCATAGACGGCGCCATTGTAATCAGGAGGTAGGATCAAGTGAACGGCATGAAAACTGTGCTTCTGCTGACCGCATTGACCGTTCTGTTTCTGGTCATCGGGCAGTTGCTCGGCGGACGACAAGGGATGATCATCGCCTTCGTCTTTGCGATATTGATGAACTTCGTCTCCTACTGGTTCTCCGACAAGATAGTGTTGCGCATGTATGGAGCCAAGGAGGTCACCGAAACCGAAGCGCCGCGTCTGGTGCAATTGGTGCGTCTCAACGCGCAGCAGGCCGGTCTGCCCATGCCGCGCGTCTATATCATCCCCAGCGGCTCGCCGAACGCTTTTGCCACGGGACGAAATCCGCAACACGCGGCCGTCGCGGTGACCGAGGGAATCCTGGATTTGCTGACCCCAGACGAGCTCGAGGGGGTGCTGTCGCACGAGTTGGCCCATGTCAAGAACCGGGATATCTTGACCTCGACCATAGCGGCGACAATCGCCGGCGCGATCGCGATGCTGGCAAGCATGGCCCAGTGGGGCGCCATGTTCGGCGGGTATGGCAGCCGGAATGATCGCGAAGGCGGCGGCGGTCTCATCGGCATCCTCGTCATGGCCATCGTGGCGCCGCTGGCTGCCATGATTATCCAGATGGCGATCTCGCGCTCGCGGGAGTATGCGGCCGACGCCACCGGCGCCAAGATCTGCGGGAAACCCCAAGCGCTGGCCAGCGCTCTGCGCAAGCTCCACACGGGTGTCCAGCGCCGTCCGCTGGCAGCCAACCCGGCCACCGCGCACATGTTCATCATGAATCCGCTGACGGGGCAGTCGTTTGCGTCCCTGTTCTCAACCCACCCGCCGATTGAAGAGCGGATCGCACGGCTGGAACAGATGACCTATGCCCGTTGATGGCTGGATCTGCGCAGGGCTATCGGAATAACCCGCACGACGGAATCGTAGGGTGGGTGCTCCGCACCCACCACTTTGCGTCGCGTGACGCAAGGAATTGATGTGAACCGCCACTCAAATAAACCTCAGGATGGGTGTAGAGCACCCACCCTACTCGCTGGCAGCCGGAGTATAGCGGTATGCTGAAGAGCGTCATCGGTGAGACGTTGCTGATCGGGATTCTCATCCTGATCAACGGCTTCTTCGCCGGCGCCGAGGCCGCCTTGATCGCGGTCCGCCGATCGCATGTCAATGAGCTCGCCGCCCGTGGGGGCGCAGCCGGACGCGCGCTCAAGAAACTGAAAGATGCCCCCGACCGTTTTCTCGCCACCGTCCAACTCGGGGTCACGCTGGTCGGCACGATGGCATCGGTGGTGTCCGGCGCGACCGTGGTCCAGACGCTGATCCCGGTGATCGCGGCGCTCCCGGGGACGTTCGCCCAGCGCTGGTCCGAGCAGATTGCGATCGCCCTGGTCGTCGTGCTCATCGCCTTCGCCAGTCTAGTTGTGGGTGAGCTGGCGCCGAAGTACATCGCTCTGGCACGGCCCGGGCGGACGGCGCTGCGCGTGTCGCGTCTCATCGACTGGCTGTCAAAGATCGGGTATCCCGTCGTGGCGCTCCTCATGGGAGTCTCCCGTGCCCTCGCCCGTCTTGCGGGTATCCGACCCGAGGAGCACGAGTTGCCGGTCTCTGATCAGGAGATTCGTCAGCTCGTCCTCGAAGGACGGCTGCACGGCTCGATCCATCCCACAGAGCACGATTTGATTCACCAAGCGCTCGACTTCTCCGACACCACGGCACGACAGGTCATGACCCCGCGCCCCGACATCGCCGCGATCGAACTCACCGCCGGCATGGAGACAACATTGCGCATGATCCGCGAGGAGGGTTACTCCCGCTACCCGGCGTACGAGGAGACAATCGACCAGATCAAAGGCGCCGTTTATACAAAGGACATCATTCATCTTCTGATTGAGGGCAGCCCGGTCATTCTGACCGACCTCGTTCGTCCCGTGATGTTCGTTCCCGACTCGATGCCGATCGTGAAAGTGCTGGCACGCTTCCAAGCCGAACGACGGCACATGGCTATTGTCTTGGATGAGTTCGGGGGCACCGCAGGTCTCCTGACGCTCGAGGACATTCTCGAGGAAATCGTCGGGGAAATTCAAGACGAGTACGACGCCGAGCCCGCCGACTTCCAGCAGCTTCCCGACGGCACCGCGCTGGTGTCTGGCCAACTGTCGATTATCGATTTCAACGAGCGCTTCGGCGCTCATCTCCCGGAGCACCGCGCCGACACCCTCGCGGGTCTCCTTTCGCTCACGCTCGACCGCATCCCCCGACGTGGCGATCACCTCGAACTGGACGGCATTCGACTGGAGGTGGCTTCGCGTGAAGGGAGACGAGTACGGCTGCTGCGCGTCCGCAGGATCGAGAGCGATTCCGCTTGAGAACACGCCCGATTCTGCTATTCGATTCCCTACGAGATGAACTCCTCGTCCATGCCAAATCCATTGTGTGGGGCCTGCCGCAGTGACCGGGTCTCCCGTGTCTGCGATTCGACGCTCTACATTCCGGGCGGGACGCTTCCCGACACCATCTGGAAATGCATCCATTGCGGCACGTTTTTTCGGGGCGTGAATTACGACGACCCTTCGGTCCGCGCGCATTTTGACGTCACCAGCTACACGGTCCCTGAAACAGAGAGTCGCGTGCGCGCGTCCCGCATCGGGTTCTTTGCGCGCATCATCCGCCTCGCGTCCAAACACGGCCCGGTGCGCCAGCGTGCCACGCGCGTCCTCGATGTCGGCGCCGCTTACGGATATCTCCTCGATCTCTACAGGCAGCAGGGCGCCGAATGTGCGGGAATCGAAATCGTGGACTGGCTGCGCAACCGATTGCACGAAAAAGGCTGTGACGCATTCAAGACGGCAGCCGAGATTCCAGATGGAACCGCCTGTGACGTCATCACCGTCATCGACAGCCTTTACTATGTCGAACAGCCCGCCGGTCTTCTGCGAGAGTTGCGCCCCCACCTCGCGCCTGACGGCACCTTGATCATCCGCATCGCCAACCGGACACCGGTGTTCAACCTGCTCCGGCTATTCCACCGGCCTATCCCGTGCGACTTGTTCGGCGACGTCAAGTACAACTTCAGCTTCACGGGCATTCAGCATCTCCTCACCGACACCGGCTACCAGATCGAGCGCGTAGTCCTCAACGAAAAGGGAAAGAAAACCGCGATTGTGAAGACGCGGCTGTACTACGAGTTGTCGCTTGTAGCGAGCCACTTGACCGGACTGATTCTGACGCCGGGGATTATTCTGGTCTGCCGGTCTTCAGGATCCGCCGTTTAGAACGCGAGCGAGAGGAGCAGACGCGTCCTGTCACACATCCAGATTCCTCACATACTTCGCATTCTCCTCGATGAATTTCCGGCGCGGCTCGACTTCGTCGCCCATCAGCATCGTGAAAATGTGGTTGGCCTCGGCGCCATCCTCCAAGGTCACCTGCAACAGGGTACGCGTCTCCGGATCCATGGTAGTTTTCCAGAGTTGCTCGGGGTTCATTTCGCCCAACCCCTTGTAGCGCTGGAGTCCAATCCCGATGCCTTTGGCGCCGCCCATTTCCGTGACGAGACGGTCCTTTTCCTCGTCGGAATACGCATAGACTTCCTTGTTGCCTTTCTTGACACGGAAGAGCGGCGGCTGTGCGATGAAGACATGCCCCGCTTCGACTAGCGGCTTCATGTGGCGGAAGAAGAACGTGAGAATGAGCGTGCGGATGTGCGAACCGTCGATGTCGGCATCCGTCATAATGATGATCTTGCCGTAACGCGCCTTGTCGGCATCGAAATCTTCCTCGCCGATGCCGGTACCCAGCGCGGTGATCATCGCACGCACCTCGTCGTTGGAGAGAATCTTGTCGATGCGGGCCTTTTCGACGTTGAGGATCTTCCCTTTGAGCGGGAGGATTGCCTGGAAACGCCGGTCGCGTCCCTGCTTGGCGTTGCCGCCTGCCGAATCACCCTCGACAATAAAGATCTCGCACGATGCGGGGTCGGTCATCGAGCAATCGGCCAGCTTTCCGGGCAACCCGCCGGAATCAAGCGCCGACTTGCGGCGAGTCAGTTCGCGCGCCTTGCGCGCCGCCTCGCGCGATCGTCCGGCGGCGATGACTTTCTCCATGATGCGGCGGGCAACCGAAGGGTTCTCCTCAAAGAACTCCCCCAGTCCCTCGCCCACAATCGACTCGACGATCCCCTTCGCCTCCGAATTGCCAAGCTTCGTCTTCGTCTGTCCCTCGAATTGCGGATCGGGAATCCGCACCGCGATGATCGCGGTCAGACCTTCACGCGCATCTTCACCTTCGATCACGAAGCTGGCATTCTTCAAGAGATTGTTCTTGGCAGCGTAATTATTGACCGAGCGAGTCAGCGCCGCCTTGAACCCCGAGAGGTGTGTGCCGCCCTCGATGGTGTTGATGTTGTTGACAAAGCTGAAGATGTTCTCCTGGTACCCGTCATTGTACTGCAGCGCGATCTCAACTTCGAGTCCCTCCCGCGCGCGTTCGAGCACCACCGGCTTCGGGTGGATCGGCGTCTTGTTCTCGTTGAGATACTCGACGAACTGCTTGAGTCCGCCACTATAGCAGAACACCTCCTTCTTGTCGCGGGCCTCATCAACGATCTCGATCTTCAGGCCTTTGTTCAGGAAGGCCAGCTCACGCATGCGCGCGGCCAGGACATCGAATGAGAATACCGTCTTGGGAAAGATCTCGGGATCGGGCCGGAACGTGGTCTTGGTACCGGACTTCTGACCTTTCCCGATCTTCTTCACCTGACCCGCCGGTTCGCCCCGCACATACGATTGCGTGTAGACTTCGCCATCGCGCGTGACTTCCACCGTGCACAATTCCGAAAGGGCGTTCACCACCGAGACACCGACGCCATGCAGGCCGCCGGAGACTTTGTACGTCTGATGGTCAAACTTCCCACCGGCGTGGAGCATGGTCATCACGACTTCGAGAGCGGGCTTGTGCTGAGTGGGATGCATGTCGACCGGGATGCCGCGGCCATTGTCGGTCACCTCAACCGACCCATCCGCATTGAGAACAACCTTAATGGAATCGCAGAAACCGGCCATCGCCTCATCGATCGAGTTGTCCACAACCTCGTAAACGAGATGGTGAAGACCGCGAGTGCCGGTGTCACCGATGTACATGGAGGGGCGGCGACGTACCGCTTCGAGTCCCTTCAGGACCTGGATCGACTTCGCATCGTATTCGATGCTCGTCTTTGTCTTTGCCACTGGCTCGTCCACCAATTCTGTCATGAGCAACTCCTTCGCCGTCGGCAGCCCACCCAATGATGCGCACTGCCGCCTGAAAACCCGAGTTGAGTACTCCACTGATACGACCGCTGGCGCGAGCGCTCTGCCCGTGTCATGCGTGCCGACGCCACCCCTTTTGCGCGGGCCACACGGGAGAGAGGTCAAGGTCCGGTGAATATGATATCGGCCACGATCTCTTCACCCAGTTCCCGGTTCAATTTCTTGATAAACGCTTCTTTTTGGTACAACAATTCCTGCCGCCAGGTGGGTGAATCGACTGATACAAAAAGGCGTCCCAAGTCCATTTTCAGCACACGTGTGTGGGTAGCGATATCGGAACCAACCAATTCTGGCCAAAGATTGCCAACCGAGGCCCGCTTGATCTCTCGGCCGATACCCAGCCCCGCCAACTGACGGGCGATAATGGTGGAAATCGGCTCCGGTTGTCCCAAAAAGCGCCCCCGGGGATCTCCTGACGATCCCCATAACCTTTTATTATACAATCAGATTGGTGCTTTTGGCAAGGACTTTCGCCCGATTCGGCGGTCACGCGGAAATCACCCAAACCATGACATTCCGCATATCGGTGATGGCTTCAGCTCATCGCTACCGAGGAACTGATACATTCGGCGACAATGTCTTTATCTTCTTTTGCACCAATATGTTGTCAAAAACGATCATGGCGTAGGGACGGTCCGCGTCTCCCGCAGCTTGATAGCAGTCGCCAACAATCTTGTAAAGTCCCTTGGAACAGCGTGGCACCGGCATAGCGAGGGTCGCATTGCCATTTGGCCCCAAGATCTCAACTGTCGCGATGCTCGCAGGAGGTCCGGCCGGCAACTCCGGTTTGCCCATTGGCTTTGGGTGTGGCCCCACCACTGTGAGCTCACCCACGCTAACTGTGTCGGCGCGCTCCATTTCACGAATGAAACGCAGGTGAACATGCATCCGGTACCGTCCTCCCGCATCGGCCCTGACGTCCGTGAGCTGGAAGAATAGGTGAATGGTGTCGCCGACATGCACAACACTGGGGATCAGCGGAGGGCGTCCACCCAAGTAGGCAGGATCTTCGACCGCACCATTCAGCAACCAGCCGTAGGCAACCCTTGCCGTGTCCTCTGCCTGTGGCACGGTGAAACGGATCGCCTTTTTCCAGTGACGATTCTTCCCGTTGACGATGTCAACGCCGAGCACAAACGCGTGGCGGACCACGCTGTCCGTGTCAGTACGCCAGCGCCGCTTGATTCTCTGAATGGCGAGAAGATCGTCATCGCCGTCAGCAGCGCCTCCCAGATCACGATCGAGCGCGAGTGAATCCTGAACAACCGGTTCAGCTGCATCCAAGGGTGTGACTGTTATTCTGCCCGCGGCATGGAATCCGCTGCCACTGTCCGTACGAACCCGAAAGTCCCTGACCCGCAGTCCCAAGTTGATGACCAGCCACTCTGTCCGCCAGTCAGTTGTATCCAGTATCGAGACCGCTTGGGCGCAGGCAGATTTGTCGGTGAGGGGTTTGTCCGAGTCGAAGGCCGCAACCCCTGCGATCAACTGCTCATCGAACTTCTGTAGAGCAAACGCCTTTTCACGCCGCACGCGGTTGTCTTCATGCGCAAAACGGTCACGCAATGTCTCCGTGCTGATCAGACGCCAGTATCCAAAGCAGTCTTCCTGAAATATGAAGTCCTCGCCTGTCCACGAAACGTAGTACGTGGGCACGAGACAGTTAATGAGACCTACACAAAGCGTCTCGCAAATCACGGGAGTATTCTGCTCCACAAAGATCGTGTGCGGAATGCCATTGAGAAGAATCAGAAATCCCAACTCATCAAAATACTGTTCCAGCGACGACTGCCCCGGATGGAGAAAGCCGCGGCCCCGTGTGAACTCAATCTTCTTCTGGAGATCGTCGAGGAAAGAGTTGCCAGGGCGAATCGGGTCGGTATCCAGGGGGAGAAAGAGCGCCCGGATCGCCGAGTCCGCCTGCCGCCGCTGTTCGGTCACATCATACGGCTCAAGCAACGCACGCATCTTGTCCGGCTGGCGGTAGAAACCAAGCGATGTCCACACGGCGGCGTAGTACTCCTTCTCCGCGTCGGTCAGTTTGCCATGGAGGACACTCTGTTCAAAGCGGGATGAGGACAACGCACATGCCCCAATGGTCACAGCCAGTGCAACTGTGGGCATCCAAACTGTGAGGCCCTGGAAATGCGCGCTTTGCCCGGCACGGCGGTGAGGCGAAGTATCGTCCATTGTCCCCTACTTCGCGGCTTGGACCGCTGCTGGCCGGATGCGAATGTTGTCGAAGATCACCAACTCAAACGGCCGGGGATCAACACCCACACTGCGGTGGCACTCCGCGACAATCTTGTATGTTCCCTTGGCCACCTTGGGGACCATCGTGCCAAAAGTGACATTGCTGTTCGCCGATGCGGTCTCGACCATCCCCAAGACTGTCGCCGCCGACACTTCAGCGGCCCCCCCGCGCGTTAGCGGCTCTGTCCCCAGACGGTAGAGCCTGCTGAATGTCACTTCCTCGGCACGCGTTTCCTGTCGTATGAAACGCAGCCGGATATGGGTGCGAAACCGTCCCGTCAGGTCCGCACCGGCACCCGTCAACTGGAAGAAGAGAAACAGGCTGTCGCTCTGCCGTATCACATCGTGAATCAGCGGCGGTCTCCCGCCGAGGCAGGCCGGATCAACCGCTTGGTCGTTCAGCAGCCAGCCGTAGGCGACTGTGACACTGTCATCGGACCAGCCAATGGGAAAGGGAATCGACTTCTTCCAATGACGGTCCTTGGAGTTGACAAGATCGACGCCGAGAACATACCCACGGACGCGCCGCTCACCGTCTCCGCGCGGGACTTTCTTCACCCTCTGTTGGACAACAAGGTCGTCGCGGCCCGGCTTCTCGCGGCCGAGATCGATGTCCATGCACGTGGAATCGGACACGATCGGCTTGGTGTCGCCGGTCGGCAGGACGGTTAAAGCCCCGCGCACGCGAATTCGTTTCCAGCCGCTCGAGTCTCGGGTGAAGTCTTTCGTCCTCAGTCCCACGTTCATTACAACCCAGCCGGACTCCCAATCTGACGTGTCTCGCAGCGCTACGGGCCTTGCCAGGACGGAGCGCTCATTCAGCGGCTCATCAGGATCGAACTCCGCCACCCCGCCAATCAGTTCTTCGTTGAACTTCTGGATGGCTCGCTCGCCGCAAATCCGCCAGTATCCAGAGCAATCCTCCTGGAACATGTAGTCATCCGCCGGCTGCCATGCAATGTGGTATTCCGGAACGGAAAAGAGCAAACGGGGCCCGCAGAGTATGGGCGCTGTTTCGATGACATCGGCCGACAAGGGAAGGCCGTTCAGGAGGATCAGAATACCAATGTCGTCAAAGGAATCCGTCAGAAACGCTCCTGGGGTGTGCACAAAGCCGCGATGCTCGGCGAAGTCAATCTTATCGGCCAGGCCTTCGAGGAACGTATTGCCCGGTGTAATTGGATCGGAGTCCAGCGGGAGGAAGAGGACGTTGATGATCGAATCGATCTCGCGCCTCTGCGTGACGATGTCGAGCGGGGCCAGCATCGCCCGTGCCTCATCGGTCCCCTGGAAAAAGCCGAGTGACGTCCAGACGGCGGCGTAGTACAACTTCTCCTCCTCACTAAGGCGGCTCTTGAGGACGCTCTGCTCGAAAACTTTCGCCTCCGTTGCCCGCGCCGGAACGGCCAGCCAATAATTGAAAGCCAACAGCCCAATCACTGCGGTCACGTGTCCGAGATTCCGCCGACACTTCACGGCAACTTCCTCCCAGTGGACTACAACCGGAAAGCGTGTTTATTCCACGAAATGGCGGACCTCATAGAACAAGCAAGATGAGGGACGTGCAGCCGGCGGGACGGCTAACCCATGGGCTTAGCCGGCATCAAACGCGAGAGAGGAGCCTAATCTGCGAGGCGCAGGGGCATGACCAGGCAGAGGTATTCATCCTTCTTTTTCTCGTCCGCTGTATGGACCAGACCCGCTGAGACGGAGGTCGCCAGTTCGAACACAACATCGCCCAAATCGAGATTCTTCAGGATGTCGAGTACGTAATTGGCATTGTAGCCGATCTCAAGATCCTCTCCGTCGTACTGGCAGGGGACTGTCTCTGTTGCTTCACCGCCGATATCCTGGTTGGTCGTCGACAACTCCAAGCGTCCCTTCGAGAGGCTGAACTTAACCTGACGGGTCAGTGAATTGGAGAGCACAGCGACACGGCGCACGCCATCCGTCAGTGTCGCGTTGTCGACGATCATCCGCTTATCATTCGTGGTCGGAATGACCTGCGTGTAATTTGGATATGGCCCTTCGATAAGCCGCGAAGTAACCACAGTGTCGCCGACATGAAACATGACATTCTTCTCACCAAAGGTTACACCAACATCGTCGCCCGATTCACCGAGAATCTTGATCACCAGCATGAGCGCCTTGGGCGGAATAATGATGCTTGCGTGATGACCCCGGAGGCGGTCTGCGGCAACACTAACGCGCGCCAATCGGTGGCCATCTGTCGCCACCATGTGCATGGTATCTCCATTGGTATCCCAGAGAACGCCGTTCAGCGCTGGGCGTGTATCGTCGTTCGAGACGGCGTACGAGGTGCGATGGACCATCCCGGACAATTGATCCCCTGGGACCATAACTTCCCCAGCGCCCGGGAGCGCCGGCAATTTCGGGAAATCGTCCGCGGGCATACCACTAATCCGGTAGATCCCCTGCCCGGCCCGAATCTCCATACGGTTGCTTGTGACATTGATTGCCACATCCCCTTCGGGTAATTCCCGGACCATTTCAGCAAAATGACGCGCTGGTACCGTGGAAGATCCCGCTTTTGAAACCTTCGCGGGAATGGAACATGTCACAAATAAGTCCAGATCGGTTGCCGCAATTTCCAGTCTTTCCGCATCCGCATGCAGCAGTAGATTCCCAAGAATCGGCAACGTTGTCCTTGTCGCAACCACCGAAAGAACGGTCTGTAACTTTTCCACCAAGACATCGCGATCGACTGTGAATTTCATAGCAACAGAGTCTCCGTTCCTCCCGCCATTGACGGGATTCATCACTTATGAATGACTTATCTACACAGTAATGCTTTCTTTTTTTCTTTCTATATCTCTTTACTCATACTAATCAAGGGGTTGAAATTGGGGATGATAATCTCACGCCTTCTCGATCTCGCTGCGTTACGGGTGATTACCGGTTTCCAATTCCCAGGGTCATCTGTTGGTAACTGCGGTCAAGATTCTTTTCTCTCAACAGACAAGAGATGGTAGCCTCTTTTTTCCACAGCCGTCAACACCAAAGTGACCGCATGTTCACAGCCGTTGAGGGGGGTTCCGGTATGGCCAGAAGGGGGTGCTCCGCTCTATATGGGAAGAGTCTTTCCTTTATAGAGCAGCGCAACCGCCTGATCAATCTGTGATTTAAGATTCAAGTCGCCTTGCATGGCGGCGCGGATTACCCCCACAGCGTGGATGACGGTCGAATGGTCCCGTCCACCGAATTCAGCGCCGATCGACTTGAGGGAAAGGCTGGTGAGACTGCGTGCCAAATACATTGCCACTTGGCGACTCAAGGCGACTTCCTGTGTCCGTTTCTTCGAGACAATCTGTACCGCGGGTACACCGAACAATTGTGAGACAACACTGACAATACCTGCCATCGTGATCGGGCTCCGGTTGGGAGACAAAGTGTCACGCAGCACAGTCTGTGCTGTTTCCAGGGTGATCTTTGCTCCCTCCAATGAGGAGACCGCGATCAGACGAATCAGGGCCCCCTCCAGCTCCCGGATATTCGAGTTGGCGGCGCGGGCGACGTAGGACACGACATCATCGGGGATGGAGACCTTCTCGCCCTCAAGTTTTTTGTGCAGGATCGCAACGCGTGTCTCAAAGTCGGGGGAGCGAATATCCACCGTCAGTCCCCACTGGAAACGGGACAGCAGCCGTTCCTCCAGGCCCTTGATCTCACGCGGCGCACGGTCGGCCGTAAGGACAATCTGCTTCCCGTTCTGGTGCAGGGTGTTAAACGTGTGGAAAAACTGCACCTGTGTCGACTCCTTGCCCGAGAAGAACTGAATATCGTCAATGAGCAAAACGTCCAGAGAACGGTAGCGCTCGCTAAACTCAGCCGTTGTGCCCCTGGCCAGAGAGAAGATGAAGTCGTTCGTGAACTTCTCGGATGAAGCATAGAGGACGCGGGCATTTGGGTTGGTTTCCAGAAGCCCATTGCCAATGGCCTGTGCCAGATGTGTTTTCCCCAGGCCTACGGTTCCGTAGATGCAAAGCGGGTTGAAGTGGGTCTTGCCGGGCTTTTGAGAAACGGCCTGCGCGGCGGCGTGCGCCAAGGCATTCGATTCCCCGACAACAAAGCTGTCAAATGTGTATCGCGGGTTCAGCAACGCGGCAGCACGCGCATGCACAACCTGCCGTTCGTTGACGAAAGACACAACTGGCATCGGGGAAAGGACTTCGGTCCCGTCTCGCTCCGAAAGAGCGGGAGTCTTCGAGACGAAATCCGGGCAGGACAGGGCAGGTTCGCCGGATCCCCTGCACGGCGCAGAGGGAGAATGGCTGCCATTCCCGTTGCCGTTCCCAGCGACAGCCGTCCCCGGTGGTGCAAGGGTGGCCCGAGGAGGGACAGCCACATTCGGATTCACAACCATCTCATGTGAACAGTTTTGTCCGGTGACAAAGCCAAGCGCCTGATTGATCAATTCGGAGTAGTGCTCTTTGATCCAGTCGGCGACGAACTTGTTCGGCGCCGCGATCAGCAGGACTTGGTCATGCGCTTCAATGGCTACCGTTGGCTTAAGCCATGTATAGAAGCTTTCTCTCTTGACGCGCTCTTCGATGTACGACAAGCATGGAGTCCAAACTTCTGTGGTCAGAGTTGTCATAAATCTATCCTTTGAGAACGAGTACGGCATCAGACAGGATGGCGACAGCCACCGGGCCTTGTCCTTGTCGTTCGCTGTCAAGACCGGAACGTGGGTACGGCATTCACGTGTGGTGTCACTGACGACAGATCAGTCACCACCCACTTTATCCACAAAAATCCCACCCCCGAAAGCTGTTTCGGGGGACGAAAACGACGCTACACCAATACATTACGAAAACTTATCAACATTGTCCACGCGGAGCGATAAGGCCATTTGGTCCAATAACTTCAACCGTATGACGGTGGCTCAATCTGTCAGATCGAGTCAAGCGTTTTTGGCCATTGCGTGCGGGTCGTCAAATGTGTGTTTGTGGATAACAAGTTAGGGACATAACATTCTTCTTTAGGGGACCAAAAGTCGGATACGTTCGAATCGATTTATCGGCGACGTATGGTCAAGATTTGTTAACGGCCAGTTTATCAATCAATTAGACGGCGATCAATGGGCCGTGCATGACGGCGTGTAACAGACTATAGAGCAGTAACATCGCAGCGTCATCCGATAGGTGCAGAGTGGATGCTGGATTTTATTGAGCGGATCGGCCGAATCTGGCCATAGATTCTATGTTAGCTCAGCCAAGTGGTCGGCTCTGAGCGGCGGCATGGACTATGCTGTCAGTGGCGCAAGAGCAAGACCTGGTTATTTCAAGCCGGTCAGCTTCTTGAATTGGGGAACGCTCTTCAAGTTCTCGAAGGCCGGGTCGGCGGCCACGTAGATTGGGGACAGCACGTTATACTTCAGGACCTCACGGATTGAGGCAACGGCGCGGTCGCTCTTGCCTGCCGCTGCCCAGATGGCGGCAGTCTGGTAGGCGCGAAAGGACGGGTCGGCTGTCCGGAGAGGCTTCTTCGCCAAGCGGGTCAGCTCGGACTCGCAAGCCGTCGCCGAGTCCAATAGGACTTGATCCCAGAGGTACAGATATGCGACATCGGTGTTCGTCGCATCGGCGTCGAGTCTTTCCTTGTCTGATTTCAGGCAATTCCGCAACGCCTTTTCGGCGGGACCACGTTTTCCACTGAGGCGGTATGCCCAACCGAGCGGGCGCTGGTAGGCGGTTTCGTGCGTCTCATCGGCAACGGTCTTGAGGTGATCGATCGACGCTGACAGCTTCCGTTGGTACAACTCGATGACACCGAGGAGACCTGTGGACGATGACGCCTTTGGTGCAAGTTCAATGGCACGCCGGGCTTGCGATTCCGCCTGGGCGAAGTGACCGCGCTGCAGATAGAATCGTGCTGCCTCCATATGAATGTGGGTGGCGTTCGGCGCCAAGTCGATCGCCTTGGAATAGGCTTGGTCCGCGCTGTCTGGTTTGCCGCCGTAGGCATACAAACGCGCCCACAGACTGTAGGCGTCGGGGAACTCGGGACGAAGCGCAATGGTTTTCTGAAGTTCGAGTCCGGCTTCATCCCATTTCCGGTCCGAGAGCAGGCACGCCGCAAGGACATAATGGGTCTCGTGATCATTGGGACGGGCAGCGACGGCGCGTCTTGCCGCCGAAACGCCTTTGGCGGAAGCGCCACGGAGACGACCCATTGTCGCGTATCCCAGATAGAGCTCGGGGGCTGTCGGGTCGATTTTGGCGGCCTGGTCCAAGAGAGACTCAGCCTCGTCAAGCCATTTGGGATCATCGTCGAGCGCCCAGTCAATGCGCCGCAGATAGGTCTGGGCCAGCCCGATCTCGGCCGGTGCGTAGTTCTTGTCCAAGGCAATGGCTTTGCGAAACGCCTTTTCGGCCAGCGCATTGTCGTCCAGCGAACGTTCATCGCTGAGCTGGCTGCCTTTCTGGCAGAGATCATAGGCATCCAGACTGGTCGTCGAGGTTTGCGTCAGCGACTTCTTCTCCGAGGGAGACAGTTCTATGGACAATGCCCCAGCAATGGCTCGTGCAATCTCGCCTTGAACTTGGAATATGTCTTTCAGATCCCGGTCAAAGGTCTGCGTCCAGACACTGGTACCATCTTCGACTTTGTTGAGTTGGACGGTCAGGTGCAACTGGTTTTGATCACGGCGGACCGATCCTTCCATGACATACCCGGCGTTCAGCGCCTTGCCGATGGTGCGCGCGCTGCCCGAACGTCCGCGGTATGGCAACACTTCGTGACGTGACAACACACGCAGTGCGTGGAGGTTGGACAGATGTGCGATGATGTCCTCGGTCATGCCAATGGCAAAGACATCGTCCCCCTTGCCTCCGCCCCGTTCGCTGAGGGGCAGTATGGCGACGATGGGCATGGCTGTATCGGCGGCCGCGGTCGTCAGGGTGGTTTCGGGTGTTGCGGCTGGAGTGGATGCACTCGTTTCGGGCGTTGTGGCCGGAGCCGATCCTGTTGTTTCGAGGGCCGCCGACCCCGGACTGATGTCCGCAGGGGACGTGCCCACCTGGCTTTCGCTATTCATCGGCCGCCGCAAGAATAACCATCCAGCTACGACTGCCAAGGCGATTACACCGGTGGCCCCAGCGATCAGGTACTTCTTGGATTTGATCGCCGGTTCTTGGGTGGTACTGCGTTGCCGGTCCGGCGGGGAAGGCCGCGGCGACGGCGGCCGGGGAGGCACCACATGGACCTGAGTTGCCGATGCGTCCAGGACTCCACGCAGGTCGTTAATCATTTCGCCGACATCGGCGTATCGGTTATTCCGGTCCTTGGTCAATGCGCGGCTGACGACATGCTGAAGACTCGGGGGGATATCCTGACGCACTTGGTTCAGCGGTGGAAAATCCTCGTTCATAATCGCGTAGATAACCATGGCCTCATGCGGGCCGAAGTACGGTGGCTGACCGGCCAGCATCTCATAAAGCACGGCGCCAAACGACCAGATGTCGGTCCGCTTGTCCACCACCTCGCCCCGGGCCTGCTCCGGTGACATGTATGCGGCCGTGCCGATGGCGCTGCCAGTCCGCGTCAGCTTCTTCGAGATACTCGACTTGGCCAGCCCGAAGTCGACGATTTTGACGACCCCGTTCCTGCTGACCATGATGTTTGCCGGTTTGATGTCGCGATGGATGATGTCATGCGCATGCGCCGATGCCAACCCCGCGGCGATCTGCAGGGCGATGTCCACGGCCTTATCCACCGGCAGAGGCCCGGCGGCAATGATCTCTTTCAGGCCCTGTCCGTCGATGAAAGCCATGGCGATGAACTGGTGGCCATCGGCTTCACTGATCTCATGGATCACGCAGAGATTGGGATGATCCAGCGCCGCCGCCGCTTGGGCCTCATTGAGAAAGCGGGTGCGGTCTTCCTCGCTGTCCATCGCGTAGGGAGGCAGGAACTTCAGGGCGACCAAGCGCCCGAGTTTAGTGTCCACCGCCTTGTAGACCACGCCCATGCCGCCGGCGCCGATACGCTCGAGAATTTTGTAGTGGGAGATGATCTTGCCAATCATGTTCACTTTCCGAAGATATACAACTGGACGCACAAAAGCATCGCAATTCTACCGGTGGAACCCCCGCAGAATGGCGTCTGCAGCCACGGGGTAACGGGGGCTTGCTGAAAACCGACGGTCATCGCAATACGCGAAGGACGGTCGAAGTCATGTGAAAATCGGGTGATCTGGCAGGTCCGAGGGGGTCAGACGACAACCGTTTCCTCGTCACCTTGCGGGAGGCGGTTCACCCCCACGCGCGTGGGGGCGACTCTGTATTTGTTGTTCAGAGTTCGCATAGTTCGCGTTTCAATCCACGCCCCCCGCGCGGGGGGGCGACCTTCCGACCATAGCGACAGTCACAGTGATATTCTAGTTTCAATCCACGCCCCCCGCGCGGGGGGGCGACCGACCACGCCGCGACCCGCGAACCCGCCGACTCCGTTTCAATCCACGCCCCCCGCGCGGGGGGGCGACGGGACATGACTCAGACTGTGATTACACGCCGACCGTTTCAATCCACGCCCCCCGCGCGGGGGGGCGACCCGATATGCTTGCAACCCCCTGATCGCTTTCTTGTTTCAATCCACGCCCCCCGCGCGGGGGGGCGACTTCTGGGGCAGCGGCCTTATATGCCGCTGGTGGCGTTTCAATCCACGCCCCCCGCGCGGGGGGGCGACCCACAACAGAAGGGAACAACACAATGGCAGCAAAGTTTCAATCCACGCCCCCCGCGCGGGGGGGCGACCTGCTGTCATACATTCTATCAACTTTGCTGTTGTGTTTCAATCCACGCCCCCCGCGCGGGGGGGCGACGCATGACGGCCCACGTGCCGGGGGTTCGTCTGCACGTTTCAATCCACGCCCCCCGCGCGGGGGGGCGACAGGTGTGATACGCTCTGGTTGGCGGTGGCACCGAGGTTTCAATCCACGCCCCCCGCGCGGGGGGGCGACGCATGACGGCCCACGTGCCGGGGGTTCGTCTGCACGTTTCAATCCACGCCCCCCGCGCGGGGGGGCGACCTCAAAACAAAGCGCCGCCCGACCTCTGCCACGTGTTTCAATCCACGCCCCCCGCGCGGGGGGGCGACAGGTGTGATACGCTCTGGTTGGCGGTGGCACCGAGGTTTCAATCCACGCCCCCCGCGCGGGGGGGCGACGCATGACGGCCCACGTGCCGG
>JAVHPP010000021.1:0-4672 GCA_036170655.1 Candidatus Zixiibacteriota bacterium | reverse complement strand
ATGCCGGCGATGCCAGCATGATGCCGCCCCGGATGGGTTGCCAGTTTCGGCCGTGCGGGCAGCGAACAAGGCTGTCCCGGTTGAAGGTGTCCAGCAGAAACTGTCCTCCCGGCTTGAGCGCAGCGGCAGAACGCGCCACGACCTGGTAGTTTTCATCCTCGGTGCTGAAAAAGCCAATCGACGTAAACAGGCTGACGGCGGCATGGAAATCCGGCTCAACGACCATAGTTCTGACATCACCTTGTACCCACGTCACCTTCACACGTGCTTTCCGGGCCGCACGTTTCCCGTTGCCGATAAACAAGCGGCTGCGATCAAAGCCGGTGACATCCAAACCCGCCTTGGCGAACAGAACAGCGTGGCGGCCATATCCGCAGCACACGTCGAGCACACGCTGACCGCGACGGAGTTTCAGTACCTTCTGAACGAACGCGGCCTCGGCCTCGGCCCTGTCCATGTCATGGTCTTCGTAGACTCGGAGGTAGTCGGCATCAAAGAAGTTTTCCCACCATTCAGCCATATGGTCTCCGCCAAGACGTGGCAACAGCACGAAAACCCCGCCTCTGCCAGAGGGCGGGGGTGGGTGTCCGGATTAGTACGCTGTCGACGTCGCTTCCCTTTACTCAGTCCTCACATTCACTTCATCGGTCTGTCGCTGGTCTTTGATTCCGCCCCGAACCGATGGTCATCCGCATCATTTCCGCAACCAGGCACGCCGCGAGGAAGTCGGCATGGTGCAGGCCCGGAATCGGGCTGAGTTCCACGACATCGAAGCCAACGATCTTGCGCTTGGCGGCGACGGCGCGCAGGAAGGCCAGCGTCTCGTACCACTGAAAACCGCCGGGCGCGGGGGTGCCGACAGACGGCATGATCGCGGGATCGAGTGCATCGAGATCGCAGGTGATATAGACTTCGGGCGCGAGGGCGGAGATGGCGCGGTCAAACCAGTCACTGCGGCCCACACAGTCACACGCCCAGAAAACGGGCAAGTGGTCTTTCTCGTACGCCGCGTGGCATTCCGGCGACGCGCTGCGGATTCCGACCGAGACCACGGGACAGATCTCGCGCACCCGGCGCATCACCGAGGCATGGGAGAACTTTGACCCCTGGTACGAATCGCGCATGTCGGCGTGCGCGTCGAGTTGCAGCACACTGAGGCCGGGATATTTCGCCTTGTGTGCGCGCACCGCGCCAGTGGTAATCGAGTGCTCGCCCCCAAGCATCACGCAGAACTTGCCATTGGCCAGATGCCGGGCAATCTCGCGTTCCACCGTGTCGGCCATGATGGCCGGACCATCGGCCTCGGCTTCGACTTCGTCAACCGTGGCAATCCCGACATTCGACAGATCGATTTTCGTCAGCGGATCGTAGGTCTCGGATTCACGTGACGCGGCGATAATAGCCGCGGGACCGTACTTGGTGCCCGACTTGTACGATGTCGTAGCATCGTACGCAACCGGGATGACAACCACCCGCGCGTTGTCGTACTGGGCGTCCTCCGGCGGCAGGCCGAGGAAGTTATTCCCACGGGAGGCATGTGATGCATGCAGTGTGGGTTGGTTCATATGACCTCGATGTGACACGCCATTTTGATCAGGGCTCGCTCCTTCGCGAGGGCAAGAGGCTTAAGCCCCTTGCCCGCAAATCAACCTAACGCATTGGAGCAATCTCAAATGCCATGCCCCGATACACGACCGGCGGGTAGAGTCCACTACTTCAACTTGCTCACAAGCATCGCCATCATCTCGTTTCGTTTCTCCATCAAACGTTGCGGTGCGCGTTTCCCGACCTGTTCAACCGCATAGCGAGCCAGGAGCGGCAGATAGACACTGCAATCGCCATAGCAAACAACAGTGCCGGGGAGCTTGGCCGGGTCGATTTTCCCCCAGCTGACCGCCTCTGATGGCGTCGCTCCACTCAAGCCGCCGGTGTCCGGGCGAGCGTCGGTAAACTGGATGAAGAAATCGTGGCCGGCCTCTTCCAGCCCGAGAACCTCTTGAATATGGGGCTCGGTCTGAAGCACGAAGTTTTTCGGGCTTCCTCCTCCGAAGATGACCACCGCGCTCTTGCCGCCAGCGCGCTTGGCAGCATAGACGTAGGATGCTGTTTCATTGACATCCAAGCTGGGATCGACACGGAGATCGACACCCTCGAGACACAGGGCAGCGAGGTTCATGCCGATGCCGGAATCACCAGACGCCGACGTGTGGATGGGAACACCCATTGATGCCGCCGTGGCCAGAACGCTCTGCGCAGCGGCACGGGGATAGCGCTGGAGGAGTTGAGCACCCAAGGCATGATGAATGTCTGCCGACGACACCGTCCCGCGCAGACGGCCTTCCGACACGAGCGTCCGCAGGGTATCCCGGATAAACTTGTCCGTGTCGTATAGGGCTTGGGCATCGAAATACAGATCGTAGATGCGGACGACGCCATCATCACGCAGCATCGTGTCATCGGTAACCGCGTTCCCGGCGTGCATCTCGTAGCCCAACGCCATCTGAATGTCGTGGTAGAGATTCGCCCCGGTTGAAACCATCCAGTCGATGAACCCGAGTCGCAGCATCGGCGCGAGGCATGAGGCGCCCAAACCCGCGGGAATCAAAGCACCGGACAAACTCAGTCCCACCCGCGTATCGGTGGCGGAGAGCACCCCCGAGTACAACTTGCACGCGGCACGGAGCTGCCGTGCATTGAAAGCCACCATGCACCGGTCGATTAGCTCGACGATGGTCATGTCGCTGTCGATCGGCACGGGTTTCAATGGCATTCGCAGATGCCTGGCTGGCCGTTCGGCGCTCTCAATTCTCATGTCGTCTTCCTCTCCAGATTCCCTCTGCAACCCGATCGCTGACCGCATGAAGTAACAAAATCACCACTGGCAGAGCCAAGCGGAATCTCCAAGAGCGTGGCCGGACCGGTCTAAAGAAGGTGAGACGTTAGAGGAACCGTGCTGATTCCGCGCAGGCAGCGTGCAAGCACTGTCAGTCGGTCACCAGCACGGCGGCGGCCACGACCGTGGTCCAAAGGCCATTCTTATCGCCGGTGGCGGATTGCGTCGAATTGCAGGTGCGGTAAATCTTCCCCGAAATCTTCCATTCTTCCTTGTTTTTATCCCAGCTCTTGTCCAAGTCAATTTCCAGGCCGAGGGATGACGTCAGCATCGTCACCGCCAGATCCTCTGAATAGTCTCCGGCGCGCTTCTCGGTCATGCCGAAGTCGTGATGCTCCGTCAGGTATCCGACCTGTGTGACATCCTTGGGGATCGCCAGACCAACCGCGGCGGAGATCAGGCGAGATGGCTCATTGGTATCGTTGCGGCTCATCACTACGAAAGCCACCTGCCCGGGCGTCATCATCTTCAACCCGGCCTTGCGGGAGACGAGTTTACAGGCCGGCGGGAAGATCGACGACACGGAGACCAGGTTGAAATGCGCAATACCGGCGTCACGCAGAGCCAGCTCGAAGCTGGAAAGGCGTTCCGTGTGACGACCCACACCCTTCGTTAGAAAGATTTCTTTGGCGACAATCAATGGTGCCTTCCTCGCTGCTTCGGCGGGACGTACCGTCGGATGGGCGGCCAATATACGACCCCTCGGTCACAAATCAACATTTATCACATGCCAGCGGAACATTTCTGTGACCCAGACAATTCGCATCACGACCCAGAGGGCGCGCCGGTCGAATTGCCACCGCCCGGCGCCGGCGGTCTGCGGCCAAACCATCGCCGCCAGCGTTGTCGTGATGCTTCCTTCCGCGCTTTGCGCGCTGATTTCTCCCTTGCCAACGCTTGGGCATCCAACTCTTCGATCTTCAGCAGCAGACGCTCGACATTCTCACGGCGTTCCATCATCTGGCGAAAGGTGTCGTACTCTTTGAGATTGAACAACACCTGGACAAACGGCTCGAAGAAGATCAATGCTTGTGCGCCGATGTAGTTGAGCGGCTTGACCGATTCGAGGAACAGGATCGCCGGCACGGTCATCCTCAATCCGACGACCTTGGCGGCGATCTTCTCCATGATGGCCGCTTCCGCGTCAGTCAGCGCCTCGGCCTTCGCCAGGGACGCCGGACGTGACTCGAACCAGCGGCGAAAGCTCACTGAAGACTCCCCGTCTGCTGTTCTGACTCGCACGTATGTGCACCGACTCGCTCGGAGACAATCGCCATAATCTTGCTCGCCTGACCATCGAACCGCAGGTAGATGCCACGAAAGTTCTCCAAACGCGAGGGCTGCGGAAAAGGGGATAGGAGCACGCCGTGACGGTCGGGATAGCAACTGCGGAACTGATCCCACGTGAAGCGGCGACGCACACCCAGAAACACGGACTCAAGACCGCCGGTGTAGAAAAAGTAGTCCGTTGGCAGAAAGTACGTGGCCAAGGATCCGCCCAAAATCACCAGCGCCAGAACACCATAGAACGGACCATACAGGAGCGTGAGCCCGACCGGAAAGAGCACAAACACGCCAATGACGACCCAGAGACGTTTGCCCCCCTGCTTGACAGGATGGGAGCGCCACTCCAACAGCAACCGGCCAAGGTCCTGAGCCGTGGTCGCGCTGAGATCAACGGGGGCTGGATCATCCAGCGATTCCGGCGGTGTTGGGTTTTCCATCGCGTACATGGACCGAGATTCCGGAGTGACAGTGCTCACGTAGTGGCGCCCGGCC
>JAVHPP010000020.1:0-1067 GCA_036170655.1 Candidatus Zixiibacteriota bacterium | reverse complement strand
GCATAAGGAATGGGGCAACCCGCAAGTGACGTGGCCTGTGTAGGGGCACGGCTTGCCGTGCCCGATCTTGCTCTCGCGCACTTCTTCCCCCAGCGGGCACGGCAAGGCGTGCCACTGCGGACCTCATTCTGCCAGCGAAAGTTTTCAAGTCGTGCATTTCTTATGCAATCCTCAATAGGATGGGATTCTGGTCGCTCGTCATCTTCATCTTTTCCGCCTCGAGAAAACGCGGAATAAACTGCCTGCCACCGCCGCTGTCAACGGACGTGAAACCGCAAAGGCGGTGGGAAACACTACATACGCGACAGCCGGAGCACAGTTGGGACGAATAATGTCCCTGAAGAACTCTTTCCCTGCTTGCACTGCGGCTGTTCTTGTCGTATGCTTCCTGTGGGAGATGATTGCCCGGACTCACTCCGTTCTTGCCCGGAGTGCGGGATGTTGCCTCCGTCACGCGTCACAGGGCGCGCAACTGTCGTGAGTCATGCTGATCGTGCCGTCACGACGACCACAGAGTCTCAAGCCGGAAGGAGATCCGCCATCGCAGCCAAACTCTACGTAGGAAACCTCGATGCTCAAACCACGAAGGAAGAACTGAACGAACTGTTCGCCGCCGCCGGTACTATCATCGAGATCTTCCTCCCGATCGACCGTGACACCGGACAACCGCGCGGCTTCGCCTTCGTCGAGTTTTCCAGCGAGGCGGAGGCGGTCGATGCCACCACCCGTTTCAATGGCCACGAACTCAATGGGCGTCCCTTGGTCATCAATCCCGCCCGGGACCGTCCGCCCCGTCCCAGTGGCGGCGGTTCTCGTCAATTCCGTTCTTCCGGTCCGCCCCCGGGACCCGGTGGTTTTGGCGGAGACAAGCGCAACTTCAAGAACAAGGGAAGCCGCAAGGGCATTCGCGGCCGTAAACGCAGCTTGTACTGACCTATCCGTTGGTCGGCGAGTCAACCTCGTCCGTCCATCGCATTGTGCGCCGGGTGCCCCAAGCTGTGGGCCACCAAGTACCAAGCCGCAGACAAAAAGGCCAAGCCATTTCCGGCTTGGCCTTCTTTATGCGA
>JAVHPP010000019.1:0-4703 GCA_036170655.1 Candidatus Zixiibacteriota bacterium | reverse complement strand
AGGCGCTATAGCACAAAGCGGAGGCCAACCCACGGCAAGCCGTGGGGCACCGGGCGTGTGGGCATACAGGGTGCAAGAGCCGCGTGGGTAAGATGGAATCAGAGGTACCGTCCGTGACGCGACTCCACCATTATGACGACCTCGAGACCGCGGATTCGTCACATTCAGTTGCTTCATGCGGGCACACAGCCTTTCTCTTCTCAATGCTATGACGATTCTTGCGCAAGAACTCGACCGGGTCAGGCATAGCCGCGGATTCTCACTTCTCGGCTATGTCTTCCTGCCGGAGCATGTGCATCCCGTTCTGTTGCCACCTGCGGAGATGAAACTGGGGTACGTGATTGGTGAAATCAAGTCGCGCTCGGCACGTGCATACTTCGCCACAGCCAAAGTCGGTCCGCCGGAAGCGACAAGGGTCTTCTGGCAACGACGCTGTTACGATCACAACTGCCGGACACCGGACACCGTACGGGAGAAGATTCTCTACTGTCACAATAACCCGGTGAAACGAGGTCTCGTCGCTGACCTTTCTGCATGGATCTGGTCAAGCTATAACGCGTACTTGGGAAAGGATGGCGCTCCGCTGGCAGCGGAGGCGATTGCGCTATGAGGCGTGGTGGCGAACAGAGGCCAACCCACGGCAAGCCGTGGGGCACCCGGCACTTGACAGGTAAGTCCTGTACCAGTATCTTGACATGGGCAGGAAGGATCACATGAGATCTTCCTGTTTTTGCCCCCAAGGGCTGGTCGATGGGCCGCCTGTCGGGAACAAGATGGAGTTCAATGCCTTACATCGTTTGTATGGCAGCCATCGTGAGAACCGACTCAATTGTGACAACCCCATATCCGGTTGAGGTATAGCTGGTCGAAAAAACGCCGATGTAATAAATGTGGATTGTGCTTTGTGATAAAGATAACAAAGTGAACAGAATGACTCTGGTTTCTGGCTTGACACAAGGATGTTGAACTGAGGGAGGAGGGATCACATGGATCGATGGATCAAAGCGGGGATGCTGATTGGAGTGATGATCTTGATTGTTGCTCTGGTCGGATGCAAGGGTGACAAGGGCCCGGCCGGACCGGCTGGCAGCGCAACCTGCACAGAGAAATGCCACACCGACGACTACGCGATTGCTGACTACATCCGCCCCATGCAGTTACAGTACGAAGCGTCGGTGCATGCGACAGGGACCACGTACCTGCGTACGGAATCGCCCTGTTCAGGCTGTCACACGACCGAAGGTTACCAAGAGCGCGTGGCGACCGGCACCATACCGGCGGTGGAGCAATCGACCCATATCGGCTGCTTCGCCTGCCATGCACCCCACACCAACCAGAGTTTTGCGCAACGCAAAGTCGGCGCGACGACCCTGGCAGTGGGCGGCGGCACCTACGATAAGGGAGAGAGCAACACCTGCGCGATGTGCCATCAGTTGCGGGTTCCCTCCCCGAATTTCACGGCGGATTCGATGACATCGTCACGCTTCGGTGGCCACCATGGCCCGCAGGCGAACATCCTTTCAGGACAGGGTCTGTACGTTTTCACGGGTGGTTCACCCTATCCAGCGAATGCCATGCACAACACTGGAATTGCCAAGGGGTGCGTGAATTGCCACATGGCTTCGCTTCCTTCCGGTGTCCTGGCGGGAGGACACACTTTCGCGATTGCCTACATGTCCGGCACCAGCGAGCGGATCAATCGCCAAGGCTGCACATGCCATTCGCTGGCGGATGATGCCGCTGCTCTGACGTTTGTCGATGACGCCAAGACGAAGTTCGAGGTGGCCTTGAAGGACACATTGGGCGTCAGATTGGTCGCGCTCGGCCTGATCAAGGCAAATTCCGATGGCACGTACTCTGTCAATAGCACGCGCCGGACCAGCGCCAATGGCCCCCGTGTGATCTGGACCGCAGACGAGATCGGTGCGGTGTTCAATTTCGGCGCACTCCTCGAGGACAGAAGCGGCGGAATCCACAACGTGGTTTATGCGAGAGCGGTTCTGAACGCGACGCTCACTTATGCGAATTCGCATCCCTAACATGTTTCTGACTTGAACAGCAGAGGGGGGATTTGGCGGGCCGTCGAAAGACGGCCCGCCCTTTTTCGCTGGTCACCCGCCACGCGATTCAGTGTTAATCTGCGACTCGTCTCGCACCAGAGCTCTGCACCCACCCATCAAGGCCTTCTCTGGCATGGATTGACGACGCGGCCATGAAACTTGGTGTTCGGGGACCGATGATTGGATACATTGAGCGAGTCGATGCCCGGCGGTTGTAACCCGGTCGACAGTTGCCGGCGCCGCTGACGCCATACCAAACACGAATGGAGCCACTCCCTGTCACGCGCTGAAGCCATCACCGAGCCATCTTCCGGTACCGAATCCCTGCACTTCTACGCTCGTCCCGATCTTCGCCGCAGCGTATGGCAGTTGCTGAACACCACGGTCCTCTTGGGATTGGTGTGGATCGCAATGCTGCGCAGTCTGGAGATATCCTACTGGCTGACGCTGGCCCTATCCGTTCCCGCCGCCGGGCTCGTAATCCGCCTGTTTATCATCCAGCATGACTGCGGGCACGGGTCCTTCTTCGCCCGTCAGTCACTCAACAACATCGTCGGTTCCGTGATTGGAGTTCTTACCCTGACGCCCTATGGGTACTGGCGCCGTACTCACGCGATCCATCATGCGACATCCGGCAATCTGGATCGCCGCGATTTCGGCGACCTCACGACGCTGACGATTCGGGAGTATCTGGCGCTCCCGCCGATTCGCCGCCTGCTCTACCGAGTGTACCGCAATCCCGTGATCTTGTTTGGCGTGGGACCGTGCTATCAGTTCATTCTCAAGCATCGCCTGCCCCTCGATCTTCCGTCGTCTTGGAAACGGGAATGGCGCAGTGTCATGCTCACAAATGTTGCCCTGGCTGGCCTGGTCATTCTCATGTCAGAACTCGTGGGCTTCACGACCTTTATCAAGATCCAATTGCCGATCACACTCCTGGCCGGATCGCTCGGAGTCTGGCTTTTCTACATCCAACACCAATTTGAAGACACGTACTGGCGGCGCACTCCAGATTGGGACTACCGCGACGCCAGTCTCCAGGGCAGTTCGTACTACGATCTGCCGCGTGTGATCAACTGGTTCACCGGGAACATCGGCGTCCATCACATTCACCATCTGTGCAGCCGTATCCCGAACTACCGGCTGCAGGAGTGCCTGCGGGAAAACGAGTACCTGCAGCATGCGACCCGGCTGACCCTCGTTAGCAGCATCCATTGCGCGCGTCTCAAACTATGGGATGAAGATGAGCGCCGGCTCGTCGGTTTCCATTCACGGTGAACCGTCATCTTGCAGGTCCCCGTGACGATGGGGCTCGTGATCCTACCCCCCCGGTAAGGGCTCGCGTATCTGACATTGCGTACCACGATTCGCGGACATCCTTGCAGTAAGATTGTTTCGCCACCACCCCGTACCGGCTTGTCGTCTCTCATTATCTATTGACAAGGAGAAATTTCATGGCAAATTGATATCAGGTTCGAGCAATTCGCCACAAGAGAATGGGGGTGGCATGTGGGTACACATTACGCGAGGGTGGCGTCATTTCGGGTGATCGTTGGCGGGCTTGCTGTAGCGTGCGCTTGGCAGGGTGTCTTGGCTGACGGGTCAATTGGGCAGGCAGGCCATGAGGTCGTTCAGGTCGCCAATGCTCCGAGACGTCAATCCCTTTGCATATCCTGCGGCATTCAGGGCATTGGGTCTTTGGGCGGATTCACTCGCGTAAACCTTGGTTACCCCGTCGCCGACTGGTTTCCCGTCGACATCGACAGCGACGATGTCTGGGAACTGGCGGTGACACTCGCCGGGGTGCCGACCCGAGTCGGAGTCTTTAGTCCCAAATCACAATCTTGGGTCGACGGGCCACATCCCATCCCCGTGACCGAGAGGAGCTGGGGCGTCGGCGACTACGATGGCGATGGGTCGCTCGAATATGCGTATTACACGCCCATGTCTGATTCAGTTCGCTTTGTCGATCCTGCCGAGGGCACGGTCACCTCTATCTGGCGGATCAATCATCCCCCGTATGTCTATGTCTTGAATGCCATCTTCTGGGGCTATGACGATAATCGCCAGCCTTTAGTCGGTTTCGTGTGGGATGATCACTATACACCACCCGACAAGTGCAGACCTCCAACACTTGAAGGTGAAACCGAGAAGTGGGTGATCCAGGTCTGCGATTTACTCACTGGCCGTGAAATCCGACAGGTACCGGCGGGGCCGAGCCGCTGGTTCATCACGCGCCTTCCGCACGATTCACCTCCAATGAGTTTGGTGATTCATTGGAAGGAAGTCTGCATCGAGGCACTTACGAGTATGCGAATATGTAATTACTTTGACCAGATTCAGTTGCTGAATCCCGATTGGAGCACAAGCCAGTCTATGATGCTTTCCGATCTATATGGATCGCTGGGGCCGCAGTCACCATCCCACCACGACCCATACGACGGTCGGTACCTCGAACATATCGCGATAGGGGATTGGGCCGATTCGAATGCGACATTGGTTCTCTCAAACGTCCGCACGTCCTTCGTGAATGAGTCGAATTCCATATCGTCGTCGCGCTTGGGAGTGTCGACGTCACGCTGGGGCGCGTCATTTCCAGAACGATCGACATATTCGGGCATCGCCGCGTTTGACATACAGGGC
>JAVHPP010000018.1:0-1079 GCA_036170655.1 Candidatus Zixiibacteriota bacterium | reverse complement strand
ATTCGGCGAGGGCGTTTTCGACAGAATCAATGGCGCTTTTAAGCTGTGACATCTCGCTCGCCGTTTGAGCGTGGTCCTCACGGGCACGATCCCTGCGTGCGGTCAGTTCTTGAATCAATCGGCCCCAGTTCTGGCGCCGTTCCGTTGTCGTCGCCCGCTGTGCATCAAGCTGAGCCCGCTCTCGGGTGGCAACGTTGTACTCGTCATCAACTTGTTTGTACCGTTCCTCCGCCTCTTGAACGTCGGTCTTGGCCTTCCGATAGGCCTCTTCAGCCTGCTTTGCCTGAATGGCGACATCGTCTTTTTCGCGGCGCGCCTCGGACCGTGCCGATTCCGTTTTTGCCAGACGTGCCACGGTCTCGTCAAGATGTGACGACAGCGACGTCAGACGCTGTTTCAGTTCAACCCGCTCACTGTCGAGATACCGGATACGATCAGCCATCTGAACGCGATGGGTCTCGGCGGTATGCCACTCCTGGACCACAGCAGACAGCCGGTCGGCAATTTCGGTGGCCGTCTTCTCCGCCTGTTCCGTTGTCAGTCGCAGCCCCTGCCATTCCAGGTCCGCCTTGTCGTACTCGGTCTTCAGGCCCGTCCCATGGTCGTGCGCGGCACGGATTCGACCATCCACCGCATTACGTGCACCGAGCAGTCCCCGGTATTCACGGACAGCTTCGGTAATCTGCAACGTTCTCAGTTCGTCACGAAGCTGGCGATGCTTCTCCGCCCTGCCCTTTTGGCGTGCCAAAGAGCGCGCGTGTGTCGCCACTTCGTTCTTCAAATCGGTCAGCCGGATGAGATCACTCTCTGTGGCTTCGAGCTTGCGGAGGGCCGCTTTCTTCCGCCACTTGTATTTTGATACACCGGCGGCTTCTTCGAACAGGTTGCGGCGTTCCTCGGGATTCTCGGAGATGATGGCGTCAATCATTCCCTGCTGAATCACAGAATAGGAATGCGATCCCATTCCGGTATCCATGAGCATGTCCGCGATATCCTTGAGACGGCAGGGGGTGCGGTTCAGCCGGTATTCGCTTTCGCCGGAACGGTCGAGGCGGCGTGTGATGGCGACCTCTTCAAAG
>JAVHPP010000017.1:0-4794 GCA_036170655.1 Candidatus Zixiibacteriota bacterium | reverse complement strand
GGTCGAAATCATCCAGGAGCGTGATCCGGCGCTGGTCGTCGATGGCGAGATGCAGGCCGATACGGCCGTGACACCGTCGATCCTCAGCGAAACTTATCCCTTCTCAAAGCTGAAGGAACGTGCCAACCTGCTGATCTTCCCCGATCTCCAGTCGGGCAACATCGCCTACAAGCTTCTTCAGCGTCTCGGTGGCGCCGAAATTATCGGCCCGCTTCTCGTCGGCATGGAACGGCCCATCCAGGTGCTCCAAGTCGGATCGTACACGGTGCGTGACATCGTGCACCTCGCAGCGGTGACGGTCGTCGAAGCACAGGGGCAGATGCAGCGCGAGTTGTTCATCCCCAAGAATCGGATTTCCAAACCAGGGATCTCGAAATCGGCCACACGATAGAGCACTTGATTCGATCAGCATTTTATCCGCAGGGGCGCCTCATTTGGGCGCCCCTCTTCCATGCCAGTCGTTCTGACAGGCGGGTGCCCAAGATCCCCCGGCAATCCGTGACCGCATGGTCGCGTGGCCGCGATTTCCAATCGCGGTTGGCCAAAGGCCAATTGTAACGCGTGCATGAACCCACCAGGTGACGATTGTGAATGAGCAGTTCATCCTTGAAGACGAGAGTGTTCAATCTCATAGACCGGATGTGTCGGCCTTCGGCCGAGCGCAATCAGAGATTGCGCCCACGCAATTGCGGGAAATGCTCATTCGGGACAGCCAATGCTCTTCCGTGTCGGTCGTCTTTCCTAATGGCGTATGAGTGTGATCTTCTTCTGAATTGAGCGGTTGAACGCTTGTCCGGCGGAATCCCGGCCTTCGATCTCGATGATCAGCCAGTAGTCTCCACTCGAGGCCCGGCGCGATACTTCGAACGAGGATTCGAAAACGTCCAAGTCGCTCACAGAACGAGAAACCCGGGCGAAGATAAGATCGAGATCCCCCTGCCCCACACGTGTCTCTTGCCCGAGTTCCCGGCGTTCCCTGGCCAGATCGACACCAGCCCATCGGACCAGTGGTTTGCCGAGGCTGTCGGCTGACAGGACGGAGCGGCTGACCTTGACTGTCTTCACCGGGTTTCTCAGCACTGGTTTCAGAAAAACACTGAAAACACAGGCCCAGTCATCACCCTCGGGCATTCTGATTTCGACGTAGGGCGAGATTGTGTCACCGACGCCGAAGATCGGTTCGGAGATCCCCTGAAGATTCCGACCATTTCGGAGAACACCGGGGGTGATCCCCTCGCCGCATGGTCCCCTCAGATCGGCGAGAAGGATGTCGCTAACGCCCCTGTCTGCAAAAGGCGAGGGAAGAACGAACTCCCGTCTGACTGTACCTGAGGCGTTGGTGCGATAACCCCGGACGTTTGCCTCTACCGTGTATTTCCCCGCTGGCAGGCCGCGCTCCTCAAAATGAGACGGTATGCTGAGGGCTTCTGAGTTGACTGTGACAGAGAGGATCAGACCGGCCAACGCCAGTTTACCGGTTCGATCCTGCGTGGCAACCAGACGTTTGTCATCCCCGAGAATCTTTATGTCCTCTTGAAGCACCCCCGACTCAAGCGTCTCGTAAGTCAGGTCGCGGCCTCTGACACCGGTGATGATCCAAATGTCGAACGTTCCGGCACGGTCGGGGAAGGAGACAACATCTATCGATGGATAGATTGCCCTCCTGACCTCAGATTTTGTGCGGATGCCTCCAAGAAGTTTGGTCGGGTAGGTACCGGTCGACTCCGCTTGAGCGGCAATGCCTGTATCGAGCTCGTTCCAGCGATAGAAGAAGGTCAGGACCGTGTCGCGGTTGCCGCCCGCGACCGCGGTTTCGAACTTGGTCACCCACCACACCGATGGCGGACCAAAGCGGACAAAGTACGGCCAGCGGACGTCGCCCTCCGGACGCCAGACTTCTCCGGCACAATGTGCGCTGTCGTGCGCCCAGGCAACTCCATCCAGAGCGCGGGTCCACAGATCGGGGTGTTTGATCTTGTGCCGATCGACTTGTTTCAGAAACAACTGCGACTCAGGCTCCGTGTCCAACGCAAACGACCAGTACGATGCGTCGATGATACGGAGAATGGCGGACGCTTCGGCGAAACGTGAAGAGTCTGCGGGCGCAGTGTCTCCCGGGATGTGCAGGAGCGGCCCGGTTTGGTCCTGGCCGGCTGTCCCGGCGCACGAGGACAAGGCCAATGCCAGCACGGCAAGCGGTATGCCCAATCTGCATCTGCTCCGAGGCCAAAGCTGTTTCGTGATCGGGCACATGATTCATGATGATTACACGCTGGGGGTGTGTCTTATTCCCTTGCTTCGAGATTGCGGCGGCACGCAACCGGCGCGAGACAAGGGAAGTCCTTTCACAACTCGTTGAAGTTCAACAGATCTGCGTGGAAGACGCCTACGATCCACTGCCGACGTGGAAATCCCAATCGTGTTTTCGTATGATGGGGGTGGTGACGGAACCCACCGTGCTTGCTGCAAGCCTGCCCAATCACCATCTTACACTGGATTCTATCGAGAACAAATGGTCCAGTGCGGGAGGTGTGCAGTGAGACGGGGTTTGATACTTGGTGTGGTCACCATGCTTTTGGTGGCGGGAATTGCAGTGGTGTCGGCGAATGCATCCACCCTCCGGCCGGTGTCGACCTTTTCCATCGTCGCGCGGGATTCGGTGACCGGGCAGATGGGAGTGGCGGTGCAGTCACATTGGTTTTCGGTGGGGCCGGTGGTGCCGTGGGCTGAGGCGGGGGTCGGGGCGATTGCCACGCAGTCGTTCGTGAAGATCGAGTACGGCCCTGATGGCTTGGATCGACTGCGGGCGGGAGAAAACCCGCAGCAGGCGCTGAACGCCATGCTAGCAGCCGACTCGGGGCGCGAGGTGCGTCAGGTGGCGATTGTCGATGCCAAGGGGGAGGTTGCTGCTCACACCGGCAAGAAGTGTATCGCCTATGCATCGCATATCACCGGCCCCGGATTCTCCGTCCAGGCAAACTTGATGGCGGATTCCACTGTGCCACGCGCCATGGCCAAAGCGTACACGGAAACGAAGGGCTCTCTTGGCGAACGACTTCTCGCCGCGCTTCGCGCCGCCGAAGGTGAAGGCGGCGACATCCGGGGACGGCAGTCGGCGGCCATTGTGATTGTCGACGGACAACGGCATGATAAACCCTGGCAGGGGAAGCTGGTCGAATTGCGAGTGGAGGATCACCCTGACCCGGTCGGGGAGCTGGCGCGTGTGTACCATTTGAGCGAGGCGTATGATTGGGTGAATCGCGGTGACGTATATTCGGAGAAGAAGCAGTGGGACTCAGCCGCCGTGGCCTACGGCACCGGGGAAAAGATGGCCCCGCAGATCATGGAATTGCCATTTTGGCACGCGGCGACTTTGGCCAATGCCGGTCGCGTGGATGAATCTCTGCCCATTTTTCGGCGCGTCTTCGCCGCCGAACGCCGTTGGGTCGATTTGGTTCCACGTCTTGTCCCTGCCGGTCTGTTGCCAGGTGATACAGCGGTGATCAAGCGGATCCTCTCCGTCGCGCCGGCGAAGTGAGCTCTTGGCAGACAATCATTCCGGCCGGCACGGCATGCACTCTACGGAGGGATGACGTGCCAAGCAAATCACCGTCGGCATTCGCTGTTGCCGTATCCTGCATGCTGGCCATTTTGATGCTTGGCTGCCCGGCGGTGCGTCAGCAGGACCCTGTAATCAACGTGAGCGAATTCCCCCTGGCCCTCGGCAACGAGTGGGCCTACGAAATCCGCGATTCTTCCGGAATAGTCCAGGACACAGTCGCCGTCAAAGTCGTTGGCTACAGCGCGCCAGTTCCGGGTGCCGAGACCTCGATCTGGGAGCTTCACTCCGCACGGGGTGGCGTGCCTCGGTTCCTTGTCGATGCGGAGACGCTCTTTGTCTCTCGCAGCGACAGCACCATCTCCTTCCAGGCACAGAATCAGTGCTACTCGCATCTGACCCTGGGCTTCCCTCTGCGCACAGGGAACCACTGGCGCACGCCCGACCCGACGATCTATGACTCCGTGCATGTTGTGGCTTGGGATACACTCGGTGCCGGTGCAGGGGCATCCCGCGCAGCCCTGCGAATTGTCGAGAGCCGCTATTCTGCGGACATGGTCTTAAGACGCGAGATTTGGATTGCCCGCAACGTTGGCATTGTCCAGATTCAAGAGGGACCGGTCGAGGAATCCAGACGGGTCGTCTCCTGGATGCTGATCCGGCATTAGATGCAACCAACAGGGGGACAAGGGGTTTCTACCTCCATGGGTCTCGGTAACTGAAATGTTGGAATATTCTTCTTGTCTGTGGGTAATTGCTTTGACTAACATGGCTCGCGATTTCAAAAAGGAGATACCGGATGAACCGCATCGTATGCTCGATGATCATGGTGACGTCCCTTGTGACCGCTTGCCGTGAGAACCCGGCGGTGTCGAAGGATGGCGCTCCAGATGTACCGGAGAAACAGAACATGACTATTGATGAACCTCTTGTTACCACCAACGCGCGGTTCGGCTTCAATCTGCTGCACGCGCTGGCTGGATCCGATGCGAATGCGAACGTGTTCATTTCCCCATCCAGCATCGCCATTGCCCTCGCCATGACCTACAACGGCGCCGACAGCACGACACGTGACGCGATGGCCTCGTGCCTGGAGATTCAGGGGATGAGCCTGGAAGACGTCAATCGCAATTTCTCGGAGCTAAGGTCGCTTCTGGAGATGCCCGACTCGGGCGTCACGTTGTCAATCGCCAATTCGCTCTGGGCGCGACAAGGACTGCCATTCAAGGAGGATT
>JAVHPP010000016.1:0-4812 GCA_036170655.1 Candidatus Zixiibacteriota bacterium | reverse complement strand
AGCCGCCACCCGACACCTGTTCACCCTACTCTTCGATGAGTCGGAAGCCAAGTTTGACGATCGCCTGGTATTCCGAGATGGCGCCGTCCTTGATCCCGCCGCGCATCTCCTTGACTTCGAACCACGCCAGCCCGTTGAGCGTCTTGGCCGCTTCGCTCACCGCATTCTGGATGGCGTCTTGATAGTTCTTCGGAGAGCAGCCGACGACTTCGATGACTTTGTAGATTTTTTCCATGATCAATCCTCCTTTGTCGGACCCAAGGTAGCATGGAGCGGTCGACGATGACAAGAGCCGCCCGCAGGGGCAGCGCCCGGGGGATGAAATCATTGTCACGCGGCTGTTTGCGGGAGGGTGGAGCCCGTTTGTTTCTCAAAGGTAATTCAACACCAGGTCGAAGTTGGGGAGGTGCCCGATCGGGATGGCGCCTTCGGCCACGGCACGCTGTGTTGCCTCGCTGGTGTCCGCGACCACGAGAAAGACCGGACGCGCCTGATCACGCGCGCGGCGGATCGCGGCCATGGTCCCCGATTCGGGCGCATGGAGGCGCACCACCACGACGGCATCCGATAGCGCCACGATGAGACGGTTGCGGATGACCAGACGGGATTTGGTCAGAGAAGCCCGCGGGGGATACTCGGAGATCAGCGCGCCGTCCGCCTCGATCTGCTCCGCCAGGGCGCGGTGTTCGGGCGGGTAGATATTGGCGAATCCGCAACCGAGCACCGCCACGGTTCGTCCGCCCCCAGCGAGCGCCCCGATGTGCCCGCCGCCATCGATTCCCCGTGCCAGCCCGGAGATCACGGCAACGTTTCTCTGCGCCAGCCCCTTCCCCCAGGCGACGGCCTCGGCGATGCCGTCGGCATCGGCGTGATGTGTTCCCACCACCGCAACCGCAGTCTGGTCTGCGGGCGGCATTTGTCCCCTGACATAGACGATCGGCGGGGGATCGGGCAGACGCCGCAGGCGGTCCGGGTAATCATCATCGAGAATCGACAGGGGCCGTGTCCCGCTGTCGATCATCAACTCGAGGTCTTCCACGAACGCATCGGTCAACCCATGGGCTTCGATCAGACGTTGCGTGCTCTCCTCCGACAGTTTCAGAGCCAGCGCGACCTCGTCCATTGGAGTCGACCAGATTGACTCTGGGTTGCCAAAGTGGCTCAGAAGCGTCAGCACGGCCTTCGGGCCGAGTTTCGCCTCGGCCGACAGCGCGTAGAGTATGGTCAGATCGCGGGAGACCGTCATGGGAGCCAGGTGAAGCGCACGACCTCGGCGTTGTGGCGTTGCAGAAGACGGGTCAAGGTTGTCAAGGTACGCCCGGCATGGAGACGCCAGTCGGTGAGAAGGACACGCTGATTACTGAACTGGCTGACGGTCTCATCCGGCATCCGGTAGAGTTCGTCCAGCGTGATTTTCGGACGGGAGGCTGCGTCCCGGTTCACGCCGAAGACAGAGTCCGGATGGCCGGGTAGCGGGCGTGTCATGTCGAATGCATCCGGGACATATTGAAGGCGCAGCAATTCGGCAAGACGCCGCCCCAGCCACGGGAGCACGCTCACACGACGATACACCGGCGCGGGCGGGACAATGGTGAGCATGGTGAGCCCGTCGCTTCTGTCCCGCTCCTGCAGGAAGCGGGCCGCCACGTCCGCCAGCCGCCAGCCACAGTCATACTCGCCATTCTGCTCAAAACGGAAGGCGTGTGCGCCAATAGGCGTGCGACGGTGATGCCAAGCGCGCATGAACTCCGCATCCAGTGACCATACAGGACCAAGTGCGTCGGCGGTATCAATTCCTTGAGGCACTGCCAGACGGTGGATGCCGATGGGGACAGGCCAACAGTCCGGGTCCGGTTGCAGACCCAGAATGTGCCGAAAGATCAGCCGTTCCAGGCCCAAAACAGCATGTGCAGCAAGACCGGCTTTCATGCTTGGTGAATCCCAACTCACAAGACTTCGGCGGTGAACACTTCGATGACGGTCTGTGGATCGCGCCATGCGTCGGGCGGAAGCCCCGCCTTGACGCATGTTTGGGTCAGGAATGTCTCGCGGTCCCAGTCATTTTCGACGGGAACCTGAGGGAGCAGAACCCCGGATTGCTGGCCGTGTGTGATGAGCAGACCGTGGCGCCCCACCAGCACATGGTCGGGATTCGTGATACGTTGCAGAAGCGAGAGAACCGTGATTTCGATTTCCAGGTCGTCGGCTTCGGACGGCTCAACCGGGGTGAACCGATAGTCGCGCAGGGCGGCCGATTGCGCCATTTCCCAAACCGCATCGATGAGCGGCTTGTAGGGACGGACATAGCCGACACAGCCGCGCAGTTGTCCATGACATTTCAAGGTGACAAAGACGCCGCGCTTTTCGCGCAACCGCTCTGTCGGAGCCACGGGGCACTCTGGGCGTGATCCTTTGATGGCATGATCGAGAGAGCGGCGGGCAGTCGTGCGCAGAAGTTCGCGTTCCATCGGCGACAAGGTCACGTCGGCTTCAAGCAGCGAATGGCGCTCACGATAGTCCCCATCGGCAGGCCGGTGGCGCTTGTCCTCTGCATGGGGCTCCTCGCCGATGATGTATTCTCCGGTCGCTCGCTTGCCCGTGGAGCGAAGCATCATGGCCGACAGGTAGCCGACAATGTAGCCGGTCTTCCTGCCGGTCACATCGCCGGAATTGCGTTTGCACAGCACGTGTGCGCTGTCGGCGCCCATTCCCTGCGCCGCGATCATGGCGGCGGTGATGGGACCTCCGCCACAGGCCTCAAACGACCCGGCCTGCAACTGATCGTAGAAACGAGTGGGGCTGAATTGCTGCACCGCGGCCGCGGCCGACTCATCCATCTGCTTCGTTTCGGCGTAGCTATGCCCATGGGCCAGATCGGAGGATGCCACGATGAGCGTTCGTCCCGGTCTGGCCCAGCGCGCGATCAGTTCTCCGAGCAGCTTGGCGGTCGGGAATTCCTGATCGCCCATGACGACCGGCACCAAGGCGAATTGTCCCAAAACAATCTGCAGGAACGGCAACTGAACTTCCAGCGCATGCTCGTACCCGCCGCCGGTGGCGTCATGACCGATGTCGGCCAGAGCAACAGTAGGATCGACGGAGGTGAGCTTTCCGCAGAAATCGAGATCGAGGGGAATGTCGCCCAGCGGAGTACGGTATGCGCCGCCGGAATAAACCGAGGCGCCCCGGAAGAAGGCCCGGTGTGACGGCGAGATGACGACCACGGTGTCGAAGGACAGGCCTTCCAATTGTTTGTATGCCTCCGCGGCGACGCCGCCCGAGTATGCGTAACCGGCATGAGGACAGATCAGTCCCGCGATTCGGCCGCCGTAGTCGATATGTGCGGCCTGAGTGAAAAACTCGGCGATCTGCTTTGTGAGGACCACAGGGTCGTCGGGATAGAACCCGTCCTTCTGCGCGAAGTGGGGCGGGCGGATCTTTCTGGGGTCAGACAGGGTTTGCATCACACAACTCATCCCGGAACGGACAGACTTGTCCGATCGTCGGTTCCGGCAATAAACACTGATTCCGGCCTGTGGACAAGTCGCCGGCTTCTATTCTTCCGCCCCTCTTAGAGGCCAAGCAGTTGAATGACGGCGCCGCAGGTAAAAAGCGCGAATCCCGCCAGCGCGTGACTCCACCGCTCGAGACGGCCGATGGACAGCAGACTGAGACCGGCGCTCAGCGCCAGTGTCACCAGTGTCATTGTCGTGATCGTGACCAGCCCGAAGGCCAGGGTCACGAGCCACATGCCCCACCAACTGTGTTGACTGGCTGGTACCATGAGAAGCGGGATGAGCGGTTCGCAGGGACCGAGCACGAAGACAGTGAACAGAACCCAAGGGGTAAGATTAGCCTTTTGCGGCTGCGTATGAGCATGCGCGTGGCTGTCGCGGTGTGTGTGTGAGTGCTCATGTGTGTCCCCATCGGCGTGTGCATGGTGGTGAGTATGCGGACGGTTCTGCACGCCGCGTCTGATGCCCCAAACAAAGTAGAGAAGACCAAAGGCGATCAGCCCCCATGCCGCCCACTGTCCGCGCACCGATTCGACAAACGCCATTCCGCCCACCGCCCAGCCAAGGGCGACGCCCGCAAGGCCCAGTGCGACCGAGCTTCCCACGTGGCCAATCCCGCACAAGATGGTGATGGTCAACATCTTGGCCCGCGACCAGCGCCCCGCTTGCGCCATGGCGACAAACGGGATGTAATGGTCCGGTCCCAAAACCGTGTGGATGAACGCGATTGAAATCGCGGTCGTGATTAGAAGGGTGATGCTCTTGTCCACGTCTATCCTCGCATACGAGCTACGACATGTTCGACCGATAAATTGGCATCCTGCGGCGTCGATGTCACGTCATACCTTCAGGCAAACGGCCGGGGATTGACGTGAACCGCCTCTCAGTACATTGAGAAAAGGCCAACAAAGTGATTGAGTAAATGACCGGCGACGAATTGCTTGTTTGTGACATGCACCAGAAAGGCGTGGAGGAACGTCACGAATGAACGAGATGATCACAGCCCTGTTGGCTCTCCCGGACAGCATCGCTAAGGCAAGAGAAGGCGCCTGACATGGCTCAGTTACAGTTCAAGGGCAAGACGTTCGTGCAAAATCACCACCTGCTCGTGAAGTACCACGAGCTTGTCCCGGTCAAGGCCAAGAGCCTGACGGACAAGGTGACCCTGCACGACAACCTGATCATCCACGGCGACAACCTCAAGGCCCTGAAAGCGCTCCTGCCGCTGTACGCCGGCAAGATCAAGTGCGTCTACATTGACCCGCCTTACAACACCGGCAACGAGGGCTGGGCTTAC
>JAVHPP010000015.1:0-20822 GCA_036170655.1 Candidatus Zixiibacteriota bacterium | reverse complement strand
TGGTCCAGAACGGCAGACGGTCGAGATACGATCCGGCCGCCGGAAACCAGCGGCCGAACAGGCGAACCAACAGCACCGGCCACTCGATGATCCGGTGCGGACCGGTCACCGCGCGAAACGGGAACCGAGGCAGAACGGGGATTCCCTGCTTAGTGACGGCCAACGGGAGAACAGAAGAATCATACGCGATTCCTCCCTTTCCGAACGCCGTCCAAACCGCGCCGGCATCACGCTCGAGGGAATAGAAACGGTCACGATGCCCGCGAATTGCCATCCCGCAGGCATCTTCCACGACGTGCCGGTACTCGGACAGATGCAACTCCGTAAAAACATTCGCCTTTGACCGGCCGTTTGCCTGCGGCGCGGGCGGTCGATGGAGGTGCTTGCATTCCAGCAAGCCAATCTCATGGCCATTCTCGGCCAGTGCGCGAATGACATCCGGGTGACGGGTCGCGATGTGACGGCAGACAAAAAACGTCGCCACCGTGCGGGCGTGATGTAGCATTTCCACGATCTCCGTCAGGCCGCCTGCCCACGCAGGTCTGACCACGGTGGAGGGCGTGGACGGTCCGTTTTCGGACCCGGTGCCGGTGCAGCCGAAATTGAACGTCAGCAGATCTTTCATACCTGCCGGAGATTCACATTATTGCGGAACCGCCCGCCGCGGCGGGTCCATCGGACCTATTCTATGGCCCGTTCGGCGAACGCCCGCTTCGCGGACAGACAGCGGTCGATCCCAGTCCGTCTGTATAGAAGACAAAGCGATCGCGTCCCTGCTGCTTAGCTTCGAGAAGTGCCATGTCTGCGCACCAGAGAAGCGCTTCGGCGTTTTGCGCATGGCACGGAAACGCGGCGCCGCCGATGGAGATCAACAGGGGGGTTGGCAATTGACGGGCATCCACCGCGAAGCGCTGGGCGGATAGGGACGTGCGCAACCGCCCGCCAAAACGTGTGCAATCATCAATATCTGTGTCGGGCATGAGGACGGCAAACTCATCGCCGCCGATACGGCACAACAGATCGATGGAACGAACGGTCAATCGAACATGATCGGCGAGGCGCTGCAAGAGCGCGTCTCCAACCTGATGACCATAAGCATCGTTCAAATCTTTGAACCGGTCAATGTCAAAGACCACGAGGGACAGCGGACGATTGAACCGGCGCGCCCGGCTAATCTCTTCGGTCAGACGCAGATTGAAGTGGCGGCGGTTGAATGCATGTGTCAGCGAGTCAATATGAGACAGTTCGCGCAAATATTCCATCCGGGACATGTTGATCAGCGCGACCTGAAGCGGGGACCAGAGAGGGCCATCGAAAACATTGTCCGTGGGGACTCTGTCCCCGGCAGCGCGTCCGCCGGCGCCATCGGCGAGTCCGTCGTCCCACCCCCAGTAAACATGGTAGGACACGGCGCGTCCGGTCCCGACAGACGCGCCATGCGTGAAGCCCGCCCGGCGGAGACCGGGATCAACATCGAACCGTTGGCTGGTTCGCTCGAATGACGTTCCGATGACCTCACCTGGACTGCCCGCCGGGTGACAATCAAATTGCGCAAACCAGTCCTCAACCAGAGGAGAGTTCTCCTCATGGGGCATCAGCACCCAGCCCGACGGACCACCAGCGTTACACGACACAATCAGGAGTCGTGACAGGTGGTGCGTCTCATGCAGATCGGCGAAAACCTGCACACAGAGGGACATCAAGGATTCCGCGCCCAGCCACCGCTCCAAAGGAGTTGTTTCACGGACATCCTTTGCTGTGGGGACCGTCGCGTCACCCACCTGACTAACGGCCTCGCGTGAACCGGTACGCCGATGCACAAGGACAAGAGGACCACGGCGGGACTTGTGACGTATCCAGCCCATCAGGCAAGTCCAGTTGACATCATTGACTGATGACGACGGAAATACCGGAAGCGCCGGCGTCGTGTCAAAAGCTGATGCCGTCGGAGAACCGACCACACGGTCCAGTAGCCCGGCGAACTCTGCCCCAGCTCACCAAGACGGGACCTCATCTCGCGCACACTGTAGAATGGGTCCTCGAGGACCAGACGAAGAACGGCGGCGTCCAAGGCGGGAATCCCCAGTGGGCTCGAGAGTGGAAAAGACCGATGACAAACAGGTGCAGGTGACGACTGGACTGGCTTTGCCTCGGGAGACGGCACCGTGTGGCCATTGCCGCCATTGAAGGCGGCTTGTGCTGCCTCGAGCCGGTCGAAGTGTGTGATCACTCCTTCGAACTCTAAGAGATCATAGATTTCGTGCACATCGGCCGTCATCCGTGTCAGCTTGATATCCCCCCCGCCTTCCCGAATCTCCCGCAGCCGTGAGACGAAGACACCCCATCCCGCTGACGAAACGTAGCTCACGCCCGCCAGATCGACGACTATGCGGTAACGCTTTTGGCTGACCAGCGACGCAAGCACAAGGTCAAGTTCGGGCGCAGTCACGGTGTCGACGGTCCCGTCGACGCGCACGACATGAATGTCTCCGCCGCTCCCGGCAGTCGCCAGAGAAACCCTCAGATGCCCGGTGCCCGCATCAGCCATTGTGACACTCACACCGATGGAATCCTGCAGTCACTTTGGCAACCCTTGGGTCACGGTTCCTCGCTGCGTATAAACCTGACGGGAACCGGCAGCAACTTGGCGACAATCTGACGTTTCTCCCAGTGCATACAGACAACCGGCTCCAGAAGTTGACCCTCGGCCAGATCGACCTTATGCGGTTTGGCAAGGTTCGTCGAGAAAGTGGTGCGTACGGTCTGGCCCTCAGTAGATCGTTCGGATGCCAGGATGGGAATCCCGGGAAATCTTTCGTGCCGGACGGGATCGGTGAAGACCACTGAGTCGGCCACCAGTCCGCGGGCCAGGGACCACAGAGGGATCGGACGCAGTGTCATGAACATCTGACACTCGAGCGGTTTGGAGTCTTTGTAATATCCGGGAATGTAGTTCTGCCGGGCATCAAGCCGCAACCGCATCAACAATCCATCCTGCATATGTTCTCCAACCGAATCGAAAACCCACAGCAACGTGTCAGGCCAGCTCCGGCTGCGTTCGATCCATGGCGGAGACGCCGATGTATCGGGCGCCGCGACAGGCTGCGGACGCGCAGAGGACGGTGTCGCTGTTTGACTGGTCGCCGGAGTGCGCGTGGAATCCGACCGACCGCAGCCCGTCAGGAGACCAGCAACGCACAAGAGGAGCACGCCTCTCGTTCTCATCATCAATTCCATCCTTCGCTCGAGATGAAGTTTGACCATAAGCCACACATCTCCATCACCGGGTCATGGCAGGGAAAGGTAATACAATCGTCCCGCACGTGAGACCAGCATTATGAGGGTCTTGCCCTCAAACTTGGTGACGAGTTGTTTGAAATCCTCGACCGATCCCACCTGCTCCCGGTTGATCTCGAGGAGGATGTCGCCGATCCGCAGCCCGGAGTACACGGCCGGTGACTGATCCACGATGTCTTTGACGATCACGCCCTGAGTCCCTGAGCGCAAACCCATACGTTCTGCCGTTCGCCGGTCCAACGCCTCAACCACAACTCCCTCGATGGGGCTGACCCACTCCTTCGATTTCCCGGAAAGATAAGTGTAGGTCCCGGCCATCTGCTCGATCTTCATACGCACGTCCGATGTGCTGGACCCGTGCTTGTAGGTGATTTCCACAGCGGTCTCAACAGGGGACAGAGCGATGAGGCGGCGGAGGTCCATGGCATCGGAGATTTTCTGCCCATTAAAGGCCACAATCACATCACCGCGCTTGATACCGGCGCGATCAGCAGGACCGTCGGCGTTCACCTCATTGACCAGCGCGCCACCAGTCCCTTCCAGTCCAAAGGCGACGCGGATCGCTTCGCTGACATCCTGGAACGACATCCCTAACCATCCGCGTGCCACTGCGCCAGTGGTCACGATGCTCTGCATCACGACCCGTGCCATGTTGATGGGAACGGCAAAGCCGATTCCCTGGTACCCGCCGGAACGAGAGAAAATGGCCGTGTTGATGCCAATAAGGTTCCCGTCGCTGTCGACCAGCGCGCCGCCGGAATTGCCCGGATTGATCGCGGCATCGGTCTGGATGAAATTCTCATAGTCGACAATGCCCACGTCCGAGCGTCCCGTCGCGGAGATGATTCCCATGGTGACAGTCTGACCAATACCGAAAGGATTGCCGATGGCCAGCACAACGTCGCCGATACGCGCAGAATCGGAATTGCCCATGCGCACAACGGGAAGATTCTCCGCCTTAATCTTCAGCACGGCCACGTCGGTGGCCGGATCGGTTCCCACCAGGTGCGCCGTAAACTTGCGGCCACCGGCGAGCGCCACTTGGATTCCCTGGGCGCCTTCGATGACATGATTGTTGGTCAGCACAATGCCCGAATCGCTGACAATCACACCGGAACCCAAGGATGTCTCCCGGCGTTCCCGGGGAACCGAGTAATAGCGCTGACCAAAGAAATCGAAGAAGGGATCCGACCAAAACGGCGAAGTGACCCGGTCACGGGTCACCACAATGCGTTCTGAGAAAACATTGACGACCGCCGGTGTCACACGGGCGGCCACATCGGCAAAACCCCAGTGTCCCGGAGGCTCGGCACCGGGCAACGTCTGGGCCATCACCGTAGCGGGTGAATCCCCGCGGCCCTCCGGCGGCACCGAGCCGTTGCCAGACCCGGATGGTACCGGCGGACGTCGGCTGAGGTACAAGCCCGCTATCAACCCGACAACCAGGAGCAGCGCCCAGACGAGCAGGGGGGTACGCCGCGTGTCATGAGATGGCATGGTGATCCTCTTTCCCTGTTCCTGCCAGCGGAGGAGACTCAGATACCACGCTCGCCTCCGCGATGCCTGTTGGCCGCCCGAATTATACAAATTGATCGGAACCGTGTCATGGGCAAAGACAATGCACCATGCAGAGCGCGAATCTCTTTCCCCCGATCCCCGTTTCGAATTCGCCTTGGCACAAGGAGTTGCAGAAATCGATCCGGGGTCAAACTGGCCGTCATACCTGACAATGCGCGAAACGGCGCCAGTTATTCCACACGATCGCCCGGCCACGCGGCGAGGATCGAGGTAAGATGATCGACTTTAGCTTGAAGGTTTTCCAGCATCTCGTGCGATTCAAGCGCTTCCGCACGGGCGTCGGAAACGTACTGCGTCAGTACTCTGACCTGTGCGGCCAGTTGGTCGGTTTTCTTGTGCAGAGACAGCAGGAGATCTTCAAATTCGAGGTGGTCTTCGTCGAAGATTTCGGCCTGGCGATCAGCAGGACCGGGACTTGAAGGGGTCTGCTCGTTGTCACCGGCCATGATGATTCCTATGATCCGGCGCCTTGCGACCGGGGCAGAGTCTGGACCCACGAGAGGGCATTGCGCAAGGAACGGAAGCGATTGGAATTGGATGGCGCGCCGAGCACAACAACCGTGACATCTCGCCCATCAGGTGCGGCGCTCCGGGCGACAATACACCAGCCAGCCGCGTCGATGTATCCTGTCTTACCACCCACGAATTGAAAGCCGCTCCGCAACAAACGGTTGGTGTTGACCAAATGGTAAAGCCGACGACGGTTGACACATTGAACGGTTGTCTCGGGGGTCGTCGTGATTTCGCGAATCAACGGATTCTTCAAAGCCGCATTGAGCAACAGGGCGCAGTCGCGGGCTGTCGACACATTCTCCTGAGACAGGCCGGTCGGCTCGATGATCCGCGTTGAGTCCATCCCCAAGGCATGTGCGCGGTCGTTCATTCGCGCAATAAATGCTTCCGGCGCCATGCCCGCGGAACGGGCGAGCACACGTGCCGCGCGATTGTCGGAGCTGACCAGCGCCGCATAGAGATAGTCATGGAGCAGCAGTTTATCTCCGGGATGTAGACGTGAGCGGCTCGACTCCCAAGCATCTTCCTTTGTCAACTGCACCACGCTGTCAAGGCTAACGCCGGATTCCAGGAACACCAGGGCCGTCAGGAGCTTGGTGAGGGAGGCGATCGGGCGTCTGGCCAGCGCATTCTGGCAGTAGAGAACCTCTTCAGCCGTGTTGTCGATCACCAGAGCTGCCTCACAACGCATCGCGGGCGCCCGCCCCTTGATCGGCACGGGTTGAGCGACATGGTCAGCCCAGAGGGGAGCGGGGGAAACCGAGGCCTGTATTTCATGGGATACATTGGGGGAAGTGATCAACTCCCGCGTCGTGCCGAAAAGCACGGCCAAGCAGACAAGACTGCTTCCGGACCAAGCCACAACTCGAGGTTTCAGCATATTGCCTTCCAAAAACGCGAAGCGGATGGCGCCCCCTGCGCCAGCCGCGCCAAGAACCTAACACCCGTCTCTCCGCCCCGCAACAGGAATCTCAAAAATCATTGCCGGGGTTTGCGCACGGTCCCTATTCATGGTTTCGGCCTTCGGAGTCCAGATCATTAGAGCAAGTTAAGACTATGGAGAGCAGCGTGGCTCTGGCCGGCATAAGTCACTCGGTTAGAAGCGCCTGCATTCTCTGTGCATCCCTGACAGCCTGGCCCAGATGGCAGTTGTTGAAGAATAGATAGATCTTTTGCGCCTTCTGACGCAGTTCGTCGAGCCGTCTGACCCACTCGCGCAGTTGCTCGTCCGTGTACGAGTAATCATAACGGAGCGGGCCGCCGGTCCACCAATGCTGTGCGTTGCGTCCATGCATGCGGATATAGCCAACATCGGTGGTGACGGCGCTTTCAGCAGGCATGAGATGCGGCAGCGCCGGCTGATCGACATTGCAGTATCCCACACCCGATCCCTGCAAAGCTGGCTTCACGAGGGGATTCAGCCAACTGTCGTGACGGAATTCAGCGAACAAGGGAAGGCCTCCGAAGAGTTTCGAACCGCTGACCACATAGTCCAAATGAGATTCGCTGAAATGAAACGATCCGGGAAATTGCGCCAGAAGTCCCTTGAGTTTCCCGCTCTCTGCCATGGGCTCCAGGGACGAGAGGAATTCTGTTGTCGGGGCCTCGATGTTGCCTCTCTCGTGCGTGAACGAACTGTGGGTCTTGATGATGAACTCAAAATCGGGCGGGGTCTTGCGTTCGATGTTGCGCATCACCACCGGATGGGGGATGCGGTAGTAGGTCGAGTTGATTTCCACGCTCCGAAAGTGCTGCACATAGAAATCCAGCATCTTCCCTTTTTCAATTCCCGTCGGGTAGAACAATCCCACCCAGTCTGGGAATGAATAGCCCGATGTGCCGATGCGGATTTGTGTCATACAACTTTACCGGCGTTTGCGGCGCGTCGGGGATCGCAACACCTTCTGGAAGCGAATCCTGCCGCAGGCCGGACAGATCCACTTCCGCTGCTTGTGGAAGGTGCGCTTCTCCTCCGCCATCGCCGTTTTGCAGCGTGGACAGATCATGATACCTGAGAGGATCCCGATCTCATGAGCGCAACAGCCCCAGCCAGTTTCCCAACAGGAACTCCAGTCGACCAATGAGCAGTGCGACCCGCGACATGACCGTGTATGCAAAGGTCGCACCGAAGAACGCCATCATAAAATACCGGCCGAGACGGGCGCTGGTTCCCCATCCGCCCGTCTGCGCCCGCGTGAAAACGAAATAAGTCAGCGTGGTCACGACACCAATGAGAATGAACCATCCGCTCCAGGTACTCGCTCCGGCGACGGTCGCGGCCATCTGATCCAGGACACGGGCCTTCAGCATGGCCGGAATGGCCACCCCCGCCCCACCGCCAACAATCAGCGCCAACGGAATCCGCGACCAGCCCGCCCAGCGCGGGATCAATCGCAACAGGATCAACGCACCCAGAACCAGCGGAATGGCGGCGCCAACCTCGCCGCGCGCAATCGGTTGAATTGCTTCGGGCCAGATAACCGACTTGACTGTCACCACCAGTGTGTAGCCGATCGTCAGGCCAACGAGAAGATGCTCAGCGAAGCGATAGAAGGGATTGTCACCCGCCAGGAATGAGTATATGGCCAGTGTCAGTATGGCCGTGATGGAGATCTCCCAAGACATTATGAGGAAGCCCCCTCCATCGTCCTGCGTTTGCGGCGCAGACGCCACGCCTGCCAGTTGCCGGCAACAATCAGGATGGCGATGAGCCCATGCGCCGCGGACTGCGCATCCATCCCGCGCATGCCCGCGCCGGGGTGACCGAGGAGTTGCTCGTACTCGGCGGCCCCTTTCAGACCAGCGACAATCCCTTCCAACTGCCTCGATTCGATGTACGGAACATACGAGGTCACCATGACGGCCGTAACGGCGGCGATGATTCTCTCGTGATACCGTGCTTGCGCATACTCCACCCAGTAGGTGGGCATCGAGCCATCGGCCAGCGAGACAACCAAAGCGATGTCGCGATAGTCACGGACACGCTTCCCCAAGGCCGTCGACCCCAGCGGCTGCCCTTTGTAATCGGCGCTGAATACCCCGGCGATGCTCTCCCCCATACCCAGAATCGCCGCCGTGTATTGCGGACGAAATCCCAGATAGATCCAATCGGATCCGTAAACGCGACCCAGTACGCTAGCCCGCCGTGAGAGAAGATCATATCCGGCCGCCGTCCCCTCGGAGAAAAGAGCCAGCCCGACAATATCAACACCCCGACGAAAGCAATGCTCGACAATGGCGCTGCCCAGAGGACCGATCTCCGGGAGACTTGATGCCTCGTGATCGAAGGAAATCATGACCACCGAACCCGGAGCGAGTGAGTCAATCACGCCGAAGACATGGCGTGTCTCCGGCGTAATAGAGACCGGCAGACCCGGTCGAAACACAAGCGCGGTGGTGACCGCCAGAGCCATGGCAGCGAAGATCCAGCGGCGTGTCTTGATCACGTGCTCACCGTCCCCCCAGATACGATCGCTCGATGCCGGCGATCACCTTGAGTGACGTCGCGACCATGCCCAGACCAATGCCGATCAGGACAGCACGCTTGGCGGCCAGCGCCGGAACATTGAGAATCCAGTCAGCCGAGGATGGCAGAAATGGCAGCAGCCACTCACCGATCGGAACCCGGCCGAGCAGGACGATCAGCGCTGCGACCACAAGTGCCGCGGACTCGGCAGACCGGGCGCGAAATCCCCGGTACGCCGCCGACGCAACATAGAATGCCAGGAGCGAAAATACGGTTGACTGCATCGGCGCCTGCCAGTGCTCAAAAATCCACAGAAACGGCGACCCCTGTTCCACTCCGCCCGCAAAACCGAGAATCGTCATCAACGCCGCTCCGCCCAGCAGTGTCGCGGAATACACACGCTGATTGCGACGACGTCCCAACTGCTTCAGGTGCAAACGGACAACGGAGATGACGCCGGCAACCAGCGCGACGGCAAAAACAATCTGGATCCAGCCGAGGATGGCACGATAGGCCGCATTCGCAACGGGAGCGGTGAGAAAGTACTGAACGGCCATGAAGGAACCGAACCCGGAAGCGGTGAGAATCGCCAGTCTGTCCTTCATGATTGTCTTTCAGCGGGCGATCCACCAGGACAAATCGAAGTGCATTGTCGCCAGCAGTCCGGCGCCAACGAGGAGAAACACGATGACCACATACTTCAACCAGTCCTGTGCCTGCACCGAAGCGATGGCCGTGTGGTCCCGAGATACCATCCCCGAGGCCGCGAAAAGTTCTTCTCCGATCAACGTGTAGTCACAGGCGACCAAAAAGAAGGAGAGTTGGATGGTCGAATCCGTCCCCGCGATGGTGACCGCGCCGGTCTGATGCGCAGTCTCGGCCAAAATCAGCGCCTCGCCCTCAAACGTCCCGAGGAGAAAGACCGCTCCGGGATGTTCGCGCACCATTAGTCCGTCAACAGCCGCGGCGTATCCGAGCTGGCTCTGTGAGACAAAGGTCACATCGTCGGCGCGGTACCAGTCCGGGCGTCCGGCGGCAACCGCGGCCTGTGCCACGGTCTCTTGCGCCACCGATGCGACAACCGGATCATGAGAGGGAAACAGCAAGCGGCAGTTGTACTCCGCGGCCCGACGCGCCACGTCCGACAAGATCGTCATCGACGCCATCGTGGTTGGGCGGCCCATGTCGCCTCCCCATCCGGTCACATACACAACTGGCGCCCCCTGTTCGGTGGCGCGACCCAAGGCATCAGAAATGGCGTCCAGCCCCGGAAGCGACCGCAACTTCGGGATCCGTCCACGCCGGTCCAGCCGGATGGCCGCCCAGATCGCCAATGCCGAGAGAGCAATCCCTAAGAGTTCAGGGAGACGCGCGGCCTGGAACCATCCGGTTTCTTTGGCGAGGGCAGACTCAGCCGACTGGGCGAGCGCTGGCATCAGTCCGCAACCGGCCATGACCGCGACGGGGATCACCGAAGCGCTGAGGCGGCTCAACATCGGGTATCGTCTGGCGGTCTGGCGCGCACGGCGACCATCACGGATCATGTCGCTATTAACCCGACAGGGAGACACTCGTCAATCAGAAAGGAATCAGCCCAACTGAGGGACGTGGAAAACAGCATGCGGAAAGAATCGCGGCGGCTCCCGATGTCAGGGGCGCACACTCAAGCCGAAGCGGTGGGTACTGCCGAGATCGTTATTGTAGGGGGCAAAGGCGTAATCGACGCTGAAGCGGCCGTCGGCGGTATGCACGCCCAGGCCAGCGTTGAAAACCTGAGTATCGTACCCGAGTCTCAGTCCGGCGCGGATGGACAGACGCGGGTTCGGGGTGGCTTCGACGCCGAGATTCCACTTGGCATTCTCATTGTCCAAGGCGACCAGTTCGGCGCGCAAGGTGCCGAGTTCATCCCGCCAGGTTGCGCCGAAACGAAACAGGTCAGGCATGCGGAACTTCCGTTCAACAAAGCGCACCTGAGGTCCCAAATTCGCGAACGCGGCGCCGAAGGTCAGGCGTTCGCCCTGACGAAAACGGAGGCCCAAGCCAAACATGGCCCCTTGGGCAGTATTGACATCGATGTGCTCCAGCACATAAGCAGCCGACAGCCCCGCCGAGATCTGTTCGTTGATCTTCCGGGCGATAGCGCCTTGAAACACACCGTCCGAAGCGCCGTAGAAACCCAGCGGTTGCTCGGATGGTTCTGTACGCCGGGGAATGTTATCAGTCCCCATATATCCGATGCGGGCGCCCCACGACCAGCCTCTTGCCGGAACCACCACCGTGATGTACTCTCCCCGTGTATCCTGGAAGAAGGCGCTGTGTGCAAAGGCGGCAGTGAAATGGCCGATTGACGCCAGTCCGGCCGGGTTGTATTCGATCACGAATGGATCAGACCCATCCGCAACCATCGTCTCGCCCAGCCCGACAGCCCTGGCGCCGCTCCCGATTGTCAGGAAACGTAATCCGGCGGGAAGGCGCGCCGCCGACTGGGCCACGCTTTGCTCGGCCAGCGTCAAGACACCCAGCGCAAGGACCAGACCCCAGCGACGGGTTGCGGCAGTGCGGGATGGACAATTGTTCGATCTGTTTCTCATGATCAAGTCATCGGACGGTCCAGCCTCCGACACAACCGGGTAGACTCGGACGAAAGGGCGGCGGTTCACCGTGAACGATCCACCGTGAACGGTGCGTCTCAGAAACGAATTCCCAGGGAGAAGATATGTTCTGCGTCGATTCGCCCCGGTTGCGCGGCGAACGCGTAATCCAGCAGGAGATCCAGTCCTTTCTGCAGATGTGGTTCAAACCCCGCGCCAAAGGTCAAATGGCGGCCGTCGAGGCCCGCACGCAATGCCAGCGTTGGATATGGCCGACCTTCGCCGCCGACATGGAGACGGGCCGCCTGCTTGTCGCTAAACTCGCCGTCAACCGAGATCAACGCCCGTTCCCGCCAGAGATTCACAGCGGCGCCGGTCCGAATAATCAGAGGAAAACGTTCATCGAATGAGCTACCGCCTGTCTCGTTTTGATGGACCCAGTACTTGCTGGTATTCCATGGGTACTTCTGATTGATCCGCTGGATTACGACACCGAGACGAACCCGGGAGACCGGGATATTCCCTTCACCGGCTTTGCGGTCTATCCCCAAACGGATGTGAGCACCGAGATCAAAGCCGACGGTATAGGCGTTGATGTTGGCGATGTTGTGCTGGACGTAACGCAGATTGACGCCAAGCGCCAGGGCCGGGGTGAAACGGCGTGCAAACGTGAAGGTGGCCGCATTGGTGTAGTCGGAGATTTGGCCACCCGGTGTTCCGTTGAGATCGATCTCGTACAAGTTGCCCACACCGGAATAGACCCAGCCGAAGGCCATCGCTGCCTCTTCCCTGCTGAACGGATGCAGAAAGGCCAGATACCCGGCCCGCCGGTCGAAGCTCATCGTGCGCCAGGCCGCTTCGACAGCATTCCGTCGAATCTGAGTAATTCCGGCGGGGTTCCAGGCAAAGCCGGTTGCGCCCTCGGCCAACGCCGTGTAGGCACCACCCATCGCCACCGCACGCGCGCCCACGCCCCATTGCACGGGAGAGCCAGCGTAGCCGCCATCATTGGCAGCCCGCGCCGTCCCATTCCCAGCGAGGACGACGGCGACAAGCACGACTCCCGCGTGGACAATCATCTGCCATCGGATTCGGATTCTGGTCATGCTGTTTTACACTCCCCGCTCAGGGAATCACCGCCAGTTTTCCCCAGTGCGTTGCCCCGTTCGCGTATTCGATGATGAAAAAGTAAGTGCCAACCGCCACCGTGGCGCCTTTCCCGTTCTTTCCATCCCAGACCACGCTCTCGTCAGACTGAACACCGGCCGGGAGGTCACGATCGCCGTTGAGGACCCTGACCACGTTGTTGGCAAAATCATAGATTGTAATTGTCACCTTCCCTGCAACGGGCGGTACGAAATGGAAACGGACCCCATCGTGGAAATGCGGCGAAAAAGGCACGGGCGTGGCGTAAACTCCTCCTTGGCCCGCGTGGATGGTGGCATCAACCGAATCGACAGACGCGAACGTGCGGCGAACGGAAAGGACATGGTGATCGCTCTTGTCGAGTCGTGCCAACCCATTATCTGTCCCAATCCAGATTTCGCTGCCAACGACCTCGACACCAAATATCTCTGCGGCCGAGTCGATCTGTGCTCCGCTGACCGGATCAGTGAAACCTCTCAGTGTATCCCATGTTGTCCCAGCATCAGGCGAGAATAGCAGCCCTTGCGATGATGCTGCCCAGACACCGGCCCCATCGAAGGCGAAGTTCCAGACGTTATGGCCGGTGATTGGCGCCGTCCAACTGGCCCCGCTGTTGTCAGACCGTGAAATGCCGTTGCGCTGGCCGGATGCGGTTGCCTGGGTCGCGGCCCAGATAGTGCGGCGTCCCGCGTATTGCTGCAGGCCCAAGGCGGTAATGAAGTTGCCCGACAGCGAGGGAAAGACACCGTTAGAATCCACAGGGCTGTAGGTCGATTGGTATCGAAGATCAAATTCGTACGGATCCGGATTCGAGAATACCACAGCCCAACTGCTGCCACCATTGCGAGACAGGGCAAGGCCGGAATCGGAAGCCACCCAGATACCGGCCAGACTGTCCACACCCGCACTATTGGGAACGACCTGGACCGCCACCGACGTGATCCGTGGCTTCTGACGATCGCCCACACGTGAATTGAGCGATGTGAGGAAACCGACCGTATCGATCCGGGGATAGGCGCTGAATGCCAGACCGGAATCTGTCGCCATGTAAAACGCGCTGCCGAAGAATGCAACGTCATTCCCGGCCAGCGTATTCAGCGCAACACGCCAGGTACGCGCCGTGTCCGCCGAGACGGCAAACCCCGAATGAGCGCTGCTGTCACCGTCCTGCGACGGCCGATGGAGACTCCAGAGAATCGCGCTCGAATCTTGCCGAGGCTGCCAGCCAAGCCGGATCACACGAGGACCGAGACTGTCCACGGGAACGCCGACCACAAAGGCGCGCGCTACGAGAGGCATCTGGCCTCGGGGAACCCGGTAAACGATGATCCCATTATCAGTGCCAGCATAAAGATCAGTCGTGTCACCGGCAGTCACTGGCAATAAGGCGTTGACACGGTTGCGCAGTGCAGGGGGATTGTTTGTGCGGAAATCCTCCGCCAACCCGGAGTCAGCGAAAATGTTCTCCCAACTGGTCCCATTGTCAGCGGAACGAATCAGGCCGCCCTGTTCACAGGCGGCCCACCATGCGCCCGCGGCGGAGACCACGGACACCGCGCGCCGGTTTGCGCCCAGAGTCTGTGCGAGTTCCTTGACGATCCATGTCCTGCCGGCATTGTACGAATAAGCCAGCCCAGCCCCGATCCCCTCGGCGGAATCGGCCCCGATGATAATCGTGTCACCGTGGGCAAACGCGGCGTTGACCAGGTCGGCGGGAAGACCATTACTGTGATAGAACGTGCGCCACGATCCGCCACGGTCGGGCGTGCGCGAGAGGCCACGGTCGGTGGACGCAAGCAGCTGGTTGCCATCCAAGACCAAATGGCGAAAATGGAAACCCGTCACCTTCAGCGTAGAATCGAGGTATACAAACCTATTGACCCCTGCTGCCGTGCCGGCGAACAGAGACAGGGATTCCGGCACCGTGGAATCCACCACGAGCGCGAAGAAGCGGTTGTTCAGGTCCAAGAAGCTTCGCTGCTGAAAATCTATCTGGGCGGCAACGTCGGGAAAGATATTCTTCCATGTCGTGCCACCATCAATCGTCATCACCAGCCCGCCGGCAAAACAGGCGGCCACCGTCGCCGCCCGCAAGCGGCCAATGTCATAGGCCAGCATGAACGGTCCCGATGCCTGACCCGAATCGGGAGAAACGTCATCCCAAGTGTCTCCCCCGTTCGTGGACATGAAGAGTCCGTCGCCAAATGCAACAGATTGGTCCTGTATCACCTGGGAATGCGAGGTGGAAACCCAAACTTCGCTGCCGAAAATCTGAACACTCGGAATTTCGTCGCCACCCAATTGGTCGGCTTTCCCGAAGATGCGCCAGGTCTTGTCCGCGATCGAATAGCGGCTGAGGCCCCGCCCGGTCGCCGCCCACACATAGTCCCCACTGTGGACAATGTCGACGATGTTATTCGAACCCGGCACGGTGTCATTGCGGGCATCGGTAGACAGGCTGCCGGGAGTGAGTGACCAATGGAACGGTATATGCGGACGCAATCCACCAGCGGCACCGACGGAACCGGCGGCAAATAAAGCCAGCGCCGCGTAGAGGAGCGCCACGGCACACAGGAAGACGCCCCTCATGTGGGGCACACGTGATTGAGGCATAGCGTTGTCAGCCGGATTCGTGGGTGTCAAGGGTCCTTCGGTTCGCTCTCAGGTGGTGTTGTATGACACCACCACTTTGGAAACTGTGAATTTCGCCGGGTGCGCAGGATGTGTCAAGCCCTTTCCAGAACTGCGGGCAAGACACGGCGCCACTCAGATAGGCAATCCTTCCGCCAGCCGTGCGGCCACCCCCCAGCGCAGGCCTCGCACCGAGACGGTCACACGGTTGGCACACAGGCGGTTCAACACCGCTGCCCAGAGGAAGGTTCCAGCTGTCAGAACGCGTGCGCGCGCCGGGTCAAAAGGGATCATGGCAGCGATCTCCCCGCGACTCATTGATGCGAGCCGGTCCGCCATCTTGGCGATCCAGTCGTAGTCAAGGATCATCCCATGCAGTCTTTCGGCGTTGAACCGGGCCAGACGGGCGCGGATGCCAGCCAAAGTCACGATCGTGCCCCCTACTCCCAAAACCCGAAAGGGGTGTGCCGCATCGACGCGGCCCCCAGCCGGAAGACGCCGCATAATCGTTTCTGCCTGAAGACGGCAGAGCGAAGATACAGACTGGGCGCGGGCATCACGCCTGCCGACTTTCCAGGCAGCAGTCGCGCGAGCCGCCCCCCAATCGGTCAGCCAGAATTGTGTGCGATCGGCAGATCGAAACACCACCTCGGTCGACCCACCACCGATATCAACAACAATCGTGCGACGACTTGAAGGAAGGTCAATCGTGGCGCCATCGGCAGATAATCTGGCTTCGGCCCGTGGCGACAGGACCCGGATGGGGCGCCTCGTCATCTGCCGCAGTCCGAGCACGAAATCGCGACGATTGGAGGCGTCGCGCACCGCAGCCGTGCACACGACCATGGCCTTCTCGCATCCGTATGCGCCCGCAACCTCATCGAACCTCGCCATGACACGCTGGGAACGCCGCAACCCCGCTCCGCTCAGATGTCGAGACGTCGATACAGGAGACGCCAGATCGACGGTGTGTCGCTCCTGGTGCAGGGTGATCCAATGCCGCCTGACTTTCCGAATGACGAGAATCAGGCCGGTGAACGTACCCAGATCGCAAACGCCTACGGGGCTGATCTGGGAATGTACGGCTGAGTTGGACGTCGCGTACGGATCCACGCATTCAATATGCAGCCGCGGCGCTCGAATCGCCAGAAATCATGACGGAGATAGAACTGATGTCGCCAAACAACACCCAGTCAGCGGGTCAACCAATTCGCCGCCGGTAGACTTGAGGGGAGCAAAGACCAGACGGGGATTGATCCATCCCTGTGATTCGGCCGAAGGATCGGGAATCGTATCCGCGCCGTTGCGCAGCCGCTTCACGGACCTCTGGTTGTCAATGATGCCTGCCAGTTCTGCAGCCACTTCAACCGACAGGGACACGCCAGCCATATGTCCGGGGAAGATCTCCCGATGGGAGAAGGTTCGAGGCTGGCCGGACATGATGACGCCAAAGCGAGCGAGGCGAAGGAAGTTGCGAATAGGGAAGGCAGGGACAAGTATCGGTCCCGGCTCAAACATCCAGAACGGGAACCACTTGTCGCCCGCATCCGAGGCAGTGTCGGCAAACTCACACATGATCGTCTGGCGCTCTCCCCGGTTCGCATGCACTGTGAGTTGAAGACAATTCGCACAGGGGAAGACATAGAGATTTTCCCCAACCGGCAGATCAGCGCCGCACGCTGAGCATCGATGCGGAAGAAGCGCTGGCGGTTCCCCTTCGACTTCCTGGGTCGCTGTTTCCAAACTGGGGGGAGCGCCAGTTTGACGGATCACATCTCCACTGACGCCATCGATCTCCACAGAACGCACAACATTTTGGCCATGGTCTGACAGCAGCCAGACCGGCCAGAAGATCAATGAAACCTGGGGTGCGATAATATGGTGGTTGGCATTTTTCGGACGACTACCCTGCACCAGCACCGATGTGACGGCCTGTGTGAGGCGTGTCAGAGCGTAGTCGGTGCGTGTGCTGATCCGCCACCAGCAGTCCGGTTTCGACATGGGATGAGTGCTGCATCCACTCAAAGCCACAGTCTGGGTTCGTACACCGAGTGATTCCAGTCCCCACTGTCCTTCGCGGAAAGCAGGCACAGTGAGGTCCCACGGCTTGATCGTCCATGGATCACTTGTTGCCTCATCCGACGGCACAGTCTCGACGGGACGCGATTCGAGGAACTCGAAGAAGGCACCTTCCCGAATACGCGAAGACTCCTCCGTCTGCCATGCCTCGGGTGACTCAGAGTAAATTGCTACGAGTGCAGAGATCCGCCAGAACGGGACATAAACCAGACGTGCGTCGCATCCGGGTTCAGATAAGGGCTGCTTTTGCTTCTTGAGAAAACGATCCCAGGCGAAAACCGCCTCCCGTCGGCCCGTACGGGATGGCGCAGCGACAGTCGGAACACCATCCGGGAATCTCACCCAGAGCCCGGCGCCGCAGTATTGGCAGGAAACGCAACGCCCTTCCATCGCCACGTCATTCGGGCCATTGCAGTGAGGACATGGCATACGCCAGGTGAGCATGGGAGACAATCATCCGGCACCGGCCATGGCGCGGTACCGGCAGCCCTTATCTATACGCGCCCAGTCGGTTCCGGCGGGGGGTTCTCACCGGTGGCGCCACCACCCACCGAGTTGCCGCACTTGGGACAGAAGCCTGTTCCCAGAGGAAGCGTCTCACCACACTGGCTGCAGGCAATCGTCTCAGAGAGCTTGGTGCCGCAGACCATGCAGAAGTTCGCCTCGGCCGGCAGATCGATGCCGCAAGCCGGACACCGGTTGGTGGCCAGCATCTGGTGTCCGCAACGGTAGCAGAATCGCGATTGCTCGGGCGTATCGTTGCCGCACTTGGGACAGGTTACCGTCGGGAGCGATTCCGATTTCAGATCGGTGGGATTCGGCCCGATCGCCTTGGAGAGAATTCCGGGGACCATCAGTCCGACACCCGCGCCGATGCCGACACCCGCACCTGCCGCGGGCCAGCTCCCGCCGGATTCGGCAAATGCCTTCGCCAGGCCAAATTTAAGGAAGCGGTTCAGATCTCCCACCGCGGCCATGCCGCCACGGGCATCGATCATTTTCTGGACTTCTTCAGGCGGCGTAATGGACGTGATGTAGAAGTCGATCAATGAGAGCCCATACTTCTCGAACTCGATCTTGATCCGTTCCCTGGCCGCCAATGCCAACTCTTCATAGTGCCGGGGAAGATCGAAGATCGTGCCAAGCTCCTCCCCGAACAGGTCGGTCAGACGGAAGACGATCACATCGCGCAGGTAATCGGCGATATCACCGGTTGTATAGATCGCCTGACGCCCGACAATCGAGTTCAGAAACAGCAGAGGTTCCACAATCTTGGCCGTATAGTTCCCGAACGCGCGCAGCCGGACCAGACCCAATTCGCGGTCGCGGAACGCCACGGGATGAGTCGTCCCCCATCGGAGTTGTGTGAAGACTTTGTGGTTGAGAAAGTAAACTTCGCAGCGGAACGGCGATTTCATCCCCCACGGCAGTGACAGAAGGCGTGTGAGAATGGGCAAATTCAGCGAAGTCAGCGTATGCCGTCCCGGCCCCAGCACATCACAGGCCTTGCCATCGCGGAAAAAAACGGCCGACTGCGACTCTCTGACGATGCACTGCGCTCCCCACTTGAGGTCCGCCGATCCCTCCTCGGGGATCCGATGGATCATCTCTTCGCCCGAAGGATCAGTCCACTCAATGATCTCCAGCAAGATGCTCATTAATTCTCCCCGTCTCGCGTTGGGCTCGCCTGTTGGCAGGAAAACTCCCCTGCATCTCCCTCAGCATGTATCGGCGCAAAGGCACCGGTCCACAGGGATAATGAGACTAATTCACGGCAGGACGCGGCGATGATGCAGGATGATGCGTAGGATGACGCCCATTCAGTCCCGGCAGACGAGCGGGCGACTTACGGTTGCGGGATCGCTATGGGGAGAATCCGTGTGGGGATTGCACAATCACGACCGCGATGGTACCCGTCGTCAACGCCCCATCTTTTCGCGCAGGACGCGTGTGATTTCGGGAAGGTACTCGAACAGATCGCCAATGATTCCATAGGTGGCAACGCTGAAAATGGGGGCATCCGGATCCTTGTTGATCGCAACGATGACACGCGATGACTGCATGCCCACGAGGTGTTGAATGGCGCCGGAGATCCCGCAGGCAATGTAGAGCTTGGGATTGACTGTCTTCCCTGTTTGCCCCACCTGCTTGGCATAGGGGACCCAACCCGGATCCACGATCGCCCGTGAAGCGCCCGACGCCGCACCCAGAACCTGTGCGAGTTCATCGATCAACCGATAGTTTTCCGGCGACCTCAGCCCCCGGCCACCAGATACGATGATATCGGCTTCATTGAGGTTGACCGTGCCGGCCCCGGCCACTTCAGAATCTTTCACCGTGGTCAAAGCCACGATGTCTCGGCTCACTTCGCGCGTTTGGATAGTTCCGGAACCGTTTTTCTCCGGCGCTTCCGGACAGGATTTGGGACGCATGGTGATTACGACGGGCCGTTTCGCAGAAAAGGTGTACTCACTGAACGCCTTGCCGCCGTAGGTGGCCTTGATGGCAGTCATCCGGCCATCCGTCAGGCTCACCGCGCCAGCATCGGCGACCAGACCGCAGTCGAGCATGGCCGCCACACGGGGGAAGAGCGCTTTGCCATAAAAGCTGGCGGTGCCAAGCAAAATCTGCGGTGACTCGGATTTGACCCATTGCACAAGCAGATTTGCATACAGATCATCAACGAAGTCGCCGAGGCTGGGATCGTCGGCCACGATCGCACGATCGGCGCCCCGCCGTGTCAGTTCTACGGCAGCATCCTTGACCCCGTCGCCAAACAGGACACCCGTCAGCGCTTGGCCAGTTTCATCGGCCAAGCGGCGTCCCACGGCCAGAAGTTCAAACGCGCTGTGAGAGATGACGCCCTTCTTTTGCTGTGCAAAAACCCAGATGCCTGTTGCCGTCATGTGCTACTCCCCTCCAAGCAAAGAGTCGCCCTGACGGCGACGTTGCACATACAACGCTGTCACTGCATCGATGATCGCAATCAACGGTTCTCCGCTTATTTCCGCCGCGCGCCGGCAGTCTTCATACTCCGGGATCCCCCGTTCACCCGTGGGCGCTGAGGCGATCTTGATCGCGATCGGTCCCCATGGCGTGTCGATCATCTCCGTGCGACGCGGCAACTTGGTCCGCGTCACTGGATGCCATCGTACCCCCAAGGACCCCGTTTCTGCAAGGATCAGCTCCGCCACACGTGCTCGGCACTCGCTCGTACACAATGCTTCCACCCTGATGCCGCGCCGTCCCTTCTTCATAGACACACCACTGAACATGACGTCGATCGCCCCGACACTGCGGAGACGATCAGCCAGCCAGTCAAACACTTCGGGTCGCGTGTTGTCAACATCGCTGGCCGCCAGCCACAGCCGATCCGTGTCATAAACTTCCGGGGCCACTCCCAACGTGACGCGAAGAAGATTGGGACGGTCGTCAATTTCACGATGGCCGGCGCCATAGCCGACCGCTTCCGGCGTCAGCATTGCGTCGTCAACGAACAGAGCAACCTCCGCCAGAATGGC
>JAVHPP010000014.1:0-4859 GCA_036170655.1 Candidatus Zixiibacteriota bacterium | reverse complement strand
ACGCCTGCCGGGTGGCGTCGAGGCCGGCATCCGCCGCCTCGGTCTGACGGCGCGCCCGGCGAATCTTCGCCTCGCCCGCACCGCCATCAAACAACGCGTAGTCGGCATAGATGCCCCCCTGAATCAACGTTCCGTCGAACAGAGGAGACGTCCGCAGATCAAACCCGTGCAATGGGGCGACCAGCATCGGTTTCTCGTACTCGGTCATGTTGGCGCCAAGCGCGATGGTGGGAAACCAGGATGCGGCCGCCTCACGAACCGACGAGCGCGCTTCGTCGCGTCTGGCCTTTGCCAGCGCTACAGAGGGATGCTGCGCCAGCGCCTGCTCGACCACCTGCGTCAACAACAGACTGACCGTGTCCGACGACGCATACGCCGATGTCGTGAGCCACCCGATCAGTACAATCACCCAGATCGTCACCACAGCGTGCCTAAACCGATCCATTAACGGGTCCTCCTTCGTGGCGGGCTGGCGCGCATGGGGGCAGCCGCTCCCGCGTGCCGCCCGCCGGATGTGCCACCCAATTTGTCTTGTCGCGGCCCAGCCAGACTGCGTCGCATGACAGAGATCATGTGCTGGATGATCTGCTCGCGCATTCCCTTGTCCTGCGGATCGAGTCCCGCCACTTCGCGCAGGGGATTCCGCATGATCGTGATATACGCAGGCTGGGCAACGACGCTGACTGCGAGGAGGGCGGAATCGCCAGCCAAAATGCTCCCATCCTTCTGGCCCGTTTCAACCAGGCGAGTCACAATCCCAAAGATCCGTCCCATGATTCGACGGAGCGGCTCTGGCACTGGCCGGTTCAACGCCATTTCGTGCAGCATGAGAGACGGCATGTCGCGATTGACGGCGTGATACTCAAAAAACACACGGACCAAGGCCCCGATCCGTTCCAGAGCCGTTCCCGGTGTCTCGCTCGCTTCCGCCAGGTGTTGCAGGAAGGGCTCGCCGACGGACGTGAGGACCTCGTGGTAGAGTCTCTCTTTGGTGGCGAAGTGATAGGTCACTGCTCCCAGGTTGGCATGGGCCAGCGATGTGATCGCCTTGATCGAGGCCCCCTCGTATCCGTGCCGGGCGAACAATTTCCGCGCGGCGGCCAGCAGGGCGGATCGCGTGTCGCGCGATTCATTCATACGTATGAATCATACGTGACCGCCGGCAAAATGGCAACAACATTTCCTGACCATCTGTCATGATATGACATATCGCGAGAATCTGCTGGGGAGGCAGGATTCGAACCTGCGCTTACCCGGTTAACAGCCGGGAGCCTTACCACTTGGCCACTCCCCAGTGAGAAAGGCCTTACTCAAGTGCTAATGAATCACGGCGACGCGCAGGAGGCAACATTCACCTGTCGTCGAGACGCCGATGGCTGGTCCGGGGCGCGGAATACCGTCGTACAGAACGACTCTGCGGCATGCCGTGGGTCAAAGCGATCCAACAACCGGTCACGGCCTTCCATGTCGAAAACTGGCGAACGCGCCGCTTGGATCATCGTTGCCGCCAAGTCATTCGCATCAGCCGATGGTGTGACAAGTCCCACGTGGTAACGACGGATCATGGCACCGAGATCACCGACATCGGTACCGACAATGGGCCGCCTGGCTTGGACCGCTTCGGTGAAAACAAGAGGCACGCTGTCGGAGCGAGTCGGAATCACCACACAATCACACTCCTTGAGACTTTTGACCACTCCATCCTGCGAAACCGCTCCGACGATTGTCACCTCTCCGGTCCTGTGTCCATCCCCTGGGGCAAGACCCAAGTGCATCGCACGCTCCCGCAGCGAGCCCACCGCGGGACCGTCGCCGACAAATCGGAGCGTGGCGCCGGGCAGAGTCTGTCGCACTTTCACGAACGCGGTCAAGAGATCGAAGACCCCTTTCGCCGGATGCAGGCGGCCCAGATACAAGAAACGTGGCGTCTCAGTCGGTTGGGGGGGAGTCCGGTCATCGAGGCCCGCGAGGGGACGAAACGAGGGAAGAAACACGGCCTCGATCCCCAACCACTGATGAATCCGCCGGCAAAGATCGTCTCCGTCGCCGAAGACATGTTTGGCGCCGTACAATACGGAGGCAATCCGGCCGCGAATCAACGGACGTTTCGGCCACACGTAGATATCCGAGCCGAGGCACCAAACCGAGTACGGGACACGAAACCGTTTGGAAAGGGCCTGCGCGAAATGACCCGACGGAAGCGCCCAGAGCGCCAAGATATGATCATAGTGTCTCATCGCGCAGAGGCGATCTCCCAGGCGCCGCCCATTGCGCATGAATCGGAACAGACGCAGCCAGGCCGCGGGGCTGAAAAGATTCCACGAACCGATCGGAATCGAGACGCCGGTCTCGAAACGAAAGACAGATTCCTCACCGTTGTGGGAGCGGCTCTCAGACCCGCCCTCAGTCACGTCGCGACTGACCCCGTACCGTGGGGTCAGCACATCGACCACAATTCCACAATCGCGCACGGCATTGACAAAGTATGGCACGCAAGGCGACGCCGTGTCGTCAGGGCCCGTGGGATAACGGTTTGTGATCAGGAGGAGTCGCATCAAACCACCGATGTGTGTTCCGGAGCAGTACGCGGGCGGGACTGCCGGACGGAAGGCGTGACGATAATGTCATCTCTACCCTGATGGTCCTGCCTGTACTGTTTGGCCAGTGTCTGTGTGAGCATCCTCATGTTCTTTTGTGTGCGATACACTTCCCGGCGCACTTGGACAATCTGTGAGCCGAGAAACCCGAACAGCAAGACTTGCAGCCCCCCTACCAGCAGGATCATGGTCAGGGGGATCAACGGACGGTCCGGATTCAACACGCCGCTCTGCCAGAGGAAAATCAGATGCAGCCCGACTCCGAGGCCGAGGCCGACCAAGAGCGCGCCAACCAGACCGAAAAGCAGGACGGGCTTCTCGTAGAACGAAAAGATCAAATGCGATCCCACGGTCGCCCGCAGGAGAAACTTGGACTTGCCGCGACATCGTCCGGTGAGCACGGCCGGTATCTCGACGGGGACAAACCCCGCCGCCAGCGCCTTGGAGACAATCTCCAGATGGATTTCTTTGTCGTTCGATTCCAAATCCAAGACGTCGAGCACCTCACGGCGGTACGCCCGCAAGATGCCAGTCACCGCGGTCAGCTTGCCCGGCATGGCGAGAGCCAGCACACGATTCCCCCAACGCGACATCAAGAGCCGGCCGCGGGGGACGTGAACCGTCCCTCCACCCTTGGCATACGGTGATCCGACGACAAAGTCTGATTCCGGTTGCTCCTCGAGAACCCGGACCATCCGCACGATGAACTCCGGATCATAGCTCAAGTCAGCATCGATAGTGGCGATGATGCGTCCGCGCGCCGAGGCGAATCCGCGGCGCAGCGCATATCCCCGGCCGCGATTGACCGGATACGAAACAACTTGCAGGTGCGAGTCAGAGACGGCCATCTGCTCCAGACGCGCGCGCGTGGCATCGGTCGATCCGTCATCGACAGCGACAATCTCGTACGTGCAACCGGCGGCCGCCACAGAAGCGGCAATACGTTCAACCGTCGCAGGCAGGTTATCAAGTTCATTGTGCATCGGCACAACAACGCTGACATCAGGAACATTCCGAGGATCCATATACGGATTATCGACGGGATGCCGGGGTTGGTTCAGTCGAGAGAAGACACTGCCAATGTGCGTTGGGACAAACAGCGGGTGGGCAACTTGAGCGTGACACACTGGATCCGTCCGCGTACCTCTGGCCAAGCGCAGGGGCGGGGTACCCACGACCCTACAGTCACCTTCGATTCATCGTGCAATCCTCAATGAACAGTGCAGGGGACGAATCCTATCGCGCCGCCGATCGCGGCCAAGTGGCGGGAGGATACTTGAAGCCGGAGCCGGTATTGAAGACAACCACCTTGTCGTGCTCCGTGACAAATCCCTGCACAACCGCATGATGCAGACCCGCGATGGCAGCACCACCTTCCGGTGAAGCGAAGAGTCCGGCATCAGTTGCCAGCCAGCCCTGTCCCGCTGCCCATTCTTCTTCGGTCACTGACACTGCCAGCCCCCGGGATTCACGCAGCGCGCGCAAAATGAGAAAGTCGCCGACCGCGCCCGGCACACGCAGCCCGAGAGCAGCCGTCTGCGGCTGAGCAACTGGCGCGGCGAATTCCTGGCCGTTCTCGAACGCGCTGACGATCGGCGCGCATCCTTTTGTCTGCACGCTGATCATGCGCGGCCGCCCGGAACCGATCCACCCGAGGTCCTGCATTTCGGCGAATGCTTTCCACATACCGACCAGCCCCGTGCCCCCGCCCGTGGGATAGACGATCACATCCGGCAGCGCCCCCTTGAAATCTTCAAACAACTCGTACCCCATCGTCTTTTTTCCTTCGAGACGGTAGGGTTCCTTGAGAGTGGACAGGTCGAACCAGACGGCGGGATCGCATTCGGCCGTCATACGACGTCCACAGTCGGCGATCGTTCCATCGACAGCGACGACTTCCGCGCCGTATGCTCGACACTCGCCAAAGAATCCATCCCCGGAATCGGCCGGCATATAGACACGCGCCGCACACCCCGCGTACGCGGCGTAAGCAGCAGCGGCACCTGCGGCATTACCCGCCGAGGGAAGGCAGAATCGCCGCGCCCCGAGCTCCACTGCGCGAGTGATGGCGACCGACATGCCACGCGCCTTGAACGAACCGGTCGGATTCTGCGATTCATCCTTGATCCAAAGAGACGCCAATCCCACACGTGCGGCCAGGCGCGGGGCCGCAATCAGCGCGGCCCCGCCCTCGCCCAGAGAGATAATGCGCGATGAGGCGCCGACCGGCAGCACATCATGGTAGCGCCAGAGAGAATGCCC
>JAVHPP010000013.1:0-4887 GCA_036170655.1 Candidatus Zixiibacteriota bacterium | reverse complement strand
ACCGCAATCACAGATTGCGGCCACACTGCCACTCACGTACTCCGGGCACCCGGCGCACTTTCTCTTGGTCTCGTGGCCAATTCGTTGTATAAATTGAGGCTGCGCCGCGATGCACACATTTCGCGTCATGCGCGGGTGCAAACAGGCGCGACGGCAAAAGAGAGATGAACCTCATTCGTATGTGTACTCGAGTTGCCATTCTGATCGGCACGTTGCTCACCGCCAGTCTTTTCAGTGGCTGTGCCGGACACGTCCCCAAACCAGAAAAAACGGCGTCGGCATCGAGCGCCTATCAGTACTACTCGCTCGGTACCATCGCCATGACCGCCGGCGACTACGCCTCCGCCGCCGCTGCCTTCGAGAATGCCCTCCGTCTGGATCCGGCATCGTCCGAGATTCGTTTCTCCCTGGCCGAATGCTATTTCACGATGCACCAGCTTGATCGCGCGATCGCCGTGGCCTCGGTTTTGCAGCCGCAGGATGCGCGCGCGCTCGAACTCCTGGGGAAATACTACCGCTATGGCAACCGTGAGGAGCAGGCCGGGGATGTCTACCGCCGTTTGGTGACAATTGACACCGCCAACGCCGAAGCGTACTGGTACCTCTCACGGCTGGCGTTGCGCCGTGGGAACGCCCCGGAAGCGGCCGCTGATCTCATCCGTGCCGCCCGCCTGCGCGGCGACAGCCGTCTCTACGCCGAGGCGGGAGACCTGTACGGGCGCGCGGGCCAGTTGGAAGAAGCCGCTCATGCGTTCGAAGAGTCGATCCGCCGCGATTCCACGGTCGCCAACCGGAACGCCTTTCTCGGTCTGGCGCAGACGTACGAATCGCTGGGTCGCGGGGATGACGCCCGGGCGGTCTATCGCCGCGCGATCGAGCGCGTTCCCCCTGATCCAATGCCGCGACGGCTTCTGATCGACCACTTCCTGTTCCACGAGCAGCCCGATTCGGCTATCGCCGAAATCCAGCAATTGCTGGCCATGGATCCGACGGCGCAGCGCGAGAAAATCCGGTTGGGCATCCTCTGGTACAACACCGACCGGCAGGAAAAAGCCGAAAGCCTGTTCACCAGTCTGCAGAATGACTCGGTCCCGTACATCCCGTTGTACTATCTGGGCCGGATTGCCTTCGACAAGCGCAACTACCCAAAGGCGAAGGACTATTTTCGACAGGCCGTCGCGCTGGAAGACACCATACCCGATGCCTGGGTGCAGCTCGGCAACACGCTGCTCAGCCAGGACTCGCTGGCCGCCGCCGTTTCGCTGGGGGAGAAGGCTGCCGGCATCGTCAGCGACCCCAGACCTCTGTGGTACTTTCTGGGCGTCGCGTACTCCCGGCACGAACGTTACGACTCGGCAGTTGTCTGGTTTGAACGGACCCTGGCGCAAGATAGTTCCGACACCAGAGTCCGGTTTGCCCTTGCATCTTCACTGGAACGAGGGGGACAGTTTGACCGCGCCGCCGCCGCCTTCAACGAACTCTTGCTGCGCGAACCTGAGAATGCGCCCGCTCTCAACTATCTCGGCTACATGTACGCCGACAGCGGCGTGCACCTCGATGAGTCGCTGCGCCTGATCCAGAAAGCGGTTGAACGCGAGCCGGAGAATGGCGCCTACCTCGACAGCTACGGTTGGGTTCTCTTTCGTCTGAAGCGTTATCCGGAGGCCGAGGCGCAGTTGCGCAAAGCGCTCAACACCCTGCAGTCGGATGCCACACTCCACGACCATTTGGGCGACATTCTGGCTGCCCAGGGCAAGCACGAAGACGCCACACAGGAATGGCGGCGCGCCCTCGAAATCGATCCCGAGAATCAAGAGCTGAAGACCAAACTGGGGCAGTAGGCGAGCGGCCGATCCGGTTTGACCGAGGACCGCGCGTCAAACTCTGCCCGCGGGCTTTTCATTGCCGAATACGCATGTCCTTGGTAGTTTAGCCTACATGCTGCGACCGGCGGACATTCCCAGATCAATGCGTGGGCTCTTGCTTCAGCTGATCATCGTTTTGGCCCTGATCTCCGGTGGCTGCGCCAAGAAAGGGACGCCCGATGGTGGCCCACCGGATTTGAAGCCACCCGAAGTGCTGCGCACTGTGCCGGCTGCCGGCGATGTCGATGTCCCACGTGTTGCCGCTTTCACGGTTGAGTTCTCGGAGCTGGTCGAGCCGTCGACCGTGATTCCGGCTCTGGTCGTTTCGCCGCCGCTGGCTGGCACACCATCGCTGAAATGGTCGGGACGAATCGTCCGCATCACGTGGCCCGATTCGCTGCGCTCCGACGTGACCTATCGCTTCATGCTCGGCGCGAAGCTCGCCGACCGTCACCAGAATCGCATCAAAGAACCGGTGACCATCGCCTTCTCCACCGGGGCACAGATCGATTCGTGCCGCATACGCGGGATGGTGTGGACGCCGGAAGCGTCCGCGACAGCGCTGGATGTCCTTGCCTTTCGCCTCGATTCAACCCGGACCTGGCCATACCCACGACCGGACTTTGTGACCCAAACGGGAACCGACGGTCAGTTCGATCTCCCGTATCTCCCGCCCGGTCTCTATCGTGTGCTGGTCCTTGGCGACAGGAATCGCAACGTCCGGCCCGACCAGAATGAACTGATCGCAATTGATGGCCAGCCGGTGGATCTCACTCTGCATCCCTCTGCCTCCGGTCTCCGGCTCTTTGCCCACACGTATGACACGACGGCATTCGCGGTTAACGCCTGTTCCGAATCACCCGATGGCGCGATTCTCCTCGGGCTTACCCATGCTGCGGACACGTCGCATTGGCACAGCGCGTGGCTGACGCTGACCGATTCCGCCACCGGCGAGACTCTGTCGGTGACAGCGCTCGCTCCGCCGCCGCCGCGGTTCAATGTCGTGGCAGTGTATGACACCCAGTTTATGCCGGGAGGAACATATCAGATCGCCACACGCACTCCCGATTCGGGACGCACCCAATCCCTCTTTGACATCACGGGACAGATCATGGGGATTAGTACATGTCGTCTCAACTATACGATGCCGACAGACTCCACCGGTCCGAAAGTCGTCTGGACATCATTCCCAACGGCAGACAACGTATCGTCGCCGACCGCCCCGTTGCACATCGGTTTCAACAAACCGGTCGATACCGTCATGGCCCGTGACATTCTGGGCGTCTACGACTCCCTGGGAACGAAACTGACGGGGACTCGCCGGTGGCTCGATGCGCGCCATCTCACCTTTGCGCCGGACTCGTCATGGCCCCAGACAAACCCACCTGTCCCGGTTGTCATCACGCTGGACTCCGCTCGTCTGGTGGATACACACGGGAATCGCGGGCCAAGTCAGACCCGGACATGGACATTCCGGCCATTGACGCAGGCCCAAATGGGCGCGGTGTCCGGACACGTGGAAGTAGCCGATAGCGCTTGGAACGGTGCGATTTGTCATCTGGACGTTCGGCCCCTCGCCAAGGGATCGCCTGTGACTCTGCCACTCACGGCGCCGGGAGCATTCGAGATTGCACTGCCATCGGGTCGCTGGCTCCTGGGGGGGTACCTCGATCTCAACGGCGATGGTCACTGGGAGGCAGGAACGCTTGATCCCTATTCACCGGCAGAACCGCGAACGATCATGAGTGACACGCTCGAAATCAGAGCCCGTTTCACGGTCGAGGGCGCCGTGCTCAAGTTCTGAGAGTCTCTAACGAAATGAGTCCGGATAATGATGAACTGAAACAGGCGATCGGAACGCAAACGGGAGGGCGAGGCTCCTGCCGAGCCTCTTCAGTGGGGGGCAGAAAAGGGCTCGGCGGGAGCCTCGCCCTCCCGTCACTCTCATCGCTCCCATCGCTGTACAGTCAACTGACCCCGCCCATTACTCTCGCAGGAGGAATCGTCATGTCACAATTCACTTGGGAGAAGCTCGAACCATTCCTGATTGGTTACGCCACGCGTACCGGCGTCGCCCTAATGCGTGTCCTGCTGATCGTTGTTGTTGCCTGGTTGTCAGTCCGGGCGATCCGCAAGGCACTGCAGAAGCTCGAAAGCGTGCTGGGACAATCGGTGGGAGGGGGCTCCGTCGAGCAAATCGCCGCCCAAAAACGCGCGAAGACACTGACCGGGCTATTACGCACATTCTCAACAGTCGGAATCTGGGTTCTCGTGGGGGTGATTTGCCTGGATGAGATCGGACTGGACATCGGACCTATTCTGGCGGGCGCCGGGATCGTGGGATTAGCGATCGGCTTTGGCGCCCAGTATATCGTCCGCGACCTGATTGCCGGCTTTTTCCTCGTTCTGGAAAATCAGGTGCACGTTGGCGACCTGGCCGAAATCAACGGGATTGCCGGAACCATCGAATCGGTCACCTTCCGGACCGTCATTTTGCGTGACGCCACCGGCGCCGTGCATGTCATCCCCAACGGTTCGATCAATACACTCGCCAATTCCGCCAGGGATTGGTCGGCCTGTGTCTTCACGGTCGGCGTTGGCTATCAGGAGGATACCGATCGCGTCGTGGCGGTCATGCAGGGCATCCAGGCCACGATGACGGCCGATCCCGTCTACGGGCCGAAGATGATTGAGCCGATCGAAGTGTTCGGCATCGAGGAGTTCGGCGATTCCGCCGTGGTCCTCAAGGCCCGGATGAAGACACGTCCCGGCGAGCAGGCAGCAGTGGGACGCGAATACCGGCGCCGCCTCAAACACGAATTCGACCGACTCGGTATCGAGATGCCCTTTCCGCAACGCCAGATCCATCTCCAGCGCGGTCGTCCTCTCCACGCGGCCTGAGGATCACAGCCGATTGGGACGGCATTTTTCTGTTGCATGGCAGGGGATTTTTCGCATCGTGTATTCCGGGGAGGCTTAAGAGGACGTTGAAGATACGCTGTCGATGTGTGGCTGGTGTTCT
>JAVHPP010000012.1:0-4908 GCA_036170655.1 Candidatus Zixiibacteriota bacterium | reverse complement strand
TGATCCGCATCATCACAGGCGATGCGACACCCTTCCCGGCGGCGCCGAAACTGGCGGCTACGGAATCGGTTCGGATCACGGCGGATATCTCGTCCAGTCAGCTGAACATCGGCTGGGACTCGCCTGTGCCGGTCGGCGGCGCGCGTTTTGCGATCGACCTGCCGCCGGGGAGCGATGCCGGACAGCCGCAGCTCGAATCGTCTGCTGGGAATATGCAGATTCGCAGTCATCGTGAAGGGAACACGCTGCGGGTGCTGATCCTGAGTATGGCGGGACGTTCGATCCCGGCGGGGCTGCAGAGCGTGCTGACAATTCCGCTGTCAAATGCGTCTGGAACAAGCATCAAGGAATATGAACTGGCTTCCGCCGATGGGGCTGTGCTCGAAGCGGAGTTGAACCATGCATCGGCGGCGATCCCTAGGGAGTTCACGCTGGAGCAGAACTATCCGAACCCCTTCAACGCGGGGACGGTGATCCGGTTTGCCACGCCGGAGGCGGGTGACTACACGCTGACAATCTTCGACATCACCGGACGGCGCGTGTGGTCAACTGCTGGCCGCACGGAGGCGGGCTGGATCGACATTGCTTGGGACGGGCGATCGGCGAATGGCGGCCAGGTTGCCTCAGGGATCTATCTGTATCGAGTTACGACACCGATGCACTCAATGACGAAGAAGATGACGCTGGTGAAATAACCCGACGGCGTCACAGATGGGAATCAGAAACCCCGTCCGGATGGGCGGGGTTTTTATTTTGGTTGGCGGTTGCGGTGTCGTTCGCGGTAGAGTCGTTCGGTGAAGCCACCCTCTTGCTGGAAAGCGGCGGCCTGCGCGGCCAACTGGCGGTCAAGGAGGCTGCATGCCACCGCGATCAGGGCCAGCACGCCGTTCGCGGCGATCTCGGGGTAGGTGGACGGGGTGGACGGAGTGGACGGCATGGACACAGTGGACAGAGCCGTTGGGAGTGCCTGTCCATTCTGTCCATTCTGTCCATTCTGTCCATTCTGTCCATTCTGTCCATTCTGTCCACTCTGTCCATTCTTCACATCCCGCGCCCACTGGGCCACAGCATCCGCGTTGGCGGGCCGCCGGGCAATCAGATCCGCGCGGCGCGGGTCGTTTCGGTCCCACTGGGGCAGGCTTCGCTGCCTCAGGAAATCCTCATAATCCAGCCGCAGTTCTTCGAGGCTCGCACGCGCCACATTCGTAAGCTTGAGTTCCATCTTCTTCGATGTCCCAGATGCCTGGCTACCTTCCGCGATATTCTGCACGCCGGAACGGGCGGCTTGCACCATCTGGTCGTGCGTCCGGCTGCGCCGGTCGATGTGCTTGTCGCAAAATCGCACCGTAGCATCATAGACCAACTCCGCCACTTGAAAACTCTTCAACCGGCGGTAGCCACCGTGTTTGGGGATGAGCGGTTCGGAGTTCACTGACAGTCCCTGTCTATTTCGTCCATGCTGTCCACCTACTGCCACAAACTCCGATCCAGACTCCGGTACTGGATCGCCTCGGCGATATGCTGCGGGTGGATGTCGACTGTGCCCTCCAGGTCGGCGATGGTGCGGGAGACTTTCAGGATGCGGTCGTAGGCGCGGGCGGAGAGGCCCAGCTTGGTGATCGCGCGGCGCAGCAGCTCGAGCGATTCGTTGTCGATGGGGCAATGCTCATGCAGGTGTTTGGACTCCATGTGGGCGTTGCAGTACATCCCCTTCTCGTGGGCGAACCGCTCCAACTGGCGGATGCGGGCACGGTTGACACGGTCACGGATCACGACCGAGGGTTCTCCGGCCTCTTCCGATGAGAGATCCTTGAACTTGACGGCGGGAACTTCGATATGGATGTCGATCCGGTCCAGGAGCGGACCCGAAATCTTCGACATGTACCGTGTGATCTGCTGCGGCGAGCAGTTGCACTCGTGGGACTGCGAGCCAAAAAACCCGCAGGGGCAGGGATTCATCGCCCCGATCAGCATGAAGCGCGCGGGGAAGGTCAGGGTCAGGGCGGCGCGGGCAATCGTCACGAAGCCATCCTCCATCGGCTGACGCAGCACTTCGAGGACATCCTTGTTGAACTCCGGCATTTCATCGAGAAAAAGTACGCCATTGTGCGCGAGTGAGACTTCTCCGGGACGCGGTGTCGAGCCGCCGCCGACCAGACCGGCATTGGAAATTGTGTGATGGGGGGAGCGGTATGGACGAGTGGCGATCAGCGCGGCTCCCGCCGGAAGATTGCCGGCGACCGAATGAATCTTGGTGGTCTCCAACGCCTCGTCCAAGGTCATGTTGGGGAGAATGGTCGGGAAGCGCCGCGCGAGCATGGTCTTCCCCGATCCCGGGGGGCCGACCATGATTACATTGTGCCCGCCCGCGGCGGCGATCTCGAGCGCCCGCTTGGTGAACTGCTGCCCCTTCACATCGGTGAAATCCACGGGATATTTCAGCGCGCTGTTGAAGATCGCCTCGATGTCGATGGTGAACGGCGTCACCGAGTCCCCGTTCTCGAGGAAAGAGACGGTTTGTGCCAGCGACTGAATCGGATAAACATTCAGTCCTTTGGCAATGGCCGCTTCCTTGGCATTTCCCTCCGGAACGATAATGCCCTTCTTTCCCTCAGCCAGAGCCTTCATGGCCATGGAAAGAATCCCATGGATCGGCTTGAGCGCGCCATCGAGGGACAGCTCACCGACCAGCACGTACTCGGAGAAATCTTCGCGCAGGATCTGGCCGGTCGCGGCGAGGATGCCGATCGCCATGGGAAGATCGAACGCCGATCCTTCCTTGCGGATATCGGCCGGGGCGAGATTGACGGTGATTTTCTTATTCGGGAAAAGAAAGTCGGAGTTCTTGATCGCCGCCTGAACCCGTTCCCGTGACTCCCGCACCGCGCCGTCGGGAAGCCCCACGGTCACAAATGCCGGCAAAACCTGCGAAATGTCGGCTTCGACTTCGACTAAGTAGGCATCGATCCCCAGAACGGCAGCGGAAATCACCTTGGCCAGCATGTGGTTCTCCTCTACCGCCCATGTTCAAATGGGGACAAGTTGATTCGCCCTTGGCGGCACTAGAAGTTAGGCCGCTGGCGCGGTCGATTCAATCACTTTCCCACAACCATGATTTGTTGCATAATGTTGGGAATAACGTCCAGACCGGCGTGTATTGGTTTGGATGGTCTGGGTGAGTATTCCCCGGATGATTCGAACAATTGAGAAACGATCGAAGAAGCGCATGCCGCTCCCTCAGGCCCGCAGCAGATTCGAGGCAGTCCCCAAAAGACTGAGCGTCGTACTGGCGACCTTTCTCACCGTCCTCGCGTCTACCCCTCATGCTCACAGTGCTCCGAACAACAGCCGGCCGTGGATCAAGGATCCGCAAGAAATGGCCAAAGTTGCGGGGCTCGCAGATGGCCCATACGACTGGGTGCTGACGCATGATGTGGGTGATTTCAGCGCATCCGTCTCAGCTTGGGGCAGCGTCTCGGGGATGATCTTCCCCAAACGGACAACACACCAGTACCTGTCAAACGCTGGATTCTTGTTCGGCTGCATTCGCTGGCCGGACACGCTGGTGGAAAACGGAGGCGCCTCGAACGCGGGGATTCGCGAGACATCCACGCATCGGGAATGGAAAACCTACGACCCTGCCGCCAAAGCGGAGCAACAATTCGACGCCGTCTTCTATGACACGACGGCCGGGTTTTACTCGTTCGATGACTTCGACAGCAGTTTTCACAAACCAATCGGAATCGAAGTCCACATGACCAGCTACGTCTGGTCGCAGGAGTACTCTCGGCGGTTCATCCTGATAGATTATTGGATCAGAAACGTCTCTGACCGGCCCATTAAAGAAGGATGCGTGGGCTTCTACGTCGATGCAAACGTAATGGGAGATTACCCGAAGGAGGACGAGGGACCCGCTGCCATACTTGACAAATACCAAAATGACGATCTCTGCGGATTCGTGAGAACAGTTCCAGCGCTCGTGCCGGGATTCGAGGACCCACTGAATCTGGCCTGGATTGCTGATAATGACGGAGATCCAAAGGGCGGCGCCTTCGACAAGAAGAGCATCACCGGTGTAATCGGCGCCCGCATCCTCCGCGCGCCGCCGGGCGGCCGGTTGAGCTTTAACTGGTGGGCGGATCTTTGGACTCTCGTTGGGTCTCTTTCTCATCCAAGGTGGGTCCAACTTTTCAACTGGGGACCGTTCCGTGAGAATGACGGCACAGTCTACGGCGGCTCGTATGGGTGGCCACTGGGGGACCACAGCTGGTACAAGACGATGATCAATGGTGAGATTGATTATGACCAGGTCTATACGGCGATTGACCACACCGCGAGCGGCTGGGACACCCCCCCCGGACGAGTCGCATCCATCGATGCGGCGAACGGACTGGATACGCGCTTTACACTCTCCTACGGACCGCTGGATGAGATTGCTCCCGGTGATTCCGTCCCCTTCACGGTTGCGCTGATCGTTGGCGACCGTTTCCATGCCGATCCCAGCAATTATCAGTCGCGGTTTTATTTCGGCAATCCGAAGCCCTACCTGGACCGTCTCGACTTCAGCGACTTGATCACGAACGCGCGGTGGGCAGGGTGGCTGTTTGACAATCCTGGGGTGGACTCAGACCCCACTGACGGCAATCCATTTCGTGGGCTGGCTCATCTGGTCGACTGCGACCATGTCGACACACTCAAACTGGACACGCTCATCAGCGGCGAACCGCCCGAAACCAGCATCGTGGCGATCACGGAATCGCTGGGGTGCGATTCGGTCTTCTATCAGGGCGACGGCATCCCCGATTTCCGCGTGCCGGAAGCTCCCGCGCCTCCCAGCTTCCAACTGACGACCAAACCCGGCCAGGCCATCCTCCGCTGGAACGGCGCCTACACCGAAACCTTCAAAGA
>JAVHPP010000011.1:0-4947 GCA_036170655.1 Candidatus Zixiibacteriota bacterium | reverse complement strand
GCCGCGCCGGGGACCGGCCTCATGCTGTACGGTTCCGACGCAGACCAACTGGCCGGCATGAACAACCTGGAAATCGGCATCGATCATCAGTCACCGGCCGAACGGATTATCTTTAGAGCCTCTAACAAAATGAATATCCGCTCCACGGGAGGGCGAAGCTCCTGCCGAGCCTCTTCCCCATGCGGAAAAGAGGCTCGGCAGGAGCCTCGCCCTCCCGAAGCCTCGCCCACCGATGCATTACACATTTGATCACGCCGTTTGCCACACGTCCCCAGTCATTTTTATAGAGGCTCTCAGGGGAACTCGAAGGGGGTCTTGGTCTGTTCTCCCAAGCGAATCCGCATGGCTGTTCGTTCGATCACCAGACCGGCAATCTCCTCGGCGTTGAATCCGAAGATCAGTGATGCCCAGTCCGTGGGACGGATATTCCCCTCGCCACCCAAAGCCACAGAGAGATTCCAGATGACGCGGCCGTCCTTTTCCTCGATCGATGCCGACCGCAGGGAAACACGGGGATCGAACGGGCGGCGGTCCGGACGATCGGGGCGGGACCACTGGAGGCGCGGTTCGCTCAGCATGCGCTGGATCGCTTCGGCCGCCTGTCCGGCGGAGAGCGGCAGTTCCGCCAAATACGTGGCTTCGTTCAAGATTTCAGTCAATGACGGGATCTGCGCCGGCATGCCCTGCGCATCGACGACGAACACACCATTCGCCAAGGACTGCCCCAGCGACTCGATGTCGGCTGGCTCCACGCCGCGCTCCAAGACAACGTCGAAGTATTCGGCGGAAGAGATCAGTCCGAACGACAGCGGCGGACCAAACGAGAGTTTCAGACGGGGATGGAAGCCCTCGGAGTATCCAGCCGGCAGACCGGCTTTGCGGATCGCCCGTTCGATGGCCCGGACCATGTCGAGATGCGAATAGAAGCGCCAGTCCGAAGTCTTGCCCCATTGGACCCGCAGACGGATCCGTGTGGGCGAGGCGAGCCGACGGCTGAATCCCACACGTTGCTTGCGGCGTCCGAAGAGCTGGTCGGCAGCGGTCGCGGCCACATGGCGCGTGGTCAAGGCGACCGAAGAGACGGCTTCAAGCGGCGGCGGAATTGTGGGTGCAAAGCGTTTGCACCGCGCGAAAGGGACCTGCGGCGCTCCGGCAAGTCCTGCTCCCGTGCGCACCCAGTTACACCAGTCAAAAGGCGGTGCGTCGTCGTTGTTGGGATCGGCCAGATCCAGTTCAGCAAGGTCGGGCCAGATTGCGCCGGATGCCGCCAGCCAGTTACGGGCGATGACATCCTCAATGCGGAAATGCCCAACCGCCGCCAGCGAAGACAGATGCTCACGGAAATGGCGGGATTCGGACGACAACCGACGGAAATCGTCTTCCCGCGGTTCGGCTGCCTCGCCCTGCCAGTGATCAATCGGTGACGGCGTGTATTCCAGACGCAGGGGACGTTTGTCGGTGTAGGTCGCCGTCACGCCAGCCCACGCCTGCACGATTTCCTGAACCACAGGCAGAAGCAGCGAGAATTGATCGAAGCTGCCGAATTGCATAACGGCGGTCAGCCCACGCCATCCGTCGTTCAGGGCGCGCCGCCCGGCCTCGATGAAGTCTCGTGGATCATCGCCCGCTGCGACACGGAGCCGGAGGACGGGCTTCAGCAGGTGCGGCTTGTACGATTTCCAGAAGGAATCGAACGCCCCGGCGGTCATCGCGGGCAGATCGGCTTGTATGCGTTTCATGTTATGGAGCCGCGACAGTTCCATGAGCGTTGTCGCGATGGTTTGCGAACAGTCGAACCCGGAATCACAGAAACGAACGCCCTCTGCCCCCGTCTCGCGGAGACCGGCGAGCGTGTCGGCGACGATTGCCTCCACACTGCGAGTCCCGAGTGATCCGTCCTCGCCGACGGCAATCAATTCGACATCAAGCATCGCGCCGTCAACGTCAGCACGGGGGATCCACGAGGGTGTGCGTGCTCCCGGCGAAGGAATCAATCGCGGCGGCGCCGCTTGTCCGCTCCAAATGGAATCCCAGTTCGCGCTGGCGCAAAGCAGACCATCGGACGACGCGGCGGATTGGGGATCGCCCTTCAGCAACCGAACCAGCGACAGCGGCATCCAAGCCGACGGCGCGGGAATGATCCAATCGACATGATCCTTCAGGAAACGGGGCGCCCACCATCCGTCAACGACAACACCGATGGCGGGCCGTTGGGAATCGAGGCGGAGACGCTTGAGGATCGAAGGGATATGGGCAGCGGTCAGAGGATCCGTGACCCAGAAGACAATGGTATCGACATGACGCAGATCCAAGCATCCGCCGAGAGCGAACGGCGGCAAGTTCTGCAGTGTGAGCCGGTCCCAAACATCACGCGCGTACTCTACGCCGCGAGAAAGAGACAGCTCGTCAACACCAGCCAACTGAAAAAAGCCACGCCTCCACGCGGGATCAGCGATTGCCCGTTCATAACGCCCGGGATAGAACCAGACGACTGATTTCGCTCCTGGATTGGGCGCCGCGACAAATCCATTCATGTCGCCGCCGAGGTACCTCCCCGGCCGCATAACATGGTAGAAAAAGGAGGCAGGCAGTGGCATGATCTTAAAGCGGAGACGGCCCCGCACGGTGACGCCGCTTGCGTCCCCCCGTGAGCACATCAGGGAAGCATCATCCCCGAGGGCCGTGATGCCGATTAACCGTAGATTTCTTTGTGATTGCACTTGCACACGAGCACAATGCAATCACGGAACTTCCACGATCCCTTGGTCGGATGGATCTCGGGCTGGACTGTGCGCACGGCCTGGATGGCGCCGCCACAAACCGGGCAGAGCCGTGTGCCCTTATCCTTCTTCAGCTTGTCCGCAAATGTTCTGGTTTTGGCCATTTTCTTCTCCTGTGAGAACATTCATAATAAGACACAAGCCGGAAATTTCCAAGACTTTTTCGGTCGCCCATGCAGGCATAGGTCAGGAGCCCTCTTCTGCCGTTCCCGGAAATCGTCAGGCGTGCAGGGTTCCTGACCTACCCTGGGGTTATTGGCGCTCCGTCTACTTCAGGAGCGCCATCTTGCGGGCGAAACGGAACGCCGGCGTCACCAGCCGGTAGAAGTAGATCCCCGAAGCCACGGAACGCCCGTTCGCATCGCGGCCATCCCACACCTTCGAGTGGTTCCCGGCCTGCCTGTCGCCTTCGTCCAAGACCGTAATCAGACGTCCCTGAATGTCGAAAACTTCCAGCCGCACATGTGTGGGTGAGCGCAGCGAGTATTCGATCACGGTGGCAGGATTGAACGGGTTCGGGTAATTTTGCGAGAGTGAGAATTCGACCGGCAGCGGGCTTTTTGCCTGAAGGCCTTCGAGGAAGCGGCCCAAAATGGCGCGTCCACGAACTTCGCCCGGGCAGGCGGCCAGTCCATTGAGCAGCGCCGCGACGATATCCTGATTCCACTGACGCGCTTCGGCCATCCACCCCTCGATGACGGCCTTGGGGAGACTGCTGTCGACATCGAAAAACTCGGCGATGGGGCAGATATCGAGCGAATCGATGGCGCCATCACCGTTGGCGTCGGCATGGGTGGCGGCGCGCGGGATCCAAGCCTGTGCCGACTGCATAACGAAGCCCTGACAGGGATTTTCGCGGGGCGGGCCGGACATTCCCCAATAGCGCGCCACGGGGAGAATGTCGCGCTCGTCGACACGGCGGTTCAAGTCGGCGTCACCGGGGAAAACTCCCGGCCCGGTCTTGAAGCGAAACAGGAAATCATCGGCTGGGGAGCCCTCGTCGCTCCCGTTCTTATTGCCATCCAGCCGGTTCCCGACCGTATCGGTGATCACCGCCTTGAGCCGCATGTTGATCGTGTCATCGGGCGGGAACCAGACACAGGAAACCGGCGCGAACGTCATCGACTGCGGCAAGAACGTCACCTGCCCCGGCACCGGCCGTCCCGTGCGTTGGGATCTTGCCGTCACGACGGAATCACGTTCCAGCACGGACTCCGGCGGAGCAGTGACCCGCTCGGAGAAGAAGAATTGTATGACAGAGTCGATCCGCACTTCATCGAAGACGCCGGGCGGCTGCGTGGCGATCACCTGCGGCGGAATCTGTTCGGGGATGCCGCGTCCCTTGAGCACAACGACGACCACCGGTTTGGCTGGGTCATCGGAGTTGATCGTCAGGGTACCCAGGTATTCCCTGTGCTGAATGGGGCTGAAGACGACCAGAACCTGCGTGGCGGTCTGCGGATTGACGCTACCGCTGGCGGTCCCCAATTCGAAGCCGGAGCCTGACCGGACGGCCGTGAAGTTCAGTTTATATCCCGACGCGAGCGGCGCACTGTTGCGAACGTTCACGAATTTCGATACGCTCTGGCCGAATGGCCGTGTCCCGAAGTCCAGCGTGTCGGGGGTCACGGCGACGTATTGCCGCCCCACATAATGCAATGGACGGGTGGCCGTCTTCGTGATCCGCGGATCGATGGCCGATAACTCGACCTGATAGTCACCTGACGCCAGATCACCGGTAGGGACGGCGCGCATCGTGGTCGCAAAGCGCGGCGTGCCGCTGGGACTCGCGAATGAGAAAGCCATGCCGCCCCGTCTGGGCGTGGGCGCCAGCCGGCCGGAGAGTGTGACCGGACGATCGTACGGCCCGAACACCGTATCGACGACAACGTCAAACAAGACCGTGTCGCCGGCGCTGCCGACAGAATCCAGCGACGGGACGAATCCACCGACATGAATGTACTGCGGCTTTATTGCAGTCGAATCGCCACACGCGTTGGAGGCCTTGAGCGTGACCGAGAATACTCCCGGGTCATAGACATGGACGGGATTGCGGTCCGTCGCTTGAGCGCCATCGCCAAACGTCCACACCCAGGATGTCGGAGTATTCGCAGACAGATCGGTGAAAGAGACAGACAGCGGCTCGTGGCCACTGACCGGCGTTCCC
>JAVHPP010000010.1:0-5076 GCA_036170655.1 Candidatus Zixiibacteriota bacterium | reverse complement strand
TCTGTATCTGGAGATAGAGCTTGACCGAACCGGAGGAAGCCAGCCCGGTCGTGATCGTGAAGGCGGAATCGTAGGCAGCGATGTTATTCCATGGACCCGTCGAGCTGGAGTCGGACCACTGGGCGCGAATCTGGTCTGCGCCGTTGGCGGTAGCGGAAAGTGTCCATGTGTTGGCCCCGACGCTGTCGGCGAAGATGGAGATCTTTCCCAGCAGGTTCTCGGTGACGGGGCTGTCGTTGGTGAGCACACTGGAGTCGGCAAGCCACGTGCTCACCGGGCGTGTTCCGAAGGCGAAAACGGAGTTGCTCACAGTCACGCTCTTATTGCTGAATTCCACAACAAACCATGCCGCGTCGGCCGTCGCGCTGCCGGTCACCCCGCGCGTCAGTTGCAAATTGGTTGTGGTTGTCAGATCAGCGGTAAACCATCCCGGCCCTGGATTGTCCGCGTTAGCCGCTGTGCTTCCCCCATACCCTCTCCCGCTGAGAAACGCGACTGAACGAGTCAGGGTCACTGTACTGAGCGTGACTCCCTTGCTTGTCTCGGTGCTGAGGAAGTTCGTGTTGCCGTTTTGGACCGTGCTCGCATCATTCAGTCCCACAACATAGTAAGTCAGGTTGATTGTCGTCCCCGTGTCCGCGCGGTCGAATGTCAGTCCTGTTGCTGAGGTAATGCGGCCACGGATGAAGTTGGGGGCAATCCCGGCGCCGCCCACATTCCAATATGCCATGAGAAAGGCTTTGGTCGAATCGACAGCGCTGATAACCGCCGTTTTGGAGGAATCTGAACTCAGGAAGCTGAGATCACCCCTCTGGACAGTTCCTCCGGCGGTCAATTCAACCACCTGCCATTCCACCACAGCGCCGGTGCCCCCCCCGGTCTGCTTGGAGAGTTCGAGATTGGTCGGAGAGGTCAGCCGGGCACGGTAGAAATCCGCTACCCCGTATGTCGATCCTGTATCCTGGTAGGAAACCAGAACGTAGGACTTAGCCAGATCGACGGAAGTCAATGTGACATTGACCGTGTCGGTCGTCATGGTTTGAGAACCCCGTTGCACGGACACACCGGAGGCAAACTCGGCCACGTACCATTTGACCGCCACAGTGGTGGCCGTGCCAGCCCTGTTGAAGGCGATATTCGTGGCGGTGGTTAGTTGCCCCCGAACATTTCCGTTGGCGGGATCCACATTGTCCTCCTGCGCGCCAAAGAACAACACCGATTGAGCAAGGGGTGCTGTGGGGATTGTCACGTTCACTTGTGAGACCCCCGATCCAAGGGTTGTAGTGCCCGTCTGAACCGTATTGATAACGGCGGACTCGGATGCAGTGGCTCCCAGAAGGGCTACGCACCCGGCGACGACCAATGAGCCAAATAGATTCATGATGGATACCCTGCACATTTGGTATCAAGGAGGCGCTACGCCATCCCGGGCGGTTGCGACGCCCCGTGGCCGTCTCCTTTGGGGCCTGTTGAAAAACCCTCCAATCGTCTTTCCCGCGAAAGCGGGAATCCATTTTCTCTGTTGCCTTCCCAGTGGACCCCCGCTTTCGCGGGGGTGACATCTTGGGGTGTTGGCCGCTCGTTAGGTTTTTCAACAAGCCCCTTTGGTCATGTATCGGCAGGTCTGGTCGTTCTCTATCGGCAGACCCAAGTCAAAGTTGACCGAGATCAGTGTTGAAAAACCTTCTGGTTGTCGTTCCCGCGCAAGCGGGAATCCATTTTCTCTATCGCGGTTCCCAGTGGACCCCCGCTTTCGCGGGGGTGACCTCTTGAGGTACAGGCCGGCGGTTAGGTTTCTCAACACACCCGTTAGTGCAGTGACAGTCCGCCGTCGATATGCAGCTCCTGCCCGGTGATGTATCCGGCAATATCCGATGCGAGGAATGCCACAGCCTCAGCGACATCATCCGGCTGCCCCAGCCGGCCCGTGGGGATCCTGGCGAGAATCGTCTCCCGTTCCGCCGCGGTGAAGCGCTGGATGCGGCGCGTATCGATGACGCCGGGGCACACGCAGTTCACGGTGATTCCCAGATGGGCATTCTCGCCCGCGAGACCACGCGCCAATCCAGTGAGCGCGGCCTTGCTGGCGGCCAAATTGGCGTGGGCATCAGCCGCCAACCGCAAAGATGACTCCGTAATGAAGATGATCCGTCCATAACCACGTTGCCGCATGGGATTGATGACCGCACGCGTCAGATTGTAGACACCGTCGAGGTTGGTGCGCATGACCGTGTCCCATTGCTGCCGGTGCATCAGATGGAAAGGCGCGTCCGCGCGGATGCCGGCATTGTTGACCAGAATGTCAATCTGCCCGAACTCATCGAGTGTCTCCTCGACCATCCTGTTGCAGGCATCGGCATCGGCCACATCGCAGGGGATGGGGTAGGCAGACGACCCGGCCGCACGGATGATCATACAAGCCGCCTCCGCCTCCACATGGGAACTGCAGTAGTTGACGACAACAGAGGCGCCCTGACGTCCCAGCGCCAAAGCGATGGCGTGCCCAATGCCGTGAGACGCCCCCGAAACGAGGGCGATCTTTCCCTTTAACTTGCGGGTATCGGTCACATCGACGCGTGACGATGAGCCCGGCGTGACCCGTGTGAACCGAAGAATCCTGTTGCTCACCGTCCCCATGACCGTATCGGAGTCGGCGATCCGGACCGGACGATCCAGGGTGTTCCACGGTTGTGCCGAAGGATCTTGCCGCTTCATTCTTAGTAACCCTGCCTCTCCTTGGTGGGCGTTACCATCCGCCTGAGAGAATCGTCTCCCGCCATCTGCGCACCCTTGCCTCAATGGCTTTGGCTATTCATGGTGAACCATCGGCAAGAACCATCTTCGCTTTGTTGGTGTCCCGTTCCCGTTTTGGGCGTTGCTTGACCGCAAACCGCGCCGGATGTTCCGCGATCAGTTGCTGGGCACGTTCGTAGTCTTCCGGGCGCCCGATGTCCAACCACAGACCGTCGTGATCAACCGCCACGACAGATTCCCCGGCCGTCAGCAGTGCGGTGACCAGATCGGGGAAGTCGAATCGCACGTTATCTGGGATCCATCTGATGACACGCCGGGAAAACGCATAGACTCCCTCCGAAACAGACAAGGCATAGGCGGGTTTTTCAACGTAGTCGGTGACTGTCCCATGGGGACTGATCGTCAGAACGCCGTACTCGGAGCGGAGAGTTCGCTGGTGAGTCGATATCGTCAGGAGACGCGGCGGCCGTCCGTTTCTGTGGCTCCGGAGAAATGTGGCGAAGTCCAAGTCGCACAGGACATCGCCATTGAGAACCAGGAAGTGATCCGGCAGGCGATCAGATAAATTCTTGAGCGGCCCGGACGTACCGAGAGGTTGATCTTCGCGCGCGTACTCGATGGACACGCCCCAGCGTGATCCATCACCAAAATATGCTTCAACCAACTCGGCGAGATGCCCAACGGCAAAGATCAGCCGGCGAAAGCCATCGCGGGCGAGCTGTTGAACGAGAATCTCCAGAACAGGAGAATCTCCAACTGGCATCAGCGGCTTGGGAAACGAAGTTGTGTAGGGGAGCAATCGAGTTCCACGACCACCAGCCAGCACCACTGCGGTGAGCGAATCAAGATCATTTGGCGGGCCAGCGTTCAGCATCCTCATTCAAAATATGTATCAGGTTTCATGCCGATGTCGTGTGAGCGGGCCGGTGGTCGCGCAAGTCATTGGCCCGGCTGCAGTTTAGTTGCGACGCGAGTCATTCTTCCTGGCCTTGGGGGTCCACGAAGGATGTGAAATGCGCAGGGATTTCTCGCGGCGCAGGAAGATTCTTCCGGATCAACGATTAGTACTACCGGATGATCTCAGCGGCAGCACCGTATCCGTAAGACAATCGGATGGGAGCACGTTTTCGCACTGCATCGAGCGCTGGTCGATGGTCTGGCAAAACGGTCTCTGCCAGGCAAGACAATAGAGGACAAAAATGAAGACAACAAACAACCAGAACCAAGTAGAACGTGACGTCTTCATCCCCACCTTCCCATGGCGAAGAGTCCATTTGCGGGCGGAGGCCCGATTCCATCATCAGGCACTTCAACAAACCCGTCGCCATTCCTGTTACAAAGCCTGTGCCGACTTTGCGGTAGGTGTGGGTACGACACCACATCGGTCTGGAGGACAATGACTTACAGGACCGAAGAGGAAATATGCAGGCGGAACTGAGGGGGTATTTTGTCGCTGCAAGGAAACAATCAAACGCCAAAGAGGAAATAAATTCCAATCTCAGGACGGTAACGAACGTGCTTTCACCTGTTTCTACGGATGATCTTCCAGTTGTTGTTTCCAGTCACGCAGCGCGTTGGCAAGAAGAATCTGCGGGGTCTGCAACGCGTGGATGGTGACCAGGCCCCCGTTGAGGGGACGGAGGGCGGAGCGTTTGAGTTCCAGGTACCTGACACGTCTGACCGCAGCATCGGGGATGGCGAAAAGCCGTGCCAGCATCTGGGCAAATCCCCAGCGTGAGATAATCCTGTCGCCGGCGATGTGACGGATTCCGCTGGCACCGCATTCACAGACCTCGACAACCGCCTTGGCAAGGGATACAATCGGAGTGATGTTGGACTGTTGATCGACCGCCGCCAGGAGCGGCGGCGCGTGGAGCATCGTGTTCACCATGGTCTCGGCGAAGGTCGGACGACCCGGAAGACCAAGACCGAGGAAACTGGCAGACCGCACGACCAGATGCTCTGATCCAGCATCTTGCACGGTCTGTTCCCCTTCAAGCTTGGTGCGTCCGTAGACGTTAATCGGCCTGGGGACCGCGCCTTCGTCGTAAGGACCATCCGCGCCATCGAAAACGTAGTCAGTGGACAGATAGAGAACACGGCAACGCGTACGGACAACTGCGTTCATCAGATGACGGGTGGCGACGGCATTGACCGCCCGCGCCAGTTCGGGCTCTCGCTCGCAACGATCGACATCGGGCATGGCTGCCGCGTGGACAATCCAATCGGCATTGGCACGGTCAACGAACCGCGCAATCGATGCCGGATCGAGCAATCCCCTTTTTGCCAGATAGCTCCAAAATCCTCTTTTAGGATATTGCC
>JAVHPP010000009.1:0-21923 GCA_036170655.1 Candidatus Zixiibacteriota bacterium | reverse complement strand
TCCAAGAAAGACGTATGGCCCGACGCGCGCGCAGCAAAGGCCTTATATGTACGCCGTCTCTCGCATCGCCCGTCCGAATGCCCCCTCCACGCCAAGACCCCATAGTTTGGTAGCAGCACCATTCTTCCGGGGCAAATTGCCGGTGGAGTGGAGCCGACGGCGCGGGCGACGATTCCAGGACTGATGTTGCCGAGCGCGCGATCACTTCACCAGCCGCGGATCAAACATTTCGGAGAGCTCGACATTGTCATCGGCGGCGAAAACACGGAACCTGTCCGGCGCAAGCAACCGATCGACCTCCAGCTCGATGTTGCGCTTGATCATCTTGCGGATGCGCTTGAGTCGTTCTTCCCTGTTTTTGGTCAGATGCTCGGCCTCAACGGGGTGCACCACAAGGCGGAAATTGCGCACATCGGATGCCAGCCGGGCGCGAATGAACCAGCGTTCGATCTTAGCAGCCACTGTCTCAGCCGAAAGCACGCGCCCCGTGCCGTTGCATGTCGGGCACGGATCCGACAGGGTCAGGAGGATCGACGGCCGGATGCGCTGGCGGGTCATCTCGATCAGGCCGTACTCGGAGATCGGCGCGATCGAATTCTTCGCGCGGTCGCGGGCGAAGGCCATCTTGAACTCCTCGTAGACATGGCGCCGGTTGGCGTGATGCATCATGTCGATAAAGTCAATCACGATCAGCCCGCCGGTGTCGCGCAGACGGACCTGGCGCGCCACCTCGTGCGCCGCATCGAGATTGGCATGGAGGATCGTGTCTTCCTGCGAGGTCTTGCCCACATACCGTCCAGTGTTGACGTCGATGGTCACCATCGCCTCGGTCTGATCGATCACGAGGAAGCAGCCGCGTTTGAACCAGACCTTGCGCTCGAGCATCTTTTCGATCTCGCTCTCGATGCCGTAGAGGTCGAAGATCGGCACGTCACCCTTGTAGTATTCCACGCGGTCCTTCAGCTTCGGGGCAACATTCTTGCAGAAGGAAACCACCTCTTTGTACAGATCTTTGTCATCGACGGCAAGACGTTCGACTTCATCGGTGAAGATGTCCCGGAGCAGAGAACCGGTGAGGTCTTTTTCGCGATAGAGACAATAGGGGGCGGTCTTTTTTTCGGCATCCTTCTTGACCTGCTTCCAGATTTTGACCAGGTCCTTGATGTCGTTCTTGAAGTCTTTCGCCTCGCAGCCTTCGGCCTCGGTGCGGGCGATCAGGCCGCATCCGTCGGGACGCAACGGATCAAGTACTTCGCGCAGCCGGCGCTTTTCCCCCCAATTGAGAATGCGCTTGGAGACGCGGACACGGTTTTCATCGGGCACCAGCACGACGAAGCGTCCCGGAATCGACACCCGGGTCGTGAGACGCGCGCCTTTGGTGCCGAGGGGTTCCTTGGTAACCTGAACCAGGAGGACCTGATCCTTCTTGATCACATCCTGGATATTGGCGCGGTACTCTTTGTGGATCAACTCGGCTTTGGGTTCGGTGTCGCCGACCTCTTCGCTGTCTTCATCTCCTTCCACGGTTTTGCCGATGTCGGAGGCATGGAGAAAGGCGGTCCGCGCCTCGCCGATCTCGACAAAAGCCGCCTGCATGCCGGGAAAGACCGAAGTCACGATCCCTTTATAGATACTGCCCGCGAGTTTCACTTCTTCGGGACGTTCGTACCACATTTCGACCAGCTTGTCGTTTTCGAGGATGGCGATCCGCGTCTCCTCGTCGCCGGCGTTAATGATGATGTCCTTCTTGACCGGCGGCAGCGGCCCGGGCAGCGGTTCCCACCGTGGGCGGCGCGGCTTGCGCTGATTCGCCTTGTCCTGCGGCTGGCGTTTGGCCCGACTGGGCGCGTTGGCGTTCTTGTTCGGTGGTTTTGTCATAGTTGTAATTTCCATCCAATCTCTCCAGTTACATTAGTTGCATTTGGCCGGCCGACCCCTTACATCCGATCTCCCTGCACGGGAGGAATTGAGGGTGTTCCGGTGATACTACACTCTTTCAAAGCGCTCGCCAGCCTGAACCCTGTACCCCCGCACAAATTCGGCTCCGGACTGGCAGGCCTTTCCTTCCGGCTGGATCAATCCCACCGTGAGCGCACCATCGCCACACGCCAGGACCAAGCGGGACCGGGGATCGGCGATCAGAATCTCACCCGGTAATGCCCGCCCTCCGGCCTTCGCTTTTACCGGATGATCCGTCATCCGTTCCGCATCGTCGAGCGCCAGCATCTTAACGAGTTTCCCACGGAACCGGGCAAGGGCAGCGGGACTGGGAGCGAGCGCACGTACCCTGTTGATCAACTCTGTCGCGTTAGCATTGAAATCCAGCAGCCGGTCTTCCCGTTCGATCTTCGGCGCAGGGGAGGCCATCGACTCGTCCTGTGGGCGCGGCACGACAGGGCCATCCGCTATCATCTTTAGCGTCTCGCTCACCAACCCGGCGCCGATCTGCGCGAGACGGTCCGTCAATTGGCCAGCGTTTTCCCCGGGCGTGATGGCCGTGCTTTTCTGCCGGAGAATCCCGCCGGTGTCGACAGTTTGCTGCAAGAGAAACGTTGTCACACCGGTGACCGCCTCCCCGGCCATGATCGCCCTCGGAATCGGCGCGGCGCCGCGATAGGCGGGCAGCAGAGACGCATGAAGGTTGAATGCATGGCGTGCCAATACAAAGACCCTTTCCGGCAAAATCCGGTATGCGACCACGACAAAAACGTCGGCGTTCACCTCACGCAAACACGCCGCGAACTCCGGGGCACGCAGTCTATCCGGCTTCCAGACTGGACTAAAACTGTGCTCCTCGGCCCACGTCCCGACTGGTGTCGGCAAAATCTTTTGTCCTCTCCCCTGCGGCTTATCAGGACCGGTGACAACGCCACAAAGGTCATATTCCGGCCGCGAATGGATGGCCTGCAACGTCGGCAGCCCAAACGCGCCGGTGCCGAAAAAGATCACCTTCACGCGTCATCTTCACGGCTGGGGGCCAGCGGCGACGCACTGTGCAGCGGGCTCCTCTTCGCGTGCATCGCCTGCATCTTTCCCACAAGTTTGGCCCGCGTGTCCGGGTCCATCCGGTCGATAAAGAGACGCCCGCAGAGGTGGTCAATTTCATGAAGATATGCACGCGCGAGGAAGCCATCGGCCTCACGCTCCAGCTTCCTGCCGTTGATGTCCTGCGCACGAATCGCCACCCAGCGTGGGCGCGCGATCTTCACGAAAATCCCCGGAAATGACAGGCACCCCTCTTCGTCGACGATCTCCCCTGTCGCTTCGACGAGTTCCGGATTGATCAGGACCTCGCGTCGGCCACGACGCTGCAGCTGTGTCCCGTCGACCGAGAACGCCCTCAATCCCACACCGATCTGGACCGCCGCCAAGCCGACCGCGCCCGCTTTCTCCTGCACCGCGACAAGATCATTGGACAACTGGCGCAGGGACTCGTCAAATTCCGTGACGTGCATAGCAGGTTTGCGCAGCACCGGGTCACCGTAGAGGCGAATGTCATAGATCATCGATACATCCTGAGAGTCTGTCCGGGTGTATTCCCAGCAAATCCAGGAGTCGCCCCTACTCCTTGTCCAGTTTTCCCGCGATCGCGGTTTTCAGAAACTCGATCTTGGTCTCGTTTCTGGTATCGTCTCCGACCCGCAGCGTAACACGGGTCTCGTTGATGCCGACAATCGTGCCGAGCATCCCGGAGTTGGTGACCACTTTGTCCCCTTTGGACAGTTGGGTGAGCATGGTTTGGTGTTCTTTCTGCCGCTTTCTCTGGGGCCGGATGAGCAGAAACCAGACCACCACAATCATCAGAACAAACGGGAGAAAGGTCAAAAGCGGGTTGGGGTTATTTGCTCCGCCGCCTGTCGGCGTCGTCCCCATAGCGGGCCATACATTCAACACTCGTCCTCCTTAGTCATTGACGGAAACGCTCTCAACATATCGGTTCAAAAAGGTCTCAGCAAACTGGTCATACTCATTCATGGCAATCGCCGCCCGCGCACGGCGCACCAATCCGAGGTAGAAATGCAAATTATGGCGCGTCGTCAACATCATTGCGGCGATTTCCCTGGCATTGAACAAATGACGCAGGTAGGCACGGGTGTAATTCTGACAGGTTTGGCAGGCACAGTCGGAGTCGATCGGGGTGAAATCCCTGGAATATCGCGCGGCCTTGACGGGAATCGGGCCATCGGGCGTGAAGGCGGTCCCGTTACGGCCATTGCGTGTCGGCAATACACAATCGAACATGTCGACTCCCATACCGATGGCACGCACGATGTCTCCGGGTGTACCGACCCCCATTAGATATCGTGGCTGGCTGGCTGGCAGAGACTCGGCCGATACCGCCACCATCTCGAACATGGCCTCTTTTGGTTCCCCGACCGAGAGACCACCGATGGCGTATCCGTCAAAGCCGATTTCCACCAGACGCATGGCCGATTGCCGTCGCAGAGACGCATAAACTGATCCTTGAACAATGCCATATAAGCTTGTATGCAATATCGCGTTGACGGATTCGTATCGCGCTCTTGACCGGCGCGCCCACTCGAGTGTCACTTGAAGATCAGAGGCAGCAGCGGCTTCCGTCGCGGGATAGGGAGTGCAAACATCGAGAACCATGGCGATGTCGCTGCCCAGCCCCATCTGGATTTCATAAACATCTTCCGGGGTGAAGAAGTGCTCGGATCCGTCGAGATGCGATCGGAAGCGCACTCCGTCGGTTTCGATCTTGCGAAGTTCCTGAAGACTGAATATCTGATAGCCGCCAGAGTCGGTCAAGATGGCGCCCGGCCAGGCCGCGAAACGGTGCAGGCCACCGGCCTGACGGACAATGTCAACCCCAGGACGCAAATAGAGGTGGTAGGTGTTTCCGAGCACGATGGGCGCGCCCAGCGCCGCGAGGTCGCAGGGCGGCATGGCCTTAACCGATCCCGCCGTGCCCACCGGCATGAAGACCGGAGTGGGCACGACATGGCCATTGACTTCCAGAATACCAGCCCGTGCTGCGCCCGATGTGCTCTCAATCCGGAAGTTGAGCATTCATTCCTGTGTGCAAACAAACTTGGGATTCGTGGAAGCGGGGTGATTTCACAGGGGGAATATACGCTTCAACGCCAGGCTTGGCAACGACAGTGACGACCCACCCAAGGCGGGAAGGCAGCTTTCGCTTTCATGTCAATAATGATGAAGCGAGTCTGTGACTTTTGCTCGCACCACGAATGCCATGACCGAGTCCCGCTCGGATGCCGTTAGATGGGCCCGTTGCGCGTAGCGGTCGAGATTGTCGCGCCACCATCCCACTGTCTTCGATGCGGGATCGTAGGGAGAATGGCACGAACGGCAGCGGGCGTAGTACAGCCTCGAACCAGCCGAACCATCACCGCGCGGACCTGTCCCGCCGCAACCGGGCAGGAGCATCAGAACCAGCGCGGCGGCCATCGCAACGGCGAGAGCCGCCATGGCGAATCGTCGCCGGGTCACAGGTCAATTCCCAGAATCGCACGCGCCTCGATATCGTTTGAAGCCTTGTTGAGTCCGAACCCGACGCCAATTGTGTAGTACCATTTGTCCCGTGCCAGCGAGATAGTCGGGCCTAAGTTGTGAGTCTTTCCCCCTTGAGTGGCGAGGCCGCCGTAAACCTCGACCCCGAACTTCACGATGGGGCGGGGTTCGAATGAGATTCCGGCAGTGTAGCCTGTCTTCCATTCGACGCCGGGGGCAAAATTGACCTCCTCGATCAGGTTAGCAACGAGATTGACGCGGCGGATGTCATGCGCGAGAATCAGCTTCCCCTCGAACCTGTTGGGACGTCCCAAGTCACTCGGGCGGTGATACTCGACATAGAGCAACGGATCAACGGGCCACTGACCGGCCTGACCGAGCCGATAGCGTGTCCGAAATTGGAAGGCATCGTACTGAAATGAGCCGCCGGGCGGCTGGCTGAAGATCTGATAGACGGAAAAGTCCCAGCGTTCGGTCAGGCCGATTTCCAGTTCGATCTTTTGCTCCCATGCGGTCTGTACGGCCGCTTTCGTGCTGGATGTCTTGCTGGTGAGATAATGTTCCAAGTCGACGCCGCCAGGGGGCTTGGTTTGGTATTCGTACGACCACACATACGAGCGGCGGTCGGCGTGGGCTGGCGAGGCGGCGGCCAGCGCGACAGCGAGAAGCCAGGCGGTCCGGCGACGATTCGCGCGTGCAGGGTTCTTACGGCTCATTTCATTTCCTCCTGAAGGTTTGTTTTCTGACAATGTTAGGTATACCAAACTTATCGGTCAAAAAAAACTCACCCGGCTGCGCGCGCGCCCAAGGGACCGTCCGGCATGGGGCAGTTTGCCGGACGGCGGTCGCCGCCCTCGCAGTCGTGGCAGTAATCCCCATTGAGACGCCATTCCAGGTATTCGTGGAAATGGACAATCACGGGCCGCACATCCATACGGCAGCGCGAGACATAGTCGAGAAAGGCGGTCAGCCGGCGCAGCGTGTCGGGACCGGTGACATGCTCGATTTCGCAGGCCTCCCGCTCGGCGATTTTCCGGTCCACATGGAGAACGTCGATGAAAAACCGCCGCAAGACCTCGTAACGCCGGTTGACGTCGCTGGCGGCGCGCCGCCCGCGTGCGGTCAGCGTCACGGCCCCATACGCCGGGTGCCTCACCAATCCCCGTCCCGCCAGCGACCGCAGGGCCTCGGACACACTGGGCATGGTGATGGCGAGCGTCGCGGCGATGTCCCTGACCCTCGCACCCTCTGCGGCGGATGGTTCAAGGCGCAGGATGGTCTTGAGGTACATCTCCATCTGGGGGGACAGGCGTTTCGTCATCGGGTCGACTGGCCGTTTGTTAGGCATGCCGAACTATTTATTAGGCCGACCAAAGTTTGTCAAGAGGAATCTGCGGCCGGCGCCCCGCCAAGTAACCTTGCGTGCCGACAGCAGCCCGGTGGATCGTTCCGTTTCCCAAAGGAGATTTCTCAACCAAGGGCCACGGGCGGGACGCCCGTGCTACCACCAGCGATGGAGCGAATTCCCATCGATCCGATGCCGGATGTCAGTGGAAGAATGTCCATCCCACGGTGAGCTTCAAATCCGGTGAGTTGGAGAAGCCCAGCTTGGCTTCGGCGAAGAAGCGATCGCCGTTGCGCAGGCCCTTCTCGATTCCACCCAAGATATTGAGGCCGGCTTGGGCGCCGGTGTTGTCGTGGAAATGATGGCTACCAAGCCAGCGGTGACCAAGATCCCCGCGGACGAAGTTGAGTCCCAAGCCGCCGCCCACATAGGGCGTCCAGACATTCCAGCGCGACTGAAAGCGATAGGCCGCTTCGAAGTTCAGGGCAAACAACGTGACAACGCCAAACCCCACTTCCAGGTTGGGCTGGAAGCGAACGTGCCGGGCGAAGTTGCCGAAGTCCACATGAGCGCCGAGGTGGATCTGATCGGGATCGACCGTGAGACCCACACGGGGACCCCAGCCGCGGAATCCGACTTCGGACTCGGAACCAGCGTGGGCAGTAGCCGGAACCACTACGACCAGGACCAAGGCAAGCGACAGGAATCGTCTCATATCAGCATCCCTCCACGTGAATGGTGCAATCATTGAGGGTGAAGGGTCAAGAGAGATCGGCGCGCAATCTGCCATAGCGGACTTCCGTTCGGCTGCACGTGCAGGCAAGGATGCTTGCACCACAGTGTGAGAGGACGGCCTGAGGGGGCTCACTCAGATGACACGGCAAACGAAACACTTGAGGTAGTTGGTCTCGGGGCAGGAGGCCGAGACTGGATGATCCGGCGGCTGACCGCGTTGTTCGAGGATCTGAATCGGACGACCGGCGTGTTCGGCCACCAGCCCCAGCACCGAGGCGAAGTCCTCACGGCTGACCTGCCCAGAGCAGCTGCAGGTAATGAGGATGCCATCATGGTCAAGCACACGGAGGGCCAGTTCGTTGAGGCGCTGGTAGCCGCCGATGGCTTGTTCGACCGAACGCCGTGAGCGGGCAAAACGCGGGGGATCACAAACAATGATGCCGAAGCGCTCACCGGCAGCGGCCAGCGCTTCCAGGGCCGAGAAGACATCACTGGTCTCGAAACGGACAGAGGCGATGGCATTGCGTTCGGCGTTGCGCCGGGCCAGTTCAATCGCGGCTGTGGAGACATCAATACCCAGCACATCAGTGGCCCCGCCGCGTGCGAGATTCAAGGCGAAGCCCCCGGTGTAGCAGCACAAGTCGAGCGCGCGGCGACCTGACGCCCATGTTCGCGCGGTTAGACGGTTGATCCGCTGATCGAGATAGAAACCGGTCTTTTGCCCAGTTCTCATTTCCACATCGAAGACGATATCGTTCTCGGTGATCGAGACGGGTCCTTCGGGAGCCTCACCCCAGAGCGGGCCGTCGCGCAGTGACAGTCCCTCGGCTTCGCCGATCCCGCGCTCGGTGCGGCGATATATTCCCCGCGGGTGCAGCGTCTCGACCAGATGTGCGACAATGGTGTCTTCACGTTGCGCCAGCGCGAGACTGGTGAACTGCACGGCCAGCCACGGGCCGTAGCGATCCACCATCAAGCCGGACAGACCATCCGCCTCGCTGAACACAAGTCGGCAGGCGCCTTGCGGGTTATCCAACCCCAGCACGTCCCGGCGCAGGGCGATGGCATGGCCCAGTTGTGCGCGCCAGAACGCGGCGTCAAGCGGCTGTGCGGTGTCCCAAGAATACAAGCGCACGCGGATCTGGCTGTGAGAATTGTAGAGTCCCCAGGCAATGAATGTGCCGTCGTGGGCGTGGACGGCCACTTCATCGCCATCGGCGGGATGGCCTTCCATCCGGCCAATCGCGCCGGCAAAAAGCCACGGATGCCGTCCGAAAAAAGGACGGGCGCGCCGGGGTTTGAGGAGGATACGGGGGGCCATAGCCAGTTTGTGCAGGGCGGAACACAGACGTACCGCGAGGTGAACCCGCCCTCACACAATGATCGTCTTCAGATCGTCCATGAGCAATTCTTTGAAATCAGCCTTTTCGATTGTCTCGCCCATTGTCCGGGCCAGATCCAGATGATGCCGACAGTCATCTTTGTGCCCGGCCACGGCGGCGGCACGAGCGATGGCTTCGTACGCATAGGCCAGATCGAAGCTGCCGAGGTCGTTTTCCACACAAATGGCCAGGCAGCGTTGCGCGTGATACATCGCGGGCTCGGGAGAACCCAGTTCGGAGTACACCCGCGAAATCTGCCATTCGCCGCGCGCGAAGTTGACAGGGACACCAACCTTGCCCCAGTGATAGCGTGACGCATGGGCAGCGTGGACCATTTCGTCATCTTCCTCGCTGGTACGGTCTTCCTTTTCGAGCAGCGTCCAGACGTAGTTGAAGCAGTCCTTCGCGAATTTCAGATGGCAATCTTCTTCTGTGTACTTGATTTCTTCCGGCATTCATCCCTCTCAGTTGTGTGGCTTGGAGTGTACGCTATCCCCTCAAGAAACGCGGTCTTCGACACGCCGATTGCGGGAAAAGTCGAAACGTCTATGCTCATTCATCGTGTCACCGCCACCTCTGGGTCCATCAGCCCCTTACAACAGGCGGAGAAACTCCAATACGAGACGGGCGCCAAAACCAGTGGCTCCTTTGGGACAGCAGGCGCTCCCCTTCTTTTCCAAGTCAACACCGGCGATATCGATGTGGAGCCAGGGGAAGTCTCCGGTAAACTTTCTCAGCAAGCGCGCGGCGACGCTGGCTCCGCCATCGCGTCCGCCGGAGTTTTTCATGTCGGCGACATCGGAGGTAAACTTGTCGTCGTATTCGGCGAACAGCGGCATCCGCCAGACTCTCTCGCCCGACAGCGCAGCGGCTCTTTCCACGGTTCGGGCCAGTGTGTCTTTCTCGGTAAAGACTCCGCAACAGACATCCCCCAACGCCACGCAAATGGCCCCTGTCAGAGTAGCGGCATCGACAATCATCTTGGGCTGAAAGCGCTGGGCATAACTGAGCGCATCGGCGAGGATCAGCCGTCCCTCGGCATCGGTGGACATGATCTCGACGGTCTGTCCTGACAGGGTGCGAATGATGTCACCGGGCCGGTAGGCGGTGGCCGACGGCATATTTTCCACCAGCGGGGTCAGCGTAACGAGATTGAGGGGAAGTTTCAGTTTGGCGGCGGCGCAGATGCTGGAGAGCATCACCGCCGAGCCCATCATGTCGCCGCGCATTTCCCACATATCGGCGGATGGTTTGATCGAGATGCCACCGCTGTCGAAGGTCACCCCTTTCCCGACCAAGGCGACATCGACCGCTTTCGGCTGACGTTTGCGTCCCAAATAGGTCGCAATCAGGAAGCGGGGCTCGTTGGCGGAGCCGCCGCCGACAGCCATGACCGCTCCCATGCCGGCACGGGTGATCTCGCGCGGGCCCAGTACCTGCAGTTTGACACCGGCTTCATCGCACCAGCGCGCCGCAATGGCCGCATAACTCTGAGGCGTGAGATCGTTGCCCGGCGTGTTTACCATGTCACGCACACGGCATGTGGCCTCGGCGAGGATTGTCCCGGAAGCAATGCCTCCCGCAGCTTTGCGGCGTCGGGCGGCGTCCGGTTCCCAGAGCATGAGTTGCTCAACTTGAGGGGTCAGCTTCTTCTTGTCCGTGCGGTAACTGGCGAAACGGTAATTGGCCAGCATGGCGCCCACGGTCGCGGCCTCGGCGGCTTCGCGCGGATCGCGGGCGGAGAGCAGCGGCGCCCACACCTCCGGCAGCCGATGCTCACCCAGAACCCGAATCAGTTTCCCGTAGGCCCGGCGAATGGACTCGTTGTCCAGCGTGCCCTTCTTCCCGAGGCCGATCAGAAAAGCGGCTTGTCGCGGTGCAAACACCGCTGCTGCCTTGCCAGTCCCGCCTTCGAACGAACTGCCATTCCAATACGCAGTGATTGTCTCCCGAAGGGTCTCCGGTAGAGCCTTGACCCAGGCAGGCAAGGGGGCCGGCTTCTCGTGAACGAATACGGCCACGGGCACAGACGGCTCGACGTCGCTGGGTGCAGTGGCATTGATCTCGATTCGAAAATCCATCGTGACTCCTTTGGCAATCAAATTCCGCTTTGCCTGCGCCAATGAAAGGCCCAACCCGCTGCCAGCCAAGTCCTTTTTGTCCCGAACGCCGATCCCGAGCGTGGCAACAAACACCTGCAGGCGCGCCGAGGTCTCGCTATATTCTCCGCCCGATACCTGTTCCGTGGTAGATGATGCCGTCACTTCCGGACAGAGAAACCCATTACTGTTAGGCAACAATTGCCGATGCGAATTCTGCTCTTGAGCCAGTACTACCCTCCTGAAGCCGGTGCGACTCAGAATCGTCTGGAATCATTCGCACACAGTTGCCGCGACCGAGGAATCTCGATCACGGTCCTCACTGCTTTCCCCAATTACCCTGCGGGAAAGGTGTTCCCAGCTTACCGTCACCGTCTCAGCGCCCGCGAGACCCGCGACGGGATCAAGGTCATTCGGGCATGGATTTGGCCCCGCGCGGGGTCCGGCTGGATTTCTCGTGGCCTGACCTACGGATCGTTCGCGATCAGCGCATTGCTGGTGGGACTTCTGGGAACGCCTCGGATCGATGTGCTGATCTGGGAGTCCCCTCCCCTCGCGCTGGGTCCCACGGCATTTGTGCTGTCTCGCTTCAAGGGAGCAAGGTTCGTGACCAATGTTTCCGACTTGTGGCCAGAATCGCTCGAAGCGCTTGGGATTTTGAGACGTGAAGGAATCGTGTACCGGTTCCTGGAGTCGGTCGAAGAGTTTCTATATCATCACTCCGCTGCCGTTTCCGGACAAACAAGACACATTATTGAAGCGGTTCGTCAGCGCGCGCGCGAAGTACCCGCCATTCTCTGGCGCAATGGCGCCGGCATCAGCCCCGAGACCAGCAGGTCCCCGGCACTGTGCCGCGAGCATTGGGGCATCCAGTCAAACCGCTTTGTCGTAGGGTACGCCGGGCTCTTCGGACTTCCCCAAGGTCTTGAGGTGCTGCTGCAGGCAGCGGCGATAACCGACCCCGCGCAGATCGTTTTCGTATTCGTCGGGGACGGACCGGCGAGACCCAAATTGATTCAGATCGCAGAGACGCGCAAACTGACAAACGTCGTCTGGGTCGGGACCCAGCCGCATGAAGCAATGCCCGCGATCTGGGCGGCGTTCGATTGCGCGGTCATCTGCCTCCGGCGATTGCCGCTTTTCCGTGGTGCGGTTCCTTCGAAGATGTATGAGGCCATGGCCGCGGGGACACCTGTGATCCTTGCCGTTGAGGGAGAGGCGGCGGACATCTTGAGTGAGTGCCACGCCGGCATTGCTGTCGAGCCGGAGAACCCGGCTCAGATTGCCGGGGCAATCGCGACCTTGCAGGCGGACCAGACGCTGCGCCGTGAACTGGGACAGAACGGAAAACGTGCGGTCGAGGAATCGTTTGGCCGGGCTCGCCTCAATGATCAATACATTGACGATTTATTGAAGTTGGTATGAGAAATGCACGACCTGCAGACTCGCGCTGTTGGGGTGAGGTCTGTAGGGACACGGCTTGACGTGTCCGACGCGGTTCCACTCGCGCCAGCCCCAGCGGTCACGGCAAGCTGTGCCCCTACCCCAGCCGTGCCACTTGCTGGATTGTTTCATTCTTTTGTGCAAGGATGAATCGGACGCATCGCCCTTACAGACTTGCCTTCTACCCGCTGAGCAGCTTTGCGCAGGAAGTACCCCCGCCGGGAATTGAACCCGGATTCCCAGCTCCGGAGGCTGGTGCGTTATCCTTTACACCACGGGGGCGTGGCGCGCTCAGCCCAACGGGGCTGAACGCAGAGACGATATACGACGCCGACCGGGGTAGGTTCAACCAGTATTTCTGCCGCATCCCGCGTCGCGTTTTCCTCCGTTGGAGAGCACCCCGACTCTTTTGGGTTGACGTCTCTCTCCGCGGGGTGTAAACTGCCTCGAAAGCCGGGGAGGCGCCATGGGGATTCTGCGGACGATTCTCATATTGATCGTTGTCGCGATTGTCATCGGGTTTTCCATTTACAATGCGGGGCCGCGTGTGGATGTGGACCTGATCCGCTGGCAATATAATGTGCCGGTAGTCGTGGTGGTTTACTGGTCGTTTCTGGCCGGAATGATTGCGGCCTTGATCCTCGGGGTCACGTACATCCTCAAGTTGCAGGCCGACCGTCGCGCCGAACGCCGCGAAAAGCGGCGGCTCGAATCGGAGCTGACAGCGTTGCGCAACCGGACCATCGGAGACTTGGATGAATTGTGACATGGTGACGATGATTTTCACGCCGCTCCGCCCCGGTCCGGGACTGGACCAGAGACGCGCAACCAGCAAGGGGTTCCGCGCAACAACCGACCACAGGGACAAAAGACAATGGACTTGACCGGGTACGGACTCATCCTGTTCTGGGCAGTGGCGTTGGGGGTCGCCGGTGCGGCGATCCTTTGGACACGCACGCAGAGACGGCGGGCATCCCAGGCGCCGCGTCTGTACATGGAGGCGCTGCGAGCCATTGTCGACGGAGATGACCACACCGCATTCGAGCGGCTGAAGGCGGTGGTCACCGAGGACTCGAACTACCTCGATGCGTATTTGAAATTGGGCGATTTGTTGCGCCGCCGTGGACGGCACGACCGGGCGATCCGTGTCCACGAGGATCTGACCCTGCGTCTGGGGCTGCCCAAGGCCGACGCCATCGCCGTGCAGAAGTCGCTCGCGCAGGACTATCTGGCGGCCGGCAAGACGCAAGAAGCGGAAAGCGCCCTGCGGAAGATCATGGAGCTGGACAAGGATCATCAGTGGGCAACCGAAAAGCTGGTGCGTCTCATGGAAGAGAACGGGCGTTTCGACGAGGCGTATGAGACGCGACGCGACGCGCTCAAGCGCGCCGGGCAGACCGATGGCCACATTCTGGCGCTGTACAAGGTCCTCGCGGGAATCAAGGTGGCCGCCAATGGCAAGGGTCACGAGGCGCGTTTGAACTATAAGGACGCCCTGAATCATGATGCGAAATGCCTGCCGGCGCTGCTGTACCTTGGCGATTCTTATTGGAAAGAAGGACGTCACCAGGATGCGGTTGAATGGTGGACGCAGTTCACGGAGACCGAACCCAAGATGGCGCATGTCGTCTTCGAACGCCTGCGGAAGGCGTTTTTCGAGATGGGTCAGTATGGCGAGATCACCCATGTCTACGAGCGCACCCTCGACGTGGACCCCAAGAACGCGGGCGCGCTTCTGGGTTTGGCCGAGCTGGCGTTGAAGAAGGGTGAATACGACAATGCGCTCACTCAATTTCGCCACGTCCTTGATATCGATGCCGACAATGTGGCGGCCCGCGCCGGGATCGTCCGTGTGCTGGTCGAACAGAAGCGACTGCGAGACGCCTCCGGCGAGATCGACCTGTTGCTGGAGACCACTCCCTTTCACCGTCGCGGCTACACCTGCCGGCGTTGCGGGCATACTGTTGATGAGCCCGCCTGGCACTGCCCCAAGTGCAAGGCGGTCGACTCGTTCGATCTGTTGTGAAAGCAGGTGATCCCCATCTGATCGCGGGCTTCGCCCCCGTCACGGTTGGCCGGACACGATTCGCGTAACTTGCAGGAGGACAACCGACATGGGTAGCATCGCGCTCTATCTGATTCTGGGGCTGGCGGCCGGGATCCTCAGCGGCTTGATTGGCATCGGGGGCGGTATCATCATCGTCCCGGCGCTCGTCATTCTCTTCGGTCTCACTCAGCAGCAGGCGCAGGGGACAACGCTGGCGCTGATGGTCCCTCCGATCGGCATCTTAGCGGCATGGACTTATTACGAGAAGGGATTTGTGGACCTCCGGATCGCCGCTTTCGTCTGTCTGGGATTCATCATCGGCGGGTATTTCGGCGCCAAGGTGGCTGTCGGCCTTTCCAACGATCTCTTGCGGCGGATATTCGGGGTCGTGTTGCTTGTCGTGGCGGTGAAGATGATCGTTGGGAAGTAGACGCGGGGAAGGGGGGCGGTTTGTCCTCTCACGCCGGGGTGCCACTGACCTTGGGCGGATAAATGCGAGCGCGTTGTGAAGAAAGATAGTGCAGGGGCGAAAGATTTTTCGACCCGACGAAACCGCCGTTCCATCTGCCTGCACGGATACGATTATTCACAAGCCGGGGCGTATTTCGTGACCATCTGCGCCCAGGACCGGGCGTGTCTATTTGGGGAAATCGTGGATGGGGAAATGCGGTTGAATGATTCGGGGCGGGTCGTCATTGAGGACCCGCAGGGTCTATCGTGCCTTATCGTATTGGTATTGCTTCACAGCGGCGGCGGGAATATCCATAGCGGCTTCGAACTCTTTGAGAACCTGGCGCGAAATGACGAGCCGCTGGATCTCCGAAGTTCCTTCGCCGATCTCGCAGAGTTTGACATCGCGGAAATGCCGTTCGACACGCCTCGACGCCATCAAGCCGGAGAATCCGAGAATCTGAATGGCTTGGGTACTGCAGTAATGTCCGACTTCGGAGGCGTAGAGTTTGGCCATCGCCGACTGCTTGGCAAACGGTTCCCCCTGATCTTTGAGATAGGCCGCATGGTAGACCAAATGACGCGCCGCTTCAACTTGAGCGGCCATGTCGGCGAGCTTGAACTGGATCGCCTGCTGTTTGCCAAGTAGTCCGCCCAAGCGTGTGTCGTCCAAGATGTAACGTGCCGCAATTTCAAGTGATCCTTGAGCCAATCCCAAGGCCATGGCGCCAATGGAAATGCGTCCGCCATCCAACGTCTTCATAAACTGCTTGAACCCCTCCCCTTCGGGACCGAGCATGGCATCGAGAGGAAGGCGCACATTGTCAAAGTGGAGGGTCGCTGTGTCAGACCCGCGCAGACCGAGTTTGTTTTCCCTCTTCCCGACCGAGAATCCGGGCGTGTCCTTCGGGAGCAGAAAAGACGAGATGCCATGAGCCCCTTTCCCCGGCTGAGTGACGGCGGTCGCGATGATCCAGTCAGCATAGTGAGGATTGGTAATGAAACACTTGGATCCATTGAGCGCCCAGAAATCTCCATCGCGCACTGCGGTGGTTTTGGTCCCGCCGGCATCAGATCCGGCGCCGGGCTCGGTCAGCCCGAACGAAATGATCGAGCCATTTCTGGCCACGTTGGTCAGGACGGCCTCGCGCTGGGCCTTGGAGCCAAACACGCTGACAGGATAGACACCCAGTGAGTTGGCGGCGGCGACCATGATGCCGGTGGAACCGCAGACGCGGCTGAGTTCCTCCACAGCGACAGCATAGGTCAGCGTGTCGAACTGCGGCCCGCCGTATTCCACGGGACACAAAAGCGATAAGAGCTTGCGTTCGCGCATCTGCGCCAGAAGCTCCGGCTCAAAGACAGCCGTCACATCCATGCGGTCGGCCGCGGGCGCGACGACCGCGTCGGCGAAGGTGCGGATTTCCCGACGGAACTCTTCGATTCGTTTGTCCCACCACATGATTATGATTCGCTGAGGACGGCCCGCGAGATGACGATGCGTTGCGCCTCAGACGTCCCTTCGTAGATTTCGGTGATCCGCGCATCGCGGAAGTAGCGCTCGACCGGGTATTCCTTCATGTAACCGTAGCCCCCATGAATTTGAACGGCTTCGTTGGCCACCCAGTTGGCGGTTTCGGAAGCGAAGAGTTTGGCTTCGGCGGCCTCGGTGGTGAACCGCTCACCAGCCGCCATTTTGCGCAACGCACGACCGAGCAGGAGCCGCGACGCATCCAGCTTGAGACGCATGTCGGCGAGCTTGAAGGCAATCGCCTGGAACTCAGCAATCGGCCGGCCGAACTGCTGCCGCTCCTTCGCATATTTGCGCGACTCAACCAGCGCCGCCTCGCCAATGCCGAGCGCTTGAACCGCCACACCGATACGTCCATAGTCGAGTTGTGTGAGGGCAATCTTCAGCCCATCCCCTTCCGCACCCAGTCGGTTGGCTTTTGGCACACGGGCATCCGTGAATCCAAGCGTGCGTGTGTCCGACGACCTGATGCCGAGCTTGCGTTCGGCCTTGCCGATCTCCATCCCCGGCGTTTGGCGTTCGACGATCAACGCCGAGAGACCTTTCGACCCGGCCTCGGGCGCTGTCGACACAAAGACAAGATAGAGTTTGGCGTAATCCGCCGATGTGACGAACGCCTTCATTCCGTTGAGCACATAATGGTCACCCTGACCCACTGCCGCGAGACGAATCGAAGCCGCGTCGGTTCCCGCATTCGCCTCAGTTAGCGCGTAGGCGCCGATCTCGCCAGCCGCAAGCCGGGGCAGGAACTGCTTTTTCTGCGCTTCGCTGCCAAAGCGCACGATGGCGCCGCAGACCAGCGCATTGTGCACCGACACCGTGATGGCCAGCCCGGCGCAGGCGCGCGCAAACTCCTCGAGCACCAGGGCATGCTCGATGGGGCCGAGTCCCATCCCACCGTACTCCTCCGGCACGAGCATACCGAGGTATCCCAATTCCCCGAGTTCGGCCAGAAGATCATCCGGCAGACGTTCCTCGCGATCAAAGCGTTCGGCGTTGGGGTAAAGACGTTTCTGCGCGAATTCGCGCGCCGCATCGCGAAAGAGTCGTTGTTCCTCTGTGAGTGTTGCATCAAACACGGATCATCTCCCGGATTGTCTCTGTGAACATCTACGCCGCGGGCCTCTGACCCGTGTATCTTATCATCTTGCGATCAGTCTTCCCATCCAAAAGCCACGGGCGGGACGCCCGTGCTACAACGTTCACACAACGTCCTATTCATAGATGTAAAAGCCGCGCTTCGTTTTCCGGCCCAGAAACCCGGCCTGGACCATTTTCTTCAGCAACGGACAGGGACGATACTTGGGATCGCCCAATCCGTCGTACATAACGTTCATGATCGACAAACAGACATCCAAACCAATAAAATCGGCCAAGGTCAGGGGGCCCATGGGGTGCGCCATCCCGAGCTTCATGATTTCGTCGACCGCCGACGGTTGCGCAACACCTTCCATGACGCAGTAGATTGCCTCGTTGATCATCGGCATCAACACCCGGTTCGAAACAAAACCGGGGAAGTCGTTGACTTCGACGCCGGTCTTGCCAAGCCGCCGGCACAAATCGGCCACGATCTGGTATGTTTCGTCAGAGGTTCGATACCCTCGGATGATCTCGACCAGCGTCATCACCGGCACCGGATTCATGAAGTGCATGCCGATGAAACGCTCGGCCCGTCGTGTAGCCGAGGCGAGGCGGGTGATCGGGAGTGATGATGTGTTGGAGGCAAAGATCGTTTCCGTCGGGCACGACTGATCCAGAGTGGAGAACAGTTTCAGCTTCGTGTCGAGGTCCTCGAAGACGGCCTCGATTACCAATTCGGCACTCGTGGCAGCGTCCGCCTTGGTCGAGGTCCGGATATGAGCGAGAGTCACCTCTTTGTCGGCCGAGGTGATCACACCCTTCTTGACCTGGCGGTCCAGGTTGGCGGCAATGGTTCGCAACGCACGATCAAGCAACGGTTGTGCGGTGTCGATCAGCGTGACTCGAAGCGCGTGCTGCGCCAGAACATGGGCGATGCCGTTGCCCATGGTTCCGGCACCGTACACGGCAACTGACTGGATGTGTTCAGAGGACATGTGAGATACCATCAATGGACCGAGCGCTTTCAGCAAAAGACGCGCGGCACGCACGCGACAAAACTCAATTCTCCAGTTCGATGGCCATGGCGACAGCGTTGCCGCCACCCAGGCACAGTGTGGCAAGGCCCCGCTTCAGGCCACGGTCTTTCAGAGCATAGATCAGCGTGGTCAGAATCCTGGCGCCAGAGGCGCCGATCGGGTGCCCCAAAGCAACCGCGCCGCCGTGGACGTTGACGCGGCTCCAATCCCAGCCCAATTCGCGGCCGTCCGCAATGGCCTGCACGGCGAAGGCTTCATTCGCTTCGATCAGATCGAAGTGGCCGATGGCAACGCCCATCTGCTTGCACAACTTGCGCACCGCATAAATGGGCGCGTAAAAGAGCAACTCGGGGTCCGTCCCGTGAGTGGCGTAATCAACAATGCGCGCCAGCGGCTTGTGGCCATGGGCGGCGGTGTAGGAACGGGAGGCGACGATGACAGCGGAGGCGCCATCATTGAGCCCGGGGGCGTTGCCAGCGGTCACCGTACCGTCTTTCTCGAATGCGGGTTTCAGTCTGGCCAGTGTCTCAAGCGTGGTACCGGGGCGGGGGCACTCGTCGATTTCGTACTTCACGGGATTGCCCTTCTTCTGGGGAATCTCAACCGGGACGATCTCGGATTTGAACTTGCCTGCGGCAATGGCGGCCAGCGCTTTTTGATGCGAACCGACGGAGAATTCATCCTGATCCTGACGGGTGATGTTGGACTTGCGCGCGGTCAGTTCGGCCGCGCATCCCATGTGGAAATTGTTGAATGAATCCCACAGTCCATCCAGCACCATCGAGTCCTTGAGTATCTGATCGCCGAATCGCAGTCCTTTCTTGGCCCCGTGGAGAACAAACGGCGTATTGGACATGGACTCCATCCCGCCGGCGACCACCAGTTGCTGGTCGCCCGCGCGGATTGACTGGGCTGCCAGCATCACGGCCTTCAGCCCGGAGCCGCAGACCTTATTGATGGTCGTACATCCGACAAAGGACGGCACGCCACCATGAATGGCCGCCTGGCGTGCGGGCGCCTGGCCGGATCCGGCTTGGACGACCTGCCCGAAAATGACTTCGTCGATGTCATCCTCTTTGACGCCGCTGCGTCTGAGCGCCTCGGCAATGACCAGAGCGCCCAAACGGGTCGCGGGCAATCCCGACAACGATCCCTGATAATTGCCGATGGCCGTGCGGCAGGCGGCAAGTATCACAGCTTCATTCTGTGGACTGGACATATTTCATTCCTCCTGTAACAAAGGCACGCTCAGACAGAGCATCGCTGACACCGGGCATCATGCCAATACAGCCAGTTTCTCCGCGACGGCGAACTCGCAGCCGGTCATGGAATGAAGTTGATCGAGAGTCACATCAGCCGCCTTCTCTGTCAGTGTCAGACCATTATCTCCGACTAAGAATACCGCAAACTCGGTAATAATCATGTCAACAACACGTTTGCCGGTGAGCGGGAGCGTGCACTCCGTGAGAATCTTGTGCGAGCCGTCCTTGGCGGTGTGCGTCATGGTCACCACGACTTCCCGGGCGCCCGCCACCAGGTCCATGGCGCCCCCCATCCCCTTGATCATCTTGCCGGGAATCATCCAGTTGGCGAGATCGCCATACTGCGAGACTTGCATCGCGCCAAGAATCGTTATGTCAATCTTCCCGCCACGGATCATGGCGAATGAGTCGGCGGAAGAAAAATAAGACGTGCCCGGCATCTCGGAGATGGTCTGCTTTCCGGCGTTGATCAAATCGGCGTCTTCTTCACCCGTGATCGGGAACGGTCCGATGCCAAGCATCCCGTTCTCGGATTGAAGGACAATATCCATTCCTGGAGGAATGTAGTTTGACACCAAGGTCGGCATTCCAATCCCCAGATTGACATAGTAGCCATCTCGGAGTTCACGGGCAGCGCGGCAGATGATTCGGTCCATGGGTTTCAACGTGAAGATCCTCCCGTCGTCACGGCCTCGCGGACGGTCCGTTGCTCGATGCGTTTTTCGTAGCGGTCACCCTGGAGAATGTGGTTCACGTAGATACCAGGAGTGTGAATGCCATCCGGATCGAGAGTGCCAACATCGACAAGATGCTCGACTTCGGCGATGGTAATCCGTCCGGCCGTCGCCATCATCGGGTTGAAGTTTCTCGCGGTCTTGCGGTAGACAAGATTCCCCGATCTGTCGCCGCGAAAGGCCTTGACCAGTGCCAGATCGGCGGTCAGCCCTCGCTCCAGAAGGTACTCGCGTCCTTCGAAGACGCGTGTCTCCTTCCCCTTGGCGATGATCGTGCCGACTCCGGCCGGCGTGTAAAACCCGACAATTCCAGCCCCGCCCGCGCGGATGCGTTCGGCGAATGTCCCCTGGGGAACAAACTCGATCTCGAGTTCGCCCTTGAGGTATTGCTGCTCGAAAATGGCGTTCTCGCCGACGTACGTCGAGATCATTTTCTTGATCTGCCGCGTCTGCAGGAGAAGGCCCAGACCAAAATCATCGATGCCGGCATTGTTGGAAATCACGGTCAGGTTCTTCACCCCGCTGTCGCGCAGGGCGGCGATCAAGCATTCGGGGATGCCGCACAGGCCGAATCCCCCGACCATGACCGTCATGCTGTCTTTGACTCCGGCCTTTCGCAGCGCTTCGGCGGCGTTGGCAACGACCTTGTTCATTCAGTCACCCCGTTCTCCCAGCGCGTTCCGGCCAGTTCGTCCATGCCGTCACCCTCTTCGAGCATAGCAAAATACGTGCGATCCATCCGGCAATCAACGGGGGCCGCGATGGCCGGAACGAACGTTCGTTCATTTTGACTCATTGGGGGCCTCGCACAACTCCACCAGCGCGCCCAAGGTGGAACTCGGATGGAGAAACGCGATTTTGCCGCCCTCAGCGCCCTGATGCGGCCTTTCTCCGACCAGTTTGACACCGTGATCGGCCAGAAACTCCAGATGACGATCGAGGTCATTCACCTCGAAACACACATGGTGAATGCCTGGTCCGTGCTTCTGCAGAAAGCGTCCGACCGGAGAGTCGTCGGACGTCGGCGCGATCAATTCGAGCTTTGCTGTTCCGCCGAGGCGGACAAAGGCCACCTCTGCTTTCTGTTCGGGGACAATTTTTCGGTCCATGATTTCGGCGCCGAGAACATCACGATAAAAATCGCAGGCGCGGTCGAGATTGACGACGGCAAATGCAACGTGGGAGATTTTCTTCAACATGGCTGGCTCCTCTCATGAGCAATTGGTCGAACATCGATTCTTCGGGAGGGCGAGGCTCCTGCCGAGCCTCTTTGCGTCCGATG
>JAVHPP010000008.1:0-5197 GCA_036170655.1 Candidatus Zixiibacteriota bacterium | reverse complement strand
CAACGGCAACGGCGAGAAATCCGAAACCGACAAGTTCAAGAAGTTCCTGGGGTCTTTGGGTGTGTATCCCGATGATCACATCATTGTCGAGGGGTACGCGGACTTCGAGCCGCGCCACGGGCACTATGACCGTTACACACTACAGGGGTTTGTGGCCTACAAAGCGGACAAATACCGTGCCGGCGCGATGTACGCGCGGCAAACCCGTCAGAACGGGACCGACACACAGGGCGGAAACAAGGCCAATGTTGTGCTGAATGTCGTGTCTGCTTTCGCCTACGCCGCGGTGTCGCCGAAGGTCAATATCTTCGGTCGGCTGGATCACACGTTTGATCCGAATCCGGACGCGACCAAGATTGCCTACATTCCGTTTGCATCGAATGCCAAGTCGACATTCGCCGTTGCCGGCGTCGACTTTGCCCCCGTGGAAAATGTCCACCTGATTCCCAATGCAGAGATTATCGCGTACAGCGTTGACAAGGGAACGAAACCCGTTACCGATGTGATCGCACGCGTGACTTTTGCCTGGCAATGGAAATGACTCTCCAGCAAATCCTAAACTATGAGACAGAAAGGAAAACCAAGATGAAGCGAGTTCTGACAGTGCTCGGTGTTACGCTTCTGGCCGCAGCCGTGTCCATGGCTGGCAAGTCAATTACGATCAAAGGTTCCGACACCATGGTGATCCTCGGCCAGCGTTGGGCGGAGGCTTACATGAAGGCCCATCCCGCCACCATCATCCAGGTGACCGGGGGCGGCAGCGGTACGGGCATCGCCGCGCTGATCAATGGCTCCGCCGACATCGCCGAGGCCTCGCGTCCAATGAAGGACAAGGAAAAGGATCAGGTACGGCAAAAGCGCGGCCTGGACGTCGTGGAGATTGCGACGGCTTTGGATGGACTGGCGATCTATGTGCATTCTGGCAATCCGATATCCAAGCTGACCCTGCCGCAGCTCAAACAGATTTATCAGGGCGACATCACCAACTGGAAAGGTGTTGGCGGACCTGACCGCGAGATCGTCCTGTACTCGCGTGAAAACAATTCGGGAACGTACGCCTATTTCAAGGAGCATGTTCTGAAGGATGAAGACTTCTCGCCCCAGTGTCAGACGTTGCCGGGAACAGCGGCCATTATCAACGCGGTATCAAAGGATCCGGCCGCCATCGGCTATGGCGGTATTGGATATTCCAAAGGCGTCAAGGTTCTCCCGATCGCGAGAGACGATCAGTCGGAATTCCTCGAGCCCACGGAAGCCAATGTCAATGCGATGAAATATCCGCTCGCGCGCTATCTCTACTGGTACACGGCGGGAGCGCCGGATGGGGAAATCAAGAAACTGATCGACTGGGCGCTCGGTCCCGACGGTCAGAAGATCGTGACCGACGTGGGGTATTATCCTCTGCCCAAGGAAACGACGCCAGAAAAGAAGATGCAGAAATAGCGGACCTTGACTTAACTGTGTTTAGTGCGGACAAATCACTGATGCGCGCAACGCTGAGATTCTGAGATGACGGACTACCGGAAGAGTGACTGGGGCCAATTCCCGATCCGTCCCGGCGACCGGCGTCGTGACGTTTGGATGGGACGGCTGATTTCTCTGACCGCCCTTGGCGCCATCGCCGCGATCGTGTTGATCTTTGTGTTCATTGGACGGGAGGCGCTGCCGGTCATCACCTCGCCGGACGTGCATCAAGAAGTGACCGTCTCCCAGATGGTCAGCAAACTTGAGTTCCGGCCGGGCAAGCCGAAAATGTACATCTGGCAGCCGGTGTCGGAGACGCCGAAGTACTCGCTGGCGCCGTTGCTCCTTGGTTCCTTCAAGGCGACGCTCGTGGCGATCCTGTTTGCCACGCCGTTTGCACTGGGCGCGGCGCTGTACAGTTCCGAATTCGCTCCACGGCGCATCAGGGAGTCGATCAAGCCAGTCATCGAAATGCTGGCGGGAATCCCGTCAGTTGTGATGGGGTTCTTCGCGCTGATCATTCTTGCCAGTGTCCTTCAGAACCTAACTGGCTGGAAGTTTCGGTTGAACGCGACCAACGCGGGAATCGCCCTCGGTATTGCCGTCATTCCCATCATCTACACCATTGCCGAGGAGGCGTTGCGCGCCGTGCCCCGGTCGTACCGTGAGGCGGCGCAGTCGCTCGGCGCTAGTTCCTGGGCCACCGTGCGTCGCGTGGTCCTTCCGGCAGCAGCCCCCGGCATCTTCGCCGGTGTCACCCTTGGTTTCGGGCGTGCTATTGGCGAGACGATGATTGTCCTGATGGCTTCGGGCAACGCCGCCATTTGGTCACTTCCCCTCACGGATTCAATCCGCACGATGTCGGTGACTATTGCGGCGGAACTGGGGGAGGTTGTGAACGGGTCGCCTCATTATCATGTTCTGTTTTTCATTGGTGCGTTGCTTTTTGTCCTGACTTTTTTCGTCAATCTGCTGGGCGAGTGGTACGTTGGACGGCTCCGTCGCCGTCTGAGCGGGAGCGCCGGATAGGATTCTTCCCTATGGCAACATCGGGTCTGGAGAGAAAGCGTTCCTTTGTCAGGCGATTCAGCCCCCGGTCGTGGGGTGACCTCTCACCGCTGGCGGTTGTAAGTGGCTTCCTGACCGCCTGCGTCGTTGCCATGCTTGTTCTGATTCTCTGGAACATTGTCCGCGGCGGCATCGGGTCTCTGACATGGGAGTTCCTGACCGCGTCCCCGAGAGATGGCATGACCAAAGGGGGAATTTTCCCGGCCATTTTTGGCACCGTGTTTCTGGTCCTGCTCATGACCGTGGCCGTCATCCCCGTCGGTGTTGCCACCGCCATCTATCTGCGCCACTATGCGCGGCCTGATTCGCGGCTGTCGCGGCTGCTGCGTGTGGCGGTCAGCAATCTGGCTGGAGTTCCTTCGATTGTCTTTGGGTTGTTTGGCCTCGGGTTCTTTGTCCAGTTTGTCGGCCGGGGGATCGACAATCTGTTCAATGGTGGTGAACTGGCGTATGGTCAGCCCGCCCTCATCTGGGCCTCGCTCACCCTCGCCGTGCTCACGCTGCCGGTCGTCATTGTGGCCACCGAGGAGGCCATGCGTGCGATCCCCAACGAGTACATCGAGGCGTCCTATGCTTTGGGTGCGACACGATGGCAGACCATCCGCCGTGTGGTCATTCCCAATTCGATGACGGGCATTCTCACCGGCGGGATTCTGGCTGTTTCCCGTGGCGCCGGCGAGGTGGCGCCCATCATGTTCACAGGGGCGGCCTATTTCCTCCCGCACCTGCCCAGCAAACTGAATGATCAGTTCATGGAATTGGGATATCACGTTTACGTTCTCTCCACGCAATCGCCCGACGTGGAGCAGACGCTGCCGCTTCTCTATTCGACCGTGCTCGTGCTCCTGCTTTTGACATTTGCGCTGAACGCGCTGGCGGTCGTGGCGCGTATGCGCTTTCGTGCAAGAATGGCCCGGTGAGCGACGCATGATGGACCTGACTTTCAATCATAGGGCTCCCGCAGAACACTGCGGACGGATATTCGAGGAACAGCAAATCAGGATACAGGTCCAGCGCCTGAATTTCTACTATGGCGCAACCCAGGCGCTCCAGAACGTCACACTTGACATACCCATGAATACCGTGACCGCCCTGATCGGCCCTTCCGGATGCGGCAAGACAACGTTTCTGCGCACGCTGAACCGTATGAATGATCAGGTTCCCGGGGTGCGCTGTGACGGGCAGGTTCTGCTCGATGGGGCCGATATCTATGGACCGGATGTCGATGTCACCACGCTGCGGCGGCGGGTGGGGATGGTCTTTCAGCGATCAAATCCCTTTCCGAAAACCGTCTTCGAGAACGTGGCGTTTGGGTTGCGCATTGCCGGTGTGAAGGATCGGGATGTTCTGGAGGAGATCGTTGAGCAATCGCTGCACCGGGCGGCGCTCTGGGATGAGGTCAAAGATGGGCTGGACCGGCTGGCGCTAAACCTCTCTGGCGGGCAACAGCAGCGTCTCTGCATCGCTCGCGCGCTGGCGGTCAAACCCGAGGTCCTGCTGATGGACGAGCCCGCCAGCGCACTGGACCCGATCTCGACCGGCAAGATTGAGGAGCTGATCGAGGATCTCAAATCCAGCTATACAATTGTGATTGTGACGCATAATATGCAGCAGGCGGCCCGCGTCTCCGCATTCACCGGATTTTTCTACATGGGAGAACTGGTGGAATTCGGGCCGACGGTTCAGATGTTTACGACACCGTCCAACAAACGGACCGAGGATTATGTCACGGGCCGATTCGGCTGAGCCCCGGCCGTCGTGTGGACAACCCCATCGGAGGAGCGCAGATCATGCACCGGCATTTTGACGAGGAACTGACCGCGCTCAAGGATCGCCTCCTGAAGATGGGAGCGCTGGTCGAGTCGATGATCACCCAGGCCGTGCATCTTTTGTCGGAACACGACGACCAGACGGCATCCCGCATTGAAGCCGAAGAGCAGGAGGTCAACCGTTTGCAGACCGAGGTTGATGACGCCTGTCTGCGTCTTTTGGTTCTGCGGCAGCCGGCCGCGGCCGACCTGCGGCTGATCGTATCGACGTTGAAGATCAACAGCGATCTGGAACGGATCGGTGACCAGGCGATCAATCTCTTGCAGCGGTCGCGGGCGCTGGAGCGTCCCGGCGAATCGCCCCGGATCGACCTGGGGCCGCTCATTCAGACGTCGCGCGGCATGGTGGTCGATGCGCTGGATGCCTTCATCCGGCGCGATGTTCCCCTGGCGCGGAAGGTTTTGGAGGACGAGAAATCGGCGGATGAGTTGCGCCATCAGGCCGTGGAGGTTCTCCTGGCGAAGGCCGAGGACCGAAAACACAGTGTTGCCCACATCCTGCAGTGGGTCCTCGTCACCGGCCATCTGGAGCGCATCGCCGACCACGCGACCAATATCGCCGAAGATGTCATCTACTTCGTGCAGGGCGTCGACGTGCGGCACCACCGGGCGGAATGAGGGTTTCCTGCTTGTTACCCATGTTCCCCCGCATCAAACTGCCACCTATGTTTCCAGTCTGTCCCGAGAGCGAAACCCACAGCAAGGGGCTTGTTGAAAAAGCCCCACACACGGAAGGCGACGGAGCAGATGTGAGTATTTTCGGGAGGGCGAGCCGGGTGCTCGGAGTACGTGAGTGGCAGTGTGGCCGCAATCTGTGATTGCGGTCGGCCAGAGGC
>JAVHPP010000007.1:36271-63126 GCA_036170655.1 Candidatus Zixiibacteriota bacterium | reverse complement strand
CGTGGCCAACTGCGGCAGGCCGAGCGAATGACACAGATGGTTCGGCGCAACCTGCTCGATTTGTGGTCAGCCTTCCGCCAGAACGAAGACAATTTCAATGAAGTTGAACGGCAACTCGAGCACACGGACCGGGCAATGCAGGAGGCGCGGGACCAGATCGGCCCCGATGCCGCGCCACCGCTCGTGCGTCGCCTCGAAGGCGCCACGGACATGCAACGCCGGGCATGGGACTTATACCGTCAGCGCCAACTGCGTCCGGCCCTGAAGCTCACACTGCAGGCACGTGACATGGTCATGAACATCGTGGCCGGCGGCGGGATGGGACCTAGTCATGGTCCTGGTCCGGGCGCTGGGGACCGTGAGAATGGCGGGATCGCCTTCGAACCGCGTTTCGATCGGCTCCATGACGCCGCCGAACGCGTGGGGGAGCGTGTGAAAGAGACCGACAATGCGGCCGCCCGGGAAATGTGGCAGCACGCACAGGCCGCCCTCGAAGATGCCCGTGCTGCCCATGACAACGGCGATGACCGGCGGGCTGATCTCCTGTTGCGGCAGACGCGCGAGTTTTTGGAACGGGCCATGCGTCAAATGCAACGGGAGGTCCGCGGCGAGGAAATTGGCGGGTTGATCGCATCTGTCAGGGATCGTCTTGATCTCCTGTCTACCCCCGTCCATGACTCGGAAGACCGGCATATTCAGCAGTGGTATGATGAGGCCCGCCAGCACCTTGAACGCGCCCAAGATGCGCTCAACAACGGCACATTACAGTCGGCGCTGGTTCAGACCCGCAAGGCCGTGTCCCTCATGGACAAGATCGCCGACGAACTGGGAATCTAAGGACTGTTCAAAATCCCCCTCGGGCGAGACATTCGTCCGGGGGGTTTTTTCTGTCTGTTCCATAGCGTGATGACTCTGTAATGTGTACCTGTGGACATCGGACCAACCATGAAGATGGCGTACCCGGTGATGTCCACACATAACCCACCGAGGACAATCCTGGGTGCGGCGGTGTTGCACCACGGCGCCATCCGATGGCTTGGCCATCATGCGGTCTTCTTCATCTGTGCCATGATCGTGGCATTCTGTCTGACGCCGGCCCCCCCGGCATCTGCGCAGAAGACCGCTGTGATCATCACTCCGGGGATCGGCCATGATCGCTTCAGCGAAATCTTTTTTCTCGACTCGGCGTCGCTGAGTCCTGATTCGCTGGAGCGAATCCGGAAGACACTGACTGATTTTGAGGAGACGTATGGCTCGCTGGGACTGGGGATGGAATCCGGGCGCTGGCGGCTGGAGAACACTGTGTACGCCACCAAATCTCTATGGCGGGACATTGCCTTGGGACGTGGGCGGTGGACGTCAGGGCGCTGGCGGGCCGACTTCAACGGCCGGTTCGAGTGGAAAGGACGAGACACCAAGGATACGTCGCTGAGTTCGTACACCTACGCGCGTCTTGAACTGGCGCCCAGGCGGCAGATCAATGACCAGATCGCCGTCCTCGCGCCGGTCGATTGGGAGGTGACTGACTACCACCGCAATACGTCATACACCTATGATTATTCGCGACTGCGCGGACAGGCGGGGTTCGAGTACTTGGGCGAAAAGTTTCAGTCGCTTGAGTTGCGGCTGGGGCTGTTACGCCGTCATGTCCCCGGTTCTCTGTCCCTCGGCTACGACGAGCGCTTTGCCCGGCTCGCCGCTGCCGGGTGGCAGTTCGGACGGTGGCGCTTGGAATCAGAGTTCTCGCTGGCCGATCGCGATTATGATTCGACGGGTGGCCAGGATGACTTCACCCGGTGGGTCATGCTGTCGCGCGCCGATCTTGACCTCTCACCGACGTGGCGTCTGTCCGCGGTCGCGTCCTGGCAGTCCTGGAAATATCGCCACCCGGATGACCTTCATTTTGACGTGCGTGATGTGAGATTCGAACCCTCGGTGCGTGTAACGCTGCACGAGGTTTGGGAATTGGGAGGCACGTTGGAGTGGCGGCTGGAGCAGGCGATTCAGGATTCATTTGCGTTTAATAACTACAAACAATGGTCAGCCGGCCCCCGGGTAGCGTGGAATCCCGGCGCCATCTTGTGGACTGAGGTGTTCCCACGGCTTGGGTCCCGCGATTACGCATCGGCATCGCCGGTGTACGATGACTACTCGTTCTGGGAGATCACGTGGCACGCGGATCTGGCCATGCGACAGGGACCAACGGCATCGGCCACCATCGCCTATTCCTCCGAGCGGCACACCGACCGGTCGCGTGACGCCGCTTATACTTATGTCTCCGTGGCGATGCGCTTCCCCATACGTCTTTGAGGTCAACGCTGATTCATCAGCCCCCCTACGGCAGCCTTCTGGCGAGACATGGACCGGCAGAAAATAATTGTTGTGCGACTGAAGCGAGTGGGTAACTTGTGTCTACAGGACGGTCTCACGCCCAAGGTACGAGAGAAGACGCTGATGCGGCCGGAAAATGGCGAGCGCACATGATATGATCATTAAGGCTTCCACGCCCTTCTGGGGTGAGCCTCACTGAAAGTCCCACCTATAAACCTGGGGAAATGGGCCCGGACATCGGTTCGGGCTTCATTTTATACCGGAGGGGGAGTCATGGAGATTCGAGCGACGACAATCAGGAACAGAATGGTGACCATAGCGGCGCTTGCCGTCCTGATGACTACTGGGCATGCCGATGCGACCCCCCGGCTCGCCGCTTCATACGGCCAGAATTGCCAGTTATGTCATGTCAATCCGACCGGTGGCGGAATGCGCACGTCCTTCGTTACGCAATTCATGGGGCCGACGGAATTGGCGCTCAAACCACTGACGGCACACGAGCCGTCCTTGATGCCCAACCCAAAGATCAATGACCAGATCACAATCGGCGCCGATTTCAGAATGTTGTATCTGGCGGAGGCGGTGAAGGAGGCCGACACCGGACACGGGGGCCATCAGGCGGTTTCTTCATTGAAACAACCGTCCACGTCGCCCGTGAGATCCGCCCATCTTGACCGGGGCGGCTTCCTCGTGCAGGATCATGGCAACGCCACCAATTCGTTCTTGACGATGCAGGGTTCGGTCTATCTGTCGTTCGACCCCGATCCGCACTTCACATTGTATTTCGCCAAGGGATGGTACGGCGGGTTTGAGACATTCGCTCTGGGACGCGTGTTGCCGGCGCATGGATACATCAAGGTCGGGCAGTTCGTGCCGGATATCGGCTGGCGCTGGGACGATCACACCCGCTTTACGCGGCTGGCATTATGGCCGTCGTTTCCCGTCGTGACTGATGCGGGTATCGAAGCGGGCATCTACCCCGGACCCTTCGTTGCGTCCGCCGGCGTATTCAACGGCGCGGCGAATGCGTTCGATGACAACTCCCAGAAAGAGATAGTGGGACGGGTCTTATACCGCCAGCGGATTGGCTCTGTCCATGCAGCGCTGGGCGGGTCAGCCCGCTGGAATCGCGGACCGGACTCACGTGAACTCACCTTGGGCGCGCAGGGACAGGCCGGTTGGGGCAGACTCGCGTATCTCGGCGACTTCTTTCGGATACGAAGGGAATTGCTGGGACCGGACACACCGGGGACCACACGATCGTGGGTCTTCTCACAGCAACTTGACTTCAAGCCGCACCGGGGGGTCGATCTCTATCTGGGGTATGATTTCTATGATCCCAACACGGACTCGGGGGGCAGCACCCAGAGCGAAGTTTCTGTTGGTTCACGGATCTACATTCGTCACTTCCTGAAGATTGAACCCGTCTTGCGGCTGGAAAGGATTGGCGAGGATACGTCGCGGCGTTTGGAGCTGATCGTTCACGCCTTTTATTGAAGGCGTAGCTGTGGCCCGGATTGCCCGAATCGGTCCCGCTGACGGGGCCATTGCGGTTATCCCTTTTTGGCGGGAACATAAGGAATAAAAGAGTGTTTCTGTCCTGCATAAGGAGGCATCATGCCAAACAGACGTCAACATCTATTATCGAGAAAGGCCGTGGCACTGGCGGGGCTTTTGCTACTCACCGGGTTCATGGCCGGGATGGGATGCACCAAGAACAGTTCGCCCACGAATTCGGGGGGCGACGGCCCTCCCGGTCCACCCAAGACTTGGCACGTCAGCACCCCAGGGACCTCATTTAGCCCCGCTCAACTACGGATCTACACGGGTGACACCGTCATGTGGACGAGCAGTGGGGGTCATACTGTGACCTCGGGAACCGGGGCGAGTGATCCGAACGTAGGAAGCATGTTCGATCATCCGCTCCCCTCGGGGCAAACCTTCCAGTGGGTCTTTATCAAGTCGGGAACAATCAACTACTTCTGCCAGCCCCACGAGCTCATGGGGATGAAGGGCACAATCACGGTTCTGGTCAGACCACAGTAACAACCGCAGACAATCAGGATGTCAGAAGCGGGTAGGGATTATCGTCAGTCCCCACCCGCATCTGTCTGGGTCGTGCGGAACGATGTCAGGACCGGCTGGAGCGCCTGCACCGGATCATCCGGATTTCTTAAACATGGCGACAGTCGTACGATCGTGGAGGCCGACGACATCGTGGACCGTAATCGACAGAAGATAATCCCCGGGGGGAATATGCCCCAGATCGAGGCTGCCAAACTGCTTCACGTCCCGCCCGGTGGCAGTGAAGTCGCCCGGCTCGTTGAACTTGTACCGGGATTTCCCGTGCGCGTCTCGGATATCATACGACACCGTGTACCGGGCGACGCTATCCGTGCCCAGAAGCAGATTGTAGACTTCGTAGTAAAAGGCCAGTTGCTGATCCGGGAGATAGACTCGGGAGGGCAGGGGCATCACCATCCGGCCGCCCTTCAAGAAGGGGGCGCCGGGCTCGTAGATGGTCCAGACAAACGACGCCATCTCGACATCGGAGATTTCGTGGACGGCGGAGACGATGTACTTGGGCAGAATGAATGTCTTGGTGTATGTTCCTGTCTTGCTGTTGAACAGATCGTCGATGGTCACCGCCAGATGGTACTTCCCTGAAGGGAGGTCACAGATGCGCTGCTCGACCATCAGCCGGTGTGATGTCTGGATACTGTCGATTCGCCGATTGATCACACCCACTTCGCTGTAGACTTCCTGCTGCTTGTCATCGCGGATGACCAGTGTCCGGCGCAGGGAAACCGACATGGAATCGGTCCCGCGCCCCAGTTCGGACAGCGGGTAGCCGAGATTGACATCAACGCGCCAGAGGTTGTCGCCGGAATGGAAGCGAACGACATCGAGGGCATAGTCAATCAGATTCCGGCCATACTCATGGAAATAGATAGCGGGCTGGAGGTCGACAGCATTGAGCCGTGCGTTGAAGAATTCCCCCAAATCCTGCGGGGGGGATGATGGATCAGTGACAGGAACCATCTCGAAGAACCCCCAGCCCCTCTTATCTTCGAACTGAAAAATCTGATTCCAGCGGTAGTACGTCCAGACTTCGGCCACGGCATCAAGCTTGGCGAGCGTCCGGCCGTCGTCATCTTCCCCATGACCACCCTGCGCTCTCTGGGGCCGGGCGTACGGGTCGTCAGCGGCGCCGTTCTGGAGAATCCGGCGCTCACTGGGCTCTCCATAACGAATGTACACCTCTCCCCTCTCGTCCCAAGGAGGCCCACCCTTCTGGTTGCTGCCAAAGAAGTGTATGGCGTGATGGACGCGCCTTTGATGTTCCGCCTCAAACTCGTTTTCCTCGGTGGTCGGTGTCGGGTCGTGTTCATGCCAGAAGGTGGATAGCCAGGCATGGGATTCGGCGGTGTCGGCAATGATGACGTAGTCGGCGAATTTTTCCTTTCCCAGGAGCGCCCTCATGGCCGCGTCACGCTGGCGGCTGGTGAGAGGAGGTAACTCGTTGTCCTCGGGCCGGGTCGCACCGCACCCAAAGACAGCCAGCGCTGCCCCGCAGAAGGTCAGCCAGATCATGGTTCGCAGGCCGGGCATCGTCATATTCACACCGGTAACGTCGGACTTGGTGGAGCGCCGCGCTCTCCGGAGAAAATACGCCTCAGCCGGACAAATAGTTCAACTCAATTCAGTGATACCAGGTCAGTCAAAACAGCGCAGCGACCGCGCTGTCAGTACATTTCTTCATGGGCGCCACGTATCACGTATGGCAGTCACGGAAAGCGAGGCGGAACGGTATGACATCGATCGAGGCTTTGGTCAACCGGCAATTGATGCGGCTGGAAATGAGAGCCCGGGCGGCCGTCCCCAAGGCAGCCGAGGGTCCATCCCCGGCATCGCCACTGCGTGTCATCACGATCTCGCGTCAGACTGGTTCGGGTGGACACACGCTGGCGGAACGTGTCGCCCGGATGCTGAACTTCGAGTTTGTGGACCGTCAAATCCTTGACTACATCGTGCAGAACACCGGCGCACGCGACAAGCTGATCACCGCGCTCGACGAGCAAACCCGCTCGGGGATTGACCTGTGGGTGGATGGCATCCTGGCAGGGCGATATGTTGACCGCACGGAGTACAATCACTGGCTGGTGAAATCGGTCACGGCCGTGGCCGGGCATGGGGAAGCCGTGATTCTTGGCCGTGCCGGGAATGTCATCCTCGCTCAGCGCGGAGGGCTGCACGTGCGCATCATCGCCGCACGTGAACTGCGCGTTGCGAATCTGGTCAACTACAGGGGGATGTCACTGGCAGAGGCCCAGCGTCGCGTGATGAAATCGGACAACCAGCGGCGTGATTTCTATCGGGAGAACTTTGGCGCCGAGATCGACAACGCCATGGACTACCACCTGGTCATTAACACGGGACGAATCTCCCTGGCCGGCGCCGAAGAGATGGTGTTGGCGGCGTGGAAGCAGATTCTGTCGGCGGGGTAGCCGCCGGCGAGCCGCCGTATCCGTTCGGGGAAAACAGATTCTTCGTCCCAGAAGAAGAACACCCCGCCGCGGGGGGTGCGCGGCGGAGTGTAAACTTTTGGTGCCGAAGGCGGGATTTGAACCCGCACACCCAGAGGGCACTGCGCCCTGAACACAGCGTGTCTGCCAGTTCCACCACTTCGGCGCCGGAACGATTATGTGATATTTCCCGTGACGCCGCAAGAGTATTTTGTCGCATCGGCTGTTGAGACACGCTGTCGAACGGGGCATAACTTCATGGTTGGATGCGGCATCCGGGAGGACGTTATTGTCTGGGGATGGCCGGAGCGGAACGCCCCGATATCAAGCCGGTGACAACCAACCGGCAGGCACGACACCGTTACGAGATTCTCGAAACGGTCGAGGCAGGCATGGTGTTGGCTGGTACCGAGGTGAAATCACTCCGCGAGGGCAAATGCAACCTCAAGGAGGGTTATGCGCGCATCGATCACGGGGAGGCATGGCTGGTCGGCGTGCACATTCCCGAGTATACGGCGGGGAATCGTTTCAACCATGAACCCACTCGCACGCGTAAACTTCTGCTGTCCAAGCGGCAGATCCGCCGCTTAATGGCACAGACACAGCAGTTGGGGCTGACTTTGGTCCCCCTGCGCGTCTATTTCAAAGGCAGGGTGGCCAAGATCGAATTGGGTCTGGCACGCGGGAAGAAGTTATATGACAAGAGACAGGCGATCGCCAAGCGTGAGATCGAGCGGCAAATGCAGCGCGAACGATTCTCGCGCGGCTGAGGTATCACTGCCAATGGACTCACGGCGGATTGCCAAATCAGAAACACGCAGGAAGCATCAAGAGATGCGGGCAGGCGCTCTCGTGCGGACCTTTTTGGTGATCCTGCTGGGGCTCACCTTGTGGCAATGCGGCCATCCCCCTCCGTCTGAAACCCCGCCGTCCGGAACGGCGCCCACAGTTCAACCACCCGGCGAGAAAGAAACGGAGAGCCCCTACAACATTCTTGACTATAAGATCGATGTCCGCAGCAATGGCATTCTCATCGAGCTGTCACTGAGTGAACCGCTGAAATACGAATGGTTCCTGACAGACAACGAATGGATCAATCTCAGCTTTCTGTACGGACGGCTCGATCCTGATCGCATGCGGTCGAGCGCACCGCATCCCGCGGTCAGGGAGGTCGCCGCTTACCAGTTTGACAGTTCCGCCCAGATTTCATTCCGAATGACACGTGCGGTCGGGAAATACATCGTCACGACCGATCCGTACTCTCCGAAACGTGTGCTGGTAATGATCACTGATCCCGGTTCGGGAACTCTCCCATCGGGCGCGGCCAAGACGGCGCCCAAGCAGATGTGCGACGTCATCGTCATCGACCCCGGGCACGGCGGCAAAGATTCAGGCGGTATGGGAGCAAAATGGGGGACAGCGGAGAAGAACATCACGCGGGCAATCGCCGAACGTACGGCGACGTTGTTCGAAAAGGATTCCCGATTCAAGGTCTACTTGACACGCAGCGAGGACAGCGACGTGTCACTCGATGCGCGGGTACGGGTGGCGCACGCGTCCAAGGCGGACGTGTTGATTTCAATTCATACAAACTCGTCGCGGACGGCTGCGTTGCGGGGAGCAAAAACGATCTTCACGGGGCCTCTGAAAAGGGCGAAACCAGCGCTGGATTCTCCCGAACGCATTCTGCCAACCGCGACCGTTGCGCAAACAGACCCCCTCCCGACAATACGCAAAATGCCCTCGGGTGGGGCTGCCGGAACCTCATCCGAACTGGCTCGGCTGATCCAGACCGAATTGGCAGCATCGATCGAATTGCCGGGCCTCGGCGCCCAACAGCGGGAGTCTCCACTGCTGAGCAAGTCGGGCAGAACTGCGGTTATGATCCTGGCGGGGTATATCAGCAACTCCGCCGACGAAGCGCTGCTTCGCAAGAAATCATTTCAGAAGAAGGTGGCAGAGGCAATCTACCGTGGGGTCGTGGCCTACCGCACGAAACTGGAGCGGCACAACACTCTGGCATCCGAGCAGTGACCAATGAAGAACAAACCGATCGGCGTTTTTGATTCTGGGGTGGGCGGGCTGACCGTCTTTGATGCGCTGGCACGCGCCCACCCGGCAGAGTCATTGGTCTACTTCGGCGACACGGGACGATACCCTTACGGTGTCCGCTCCAAGAGGGTGATTGTCGAATACAGTCTCCAGATCGCCGCATTCCTCGAGCAACAGGGGTGCAAGTTTCTCGTGGTGGCGTGCAACTCCGCATCATCTCTGGCGTTGGATGAAGTCCGGGCGGCCGCGTCGGTGGATGTGATCGGCGTGATCGAACCGGGCGCGGCGGCCGCGGTCCGGGCAACGCGGAGCGGCCAGGTCGGTGTGATCGGCACCGAAGCGACCATTCGCTCAGGATCGTATCCGCGCGCCCTGCACGCCATCGCGCCGGAGATTCAAATTACTTCGGCGGCCTGCCCCTTGTTTGTGGCGCTGGCGGAGGAGGGTTATGCCGGGAAAGAAGCGACGCGTCTGATCGCCGAAGCGTATCTGACACCGTTGAAGAAGGCTGGTGTTGACACGCTGGTCCTCGGCTGTACCCACTACCCGTTGCTGAAATCCGATATTGCCCGAGTCATGGGGCCAGACATCTGCCTGATTGATTCGGCCACCGAAGTGGCGCAGGCCGTGGGAGAACGTCTCGTCGCGCGCAACCATCACAGCGAACGTAACGGAAAGGCGGAGCGCCTGTTCTATGTCTCCGACACGCCCGAGAGGTTTGCCTTGGTCGGGCAGCGTTTTCTGGGTCACGAGGTAGCCCCCGTTCGTCTGGCCGACATGGAAGCGCTGTGTCACGGCACGGAACCCGCGTCTGTTCGCCATTGACCCCCCTCCCCCGACGGGGCAAACAAGGACATCCATGCGCCGTCTCGTTCTCGCCACCAACAACCCGCATAAGGTCAGGGAAATCCGTGCCATTCTGGCGGATACTCCTTGCGAGATTCTCTCCTGCGAAGACTTCACAGGCCTTCCTGAACTGGTGGAAAGCGGCGCCACTCTGGCCGAGAACGCCATCCTCAAGGCGCGTGCGATCTATGCAGTGACCGGCGAATGGACATTAGCCGATGATTCGGGACTGGAGATCGACGCGCTCAACAGCGCGCCCGGGGTGATGTCCGCCCGTTTCGCCGGAACGGGGTGCACATTTGCCGACAACAATGCCAAGACGCTCCGCCTGATGGAACATGTTGCCGAGGAGCAGCGAACGGCACGATTCCGCTGTGTCGCCGCCCTGGTGATTGCTCCTGAGCAAGTTGAAACTTTCGACGGTGTGGTCGAGGGCGCAATCACCCGCAGGGAGATGGGACAGGGTGGATTCGGCTACGACCCTATTTTTTTTACGCCGGAGCTGGGGTGCACTTTCGCGGAGGCATCAGCCGGGGCAAAAAACCGAATATCACACCGCGCACGCGCCTTCCGGAAGGTCGCGCGGCGGTTACGGGAGCTTTTGGGTTAGTGTTGACACCCTCCTCTCGGGTGGTTTGAAAACGCTTCCGAGAACGGGCAGAAATTCGTATTCTTTGGCAGTGAGTTCGGGGTGTGGCGCAGCCTGGTAGCGCACTTGGTTTGGGACCAAGGAGCCGGAGGTTCAAATCCTCTCACCCCGATTGTGTCGGCGAGCTTTTGCGTTCGGGCATCATCAAAGGAGAGAGCATGCGGTTGATTGGCAGACGGTCTTTAGCGCTGGCGGGGCTTGTGCTGGGGCTGGCATTGTTGTGGGGTTGTACGGGAAAACAAGGGCCAACAGGACCACGGGGTCCAGGCGACAGAACAGTGAAGGCCGGAACGGTGCCGATTGACAGTACAGTCTACTTTGTTCCGATCTCACCGCTAAACTTGGCCGATCTTCCACTGGTCAGCGTTTTTGTCCAGGTCAGCCCGGACGAATATGACGAATTGCCCTTTGTCTTTCAGTTTCAGGGAGATTCGCTGGTCACGACACTCTACGCGTCAGTCAGAACAGGGGGCGTGACCTTGTACAACTGCCAGGCACTGGATTACGTCATCGTGCTGATTCGATAGCGAGCGAACCCTTTGTGCTTTGCCCCCGTAGCTCACGTGGAAGAGCAGCGGCCTTCTAAGCCGCTGGTAGCAGGTTCGAGTCCTGCCGGGGGTATTTCGATTCCCCGTGGTTCGCGGGGACATCCGCCGACATCGACCTCTCAGCGCGTAGAGGGTGAAAATAGACGTCCCACCAGTGTTGTCTGAATGTCTGATTCAAAGAATGAAAGCGTCCGTCTGGCCTATCCGGCCATCCTCGCGCTCGGTTCCGCTGCGCTCTGGGGGGCCGCGACCCCGGCCAGCAAGGCGTTGCTCACGTCGCTCCCGCCCAGCCAACTTGCCGGTCTGATGTATCTTGGCGCGGCTGTGGGGATCCTCCCCGTCGCCATCCGTGCAGGCACGTTCCGTCCTCCGTGGGCAGTGAGCGGGAGAAACCAGCGCCTGCTGGCAGCGAGCATCGGGTTCGGCGGCATCGCAGGTCCCCTGCTCCTGCTCTTCGGGCTCCGGCTGGCGTCGGCCACCTCGGTTTCCATGTGGCTCCCCCTGGAGCTGGTCGCCACTGCGATCATGGGGCGAATGTTCTTCCGTGAACGCATTGGCCGACTGGCCCTGGCAGGACTTATCGGGGTGGTGACAACCAGTGTCATATTGAGCCTGGGAGAGAGAACAGCCGGCCTGGCCGCTGGAGCGTTCGTGACTTTGGCCTGTGTCAGTTGGGCGTTGGATAACAACTGCACGGCGCTTATCGACGGGATGACGCCATCGCAGATTACATTCTGGAAGTGCGCGGTCGCCGGAACGGTGAATTTTCTAATCGGTATCTTCGTGCAAGGTCCCAACGGCACTCCGGGCGTCATTATCGCAGCTCTGGGAGCTGGTGCACTGACCTACGGAGCCAGCATCGCGCTCTTCATTTCCGCCGCCCAGAGTCTGGGGGCCACGCGGGCACAGATGTTCTTTGCCGCTGGACCATTCTTTGGCGTCATCTTTTCCGCGGCCATCCTCGAGGAGGCGATCTCTCCGGTGCAGGCGGCAAGCGGACTGATACTCGCAGGGTCCCTCGTGCTGATTGCCCGGGACCGGCACAATCACCGCCATGTACATGCCCTCATGACACATCGGCATGTCCACCAGCACGATGATGGACACCACACGCATCGCCATTCGGGCCTTCCACTTTCGATGCGTCATTCTCATGAACACGCGCATGGGGAGATCACACATGCACACGCACACGTCTCAGACCTTCACCATCGGCATGAGCATTGACCGCTTGACAGAATGTGCGTGATCCCGCTCTGTAGAACAGGGATGGGCTGGTCCTGCCATAATCGATCTGAAACGAAAACCGGAGACACTCAGGCTGACCGAAGTGGAGAGCACCGGGGGCACGGCCCACGGCCCGGGCACGTGCAGGGGCACGGCAAGCCGTGCCCTACGATCGCTCTGGTGCGCTTTGGAGTGGACAATCGGCCGCAAATGCGGTAAACTGGCGGCGATGCGATGGTGGGTGTAGCTCAGCTGGTTAGAGCATCAGGTTGTGGCCCTGGGGGTCAAGGGTTCAAATCCCTTCACCCACCCCAAAACTCGAGTAAAGTGCAAGGCACGTTCCCCCCGCCACAGGCGGGCGGTGATATTTCCGGAGGGAGAGGCTGACATGGTTGGATTGATTGTTGCCGGACTATTTTTTCTGCTCCTGATCATCGTCGCAGGCACGATCATCGGGATGTACAACCGTCTGGTGAAACTGAGGGTCCAGAGCGACAACGCCTGGGCGGATATCGACGTGCAATTGAAGCGGCGGCATGACCTGATCCCCAACGTGGTCGAAACGGTGAAGGGGTACGCAGGCCACGAGAAGGGCACATTGGAGGCAGTGATCTCCGCCCGGTCAAGTGCCATGTCCGCACAGGGGCCAGCCGCCAAGGCCGAGGCGGAAGGGATGCTGACATCGACGTTGAAATCCCTGTTTGCGCTGGCTGAGGCCTATCCGCAGCTGCGCGCGGTCGAGAGCTTCAACCAGTTGCAGGCGACACTCAGTCAGATCGAGGACGCCGTACAGAACGCGCGCCGGTACTACAACGCCGTCGTGCGCGATCTGAACACGAAAATCGCCCAGTTCCCGTCGAACATCATCGCGGGCATGTTCAGTTTCAAGGCGCGGGAGTTCTTCGAAGTCACCGAAGCGGGCGAGCGTGAAACTCCGAAGGTGAGTTTCGAGACGGGGAAATAGTGCTGGGTGCGGAAGATGAACTTACGGCACTGCGGGTGCATCGCGATCGGGAGGGCGAGGCTCCTGTCGAGCCTCTTCTCCCCGCGCGGAAAATGGCTCGGCAGGAGCCTCGCCCTCCCAAAAGCGGATTCCATGCGGTCGGTCGTAGGGGCGCACAGCCGTGCGCCCTTTCTGTTCTTTAGGAGGTAGCGATGAGATACAGCATTCGCATCGTGACGGCGATTTCCCTGCTGTCGATATTCTTATTCCTTCCCGGCCGCGTTCTTGCCCGCTCACTGGTGATTGCCAGCTTCGATGTGGTGGCGAAGGTGGGCACTGATGGCACGGTCGATGTGACCGAGACCATCCAGCCACGTTTCACTGGCACGTGGAATGGCATCTATCGCACAATCCCGGTCGAGTACCGGACATCGCAGGGATTCAACTACTCGCTCTATCTCGAACCGGTCAGTGTCACCGATGAGAGTGGAAATGATCTGCGCTATGACGTCAGCCGCGAGCGGCACTACCGCAAGTTCAAGATCTGGGTGCCCGGTGCGACTGATGTTACGCGGACCGTGGTAGTGCGCTACCGTGTTCAAAACGCGCTGAAGTTCTTCGAGGACCATGATGAACTCTATTGGAATGTCACCGGCGACGAATGGGAAATCCCAATTGAAGCCACGACGGCACGCATCGTTCTCCCGACTGGAGCGACAGGACTGCGCGCGCTGGCGTTCACCGGCGCATACGGCTCGCGTGAGAAAGACGCCGACGTCGCACTCCAGGGGAATGAAGTCCGGCTGCAGATGAAACGCGCCTTGGATTTTCGCGAGGGTCTTACCGCCGTCGTCGGCTGGGACAAGGGTCTGGTCAAACAGCCCGGCACAATGGCATTGATCGGACTCTTCCTGCGCAGCAACTGGCCCCTGTTCATTCCGATCTTTGTCCTGGCGTTCATGTTCTGGCTCTGGTACACACGCGGCCGCGATCCCCGGCTGAAACCGGTCAGTGTGCAATATGATCCGCCGGAAGGTTTGACGCCGGCTGAGGTGGGAACACTCATCGACAACTCGCCCGACATGCGCGACATCACGGCGGGTCTGGTTGACTTGGCGGTGCGCGGGTACATCCTGATTGAGGAAAAACAAGAGAGCCAGCTTTTGGGTCTGGTCTCTCACAAGGACTACGTCTTCCATCTGCGCAAGCCGCGCGCGGAATGGGGAGAGCTGCAAGCCCACGAGCAGGCCATCCTGGATGGAATCTTCTCTGGCGGGGAAACTCAGCAAGTGGAGTTGTCCGATCTGCAGAACGAGTTCTACAAGAACCTCCCTGACATCCGTGAACAAATCTTCGACCGGCTGATGCAGCGCAAATACTTCATGCAGCGTCCCGACCGTGTCGTCGCAGGATACCTGGCAACAGGACTTGTGCTGGGCATCATGATTGTCGCCGGTGGTCTGGTGCTGGGCAAAAGCACCGGCATGGCGCCGCTGGCGTCGATCGTGGCCGGGATTCTCACCGGCGCGATCATCGTCGGATTCGGATTCATCATGCCCGCGAGAACTCTCGCCGGCACGCGCGCCTACGAGGGGATTTTAGGCTTCGAAGAGTTTATCAAGCGAGTGGAGACTGACCGGTTGGAGAAGCTCGTGAAGACTCCCGCCATGTTCGAGAAATACCTCCCATACGCCATGGCACTGGGCATGGAGAAACAATGGGCGGGCGCATTCGCGGACATTTACCGCGAACCGCCGCAATGGTATCGCGGCAGCTACGCCGGCGCCTTCTATCCCTGGCTGCTGGTTGGTTCTCTCAACAGCATGTCCGCCCGCGCAGGCACAGTGATGGCCTCGGCCCCCCGCAGCGTCGGCCGCTCCGGTTTCAGCGGCGGCGGCGGATTCTCCGGCGGAGGATTCGGCGGGGGCGGGGGCGGGGGGTTCTAGGGGGAAACGCAAGCAACGCCCAAAGTTACAGATAGATGGATCGCAGGCCGCGCTCAGAAGGATTGAATCTCCCGAGGCGCACCGAACAGCGGAGAAGCGCGTATGAAAGGCCCAAGCACATTCCAGGGTGCCACTTCGCCCGGAGTTGGGGTGGCAAACCCGGATGCCTCAGGAGGACTTCAATCTGCGGATTTCGTCACGTATTTGTCCGATGACGTCATCGTTCTTGATGATTTTTCGGTCGCCAACGCGGGATGAAAAGACCATGAAAACGTCGCCACCGAATTTCGCGCGGAATTTCAACCGCGTGGCCTCATGGATCGCCTTCCACTTGTGATTCTCGAACGTGAAATCGAAAGAAACCGGCTTTATCTGTATCCCGATAGTCTTCCCGTCAATTTCAATGTGAAAATCCACATTGTAGAGCCGGTCCCATTCGTCCGGGGACGGCAAGACCGGAACACCCAGTTCCTTTTCCAGCTGTCCGTAAATCGTCTGCATCTCCGTTTGATACCCTTCGAACGTTCTTCTGACTACCACATCTTTCATGTAATCGGTGCAGTCCTTTTCAGTGACTTCTGCCACCTCGTGTTGAACCACCTCTGAGACTTTCACGTAAAGCTTTCTTCCAAGCTCCTCGAGATGCTCCATTGGGTACGCGTGTTCGAAGTAGTACGCCTGCCATTCTTCAAGGGTCCTGGGAGAGCAGTTCCGGATTAAATCGGAGACCGGTCCGACTGAACTCTTCTTATTCAATCCCCACCGGTTCATTGCCTGATTGAGCACCCACTCTTTCGCCATCAGGGCACCTCTGCGCAGGACAGAAACCGCGCGCGATGCTTGTAGTCGGTCGAGGTGTCAGCGTGCACAAGCCCCGTCTTGATCAGATGGACATTTACGAAGGTCTTGTTCTCCAAGTACAGGTAGGCGAGCAGATTATTCTCTTCGTCGTGCTTCACTGAATCGAACTTCAGGACGACCTTCTTCCCCAACACCTTTTCCTGGAGGAATTGAAGCGCCTCCCCGCGATGCGAGGGGTTCTCCCTGATCCCGATGAGACGGATGATCGCCCCGGTGTTCAGCCGGACTTTTTGCGGGGAGAGGATCTCGCTGACCCTAATTGACTCGGCTGTGGGGCCCTCCGAACCGTCGATCTTTGAACCGAAGCGCAAGGTTTTCGGATCGACTCTCTTCTCGATGCGGACAGAATCGCGGAACACGTAGGGCAGTGTTCGGATCTCTTCCTTGAGATCCCGGTGCGTGGCCTGTGACTCAACGATCTCGATGGCGGTGTCCCGAAACAAACCCGCAGAGTCGGCGCCGACCTTCTCCCGGATCATCGAGAGAAACTGTCTGTTTATCTCGTACCCTATCGAACTACGCCGCAGCTTCTTGGCCGCGAGAGTGGTCGTCCCGCTCCCGAGGAAGGGATCCAATACAGTATCCCCGACGAAGCTGAACATCCGGATCAGGCGCTTGGGCAGCTCCTCTGGGAACACCGCCAAGTGCTTTGCCTGCCTTTCTCCAGGGAAATTCCAATGGCCTGCGAAGTACTGGTTCCATTCCTCGACCGTCAGTCGTGATTGCGCTTTTCGCTCGCCATCCACTTTCGGGGGCACCCCGTACTTCTTGAAAATGAGAATGAACTCATAATCCAGCTTCAGGATGCCGTTTCGGGGATAAGGGAACGACCCCATGATCGTCGCGCCGCCGGTGGTGTTGCAGGTGGTCACCTTTTGCCAGATGATGGCCCCCATGTAATCGAAGCCGATCGTTTCACAGAACTTGATGATTTCAGTGCGGATCGGAATTACTTTGTATCTTCCGTAATACACCGAGCGGGCGAATTGGTCGCCAATGTTGATACAGAGTCGGCACCCTGTTTCGAGAACCCGGTGGCACTCGTGCCACACAAGGTTGAGGTTGTTAATGTAATCCTCGTAAGAATCATCGAAACCTATTTGGTCCTTGCTCCCGTAGTCCTTGAGCTGCCAGTACGGTGGAGAAGTAATGACAAGGTGGACAGAACGGTCTTGAACCGCCTTCATGAACCGGGAATCGGCAATGATGATCTTGTGCGATGTTTGCATTTGCGCGAGATCCAGCCCTTCTCCTACGTCGGTCCCCGATCGCACATTCTGGCAAGCTCGGGTCTGCTACAGTTTGGCGCTGGAAGAAGCCATTATCCGTAGCGACATGCGCGGGCACTCTTCCTCTATTAATCTACTCCGCACCCGGTTAGAGTCAATCACCCTTTCTGCCCGTCGACCGTGCACGATGGCGGTTCAAGGTCCACCGTGCTCGCATAATCTTGAGTACAAAGGCGCTCGAGGGCTCGATGGATCAGAGATAAGTTTCCGCGTTACAGTTGGTTATCCTGAGGTTTGGCCGGCGTCACCGTCTGGTGTCGTTCCCCGTCCCGCGAGTTGTCCGCAGGCGGCGTCGATGTCAATACCGAATGACTTGCGCACCGTGACGGCGGGACAGCGCGGGTAGAGATAGCTGCGAAAATCGTTCACACGGTCTTCGGTGGGGCGGCGGTAGGGGGAGCCGGGGTGGGGATGGAAACGGATCAGGTTGATCTTGCAGGGAATATGATCGATGAAGTGAACCAGCTTCTTGGCATGAGCAATCGTGTCATTGACGCCCTCCATCAGGATATACTCGAAGGTTACCCGTCGTCCGGTCGCTTCTGTCAGGGCGATGGCTGCTTTCTTGAGCTCGGCCAGAGGGTAGGCGCGATTAATCGGCATCAGTTCTGAGCGAAGTTCATCATCGGCGGCGATGAGGGAAATCGCGAGCTTGGCTTTGATCTTGTCTTCGATCCAGCGATAGATCGCCGGGACCAGACCGACGGTCGACACGGTCGTGCGCCGGTGCGAGATGTCCAGTCCCCAATCGGCGCCAACAATCTCCAGGACATTCTTCACCGCGTCGTAGTTCTGCAGCGGTTCGCCCATCCCCATGAAGACGAGATTGGTGACTCGCTCCCCGGGCGGCAGGAGTTCTCCGGCGCGGAGGATCTGCCCCACGATCTCGCCTGGTGTCAGATTACGTTTGAAGCCGAGTGTCGCGGTCGCGCAGAAACGGCAGCCCAGGCCACAACCGGATTGTGTGGAAACACAGACCGTGCGGCGTTCGGCATCGCACATGAGGACTGTCTCCCACAGATCATCGCCGTTGCGAAACAGAAGCTTCCGCGTGCCATCCGGTGAAGCCTGATGACCCTGAGGGCGGTCGATGGCGACAGCGGCATGATCCGCGAGACGGGCGCGGAGGGTGGCGTTCAAGTTTGTCATTCCGCCGAATTCGTACACACTGTGGCGGTAGATCCAATTCGAGAGTTGCTGAGCGCGGTAGGCCGGTTCCCCCAAACTCGCCATGAATGTGGCAATCTGCATGGGCGTCATCCCCATCAGATTGACGCGGCCGTCAGGGCCAGAATGTGTACCGATGTCAGCGACCATTGCATCATGATACGTCAGGGATCCCGATCGTATGGGGAAGTCGTCGTAAGATCCTTGCCCCGTCCCACTTGGCTTCAGGCAAGGGGCTTAAAGCCCCTTGCCCGCCTGATACCCGATAGATGGAGATTCTCATTGGATTGACCCGGCCCGACCGGCACATCCCAACGAACATATTGTAGATCAAGACGTTAGGTGCGCCCGTCCGGGATCGATCACGGGGGGTCAAGTTTGGGCGTATCCGTCCGAAAGAATAGAAGGGGGATAGAGCCGTGACCAGATCGCGTTCGCTCAATGAAAGCGCCAAGATTCTCGTCGTTGATGACGAGCCGGAAATCACGGAAATCGTCGATGCGTTCCTGACAACGGCCGGGTACGAAGTTGCTGTGGAGAATTCCTCCGCGGGGGGAATTCGCCGGGCGAAGGAGTTCCATCCCGATTTAATCCTGCTGGACATCATGATGCCGAACATGGACGGATACGAGGTCTGCAATGTTCTCAAGAAAGACAGCGCGACTGCGGAAATCCCAGTCGTGTTCCTCACGGGCAAGGATGCCCGCGACGATCAGGGACGCAGTTTCAAGTCCGGGTGCGATCTGTTTGTGAAGAAGCCATTCTCGTGCGAACGTCTGCTCGACATCGTCAAGATCGTCCTGCTTTCCGTCAACAAGTAGAGACATTCCGCTCTCAGACATTGCCGTCGCACAAATATCCCGATAAACAGCCGTACTCGCCTTGACCGTACGGGAGTCTCGTGGTATTCTCGTGCGGGTATTTTGGACCGGCGATGACAACAAGGGCCTTCTGGTTTCTCATGGTTTCCGCGCTGGCGAATGTCAGCGGGGCATGGCTGTTCCTGCTGAAGAAGCAGTGGGAGCACGAATCGCTGCGCGTGTGGATTGGCGCAGGCGCCGGGTTTATGCTGGCGGTATCCTTGGCGGAGATGCTGCCGGAAGCATCCTCCCGGACGACCCTGGCGCCGGCGTGGGCGTTGGCGGGTTTTCTGTTCGTCCATCTGTCCGAGCATGTGTTCCCCCCCCATTTTCACTATGGGGATGAAAGCCACGGTGGTCTGAAGACCCGCGTGGGCATTGCCGCGACAACCGGGCTGATGATGCACTCGGTCACAGATGGGGTCGCGATCGTCGCCGCCGTACAGGTCGACCCGGCCTTGGGGTGGCTCGTGCTGATGGCCGCCGTCTGGCACAAGGTGCCGGGAGGATTCACGGCGGCGTCGGTGGTGGCCGCGACCGGGGGATCGCGACGTGGGTCGCTGACCGCAGCAACCGCTGTCGGCGTGGCTTCGATCCTGGGCGGAGCCGTGTATGCCGCCCTGCCGGTCGATCAATGGGTGGGGCCGGCGCTGGCACTCTCGGCGGGATCGCTAATCTATGTCGCCGCGACCGACCTGTTGCCAGAGGTCAACAAACGCCGCAGCATGCTGGCTCCGGTGGGCGTCTTGGCAGGGGTTGCCCTGTTCTACCTGTCACAGTTCTTGATCGAGCGGTGATCGGCAGTTTTACATTCCTGCCAAACTGTACACGGCCCGGGAAACCAAATGCGGTCCCATGCGTAGAAGCGTGTGACGTTGCTGCGGCAGGGAGATCCACAAAGGGGGGCAAGTCATGATGGGGTTTCGCAAAATTGGGATTGTTGGAGCGCTGGCTCTAACCGTTTGGACCGTCTCGCCAGCGCCGCTGTCGGCTCAACTACTGGGTCAGGTGTCGACGGCCAGCACCATGGAGGCAAATGCCAATGATGTGGGTGGCTACATCGGACTGCTGGACCATGCAACTGCCCTGTTCGGTCAGTACCGGAGAAGGTTCACCGGCAACGGCGACTTTGGTGTGCAGTTTGGACTCATCGACTACGAAAGGGCAAACGCCCGGTTGATGCTCGGCGGTGATGCCAAGTTCCAGGTGATGAATGCCGCCAGCAACGATCCGTTCGATCTGGCATTTGATTCCCGTCTGATGTTCGTTGACTACCACGAGTCTTCCCTGCTGTCGATCGGGGAATCGGTCGTCCTGTCACATGACTACCAGGTGTCGAATGGATCCACCCTGTCCCCGTATGGGGCCGTCAATCTGCGGCTGGACCATCTGTCCTCCCACACAGACTGGCAGATAGCGGCGGTCGGCGGAGTGAAATGGGAGCTCTCCGACTTAATGGACGCGCTGGGAGAAGTGGTTTTCGACAACGAGATGGGAATCGTTTTGGGCTTGAATTTCAAACTGTGAAAGCCACTTTGTGCTGAAAGAATTCCCCCGCGAGGCATCGCCGGGGGTTTTCTTTATGGTATGAGCGATGACGCACGCCGCATCCTGGTCATCCGGTTCTCGTCACTCGGTGACGTTGTGCTGGCCGGCGCCGTCCTGCGCGCGATGGGGCGGCAGAACAGAGGAACCCGCGTCGTCTTGGCGACCAAGCTGGCCTACGAGCCGCTGTTTGCGAGCGTGGATTATTCGCTGGACGTGGTCGCCTTCCGGCCCGGTGAATCTCTCTTCGCATACTGGCGTCGGCTGCGGACGATACCCTATGACGCGATCGTTGATCTGCACGGGTCGTTGCGATCGATCGTGCTGGCGGGGGCGCTGCGCGCCCGGATCAAGACGCATGTGACCAAGAATGCATCGCGCCGCCGGGCGATGGTGAAGCGCAAAGCCGGGCTCGATGAACCGCTCTCGGTAATCGAGACATACTTCTCGGCGGTCCGGCCGCTGGGCATGTGCCCGGACAATCAATATCCGCGCCTGTTTCTTTCGGATCTGGAAAGACATCGGGCCGATGCGCTTCGGCAGACGACGCCTGAGTGCATTGGCATCGGCTGGGGAGCCCGGTGGCCGACAAAGGCCGTGCCCATGGAGATCTGGAGCAAACTGCTGGAGCAATTGGCTGGACATGGTGACATTCATGTTCGCGTGTTTGGGCTGGAGTCAGACCGTGACGCGATCCACCGGTTTCTGGAGGAACAGGCAGGAAAGCAGCCGGCTGTTCGTGCATCGATCGAGTGTGGGCTGACGTTGCGGGAGGCCATGGTGCGCATCGCTTCGTGCGCGGTGTTTGTCAGTTCCGATTCCGGACTGATGCATGTTGCGGCCGCGCTTGGGATACCGACGTTCGGTCTCTTCGGTCCCACCCACCCAGCGTTGGGGTTTGCGCCGCAGGGTCCCGGAGCGCGCGTCTTTCACGCAGGGACATGGTGTTCCCCATGTCATCGGCATGGCGCAGCGCCATGCGTTCGCGACCGGCGTTATTGTTTCGACGAACTGGACATGAGCGCGGTTGCCGATGCGATCCACGAGGTCTTCTCCCGCCGAAGGAGCGCGACCAGTGCTGACTGAGAACCACCACCTGAAACGGCCGGCGGCATTTCTCGACCGTGACGGGACAATGATCGTGGAGCGTGATTTTCTCGGCGATCCCGACGGGGTGGAACTGCTCCCCGGCGCGGCCGAGGCAATCCGTCTTTTGAACCAATGGGGATTCTGGGTGATCGGCGTCTCAAATCAGTCGGGCGTGGAGCGCGGATATTTCGGCAACGGGGATGTCGAGGCCGTCAACGAGCGGACCATTGAACAACTGGCCGCCCAGCGGGCGTATGTCAACCGCATCTACTATTGCCCACATCAACCAGACATCGCCCGTGCCCGCCACGAGGAGCCGTGCGACTGCCGCAAACCGTCGCCGGGGATGATTCACCGGGCGTTGAACGATTACCCGATTGACCTGACGGACTCCTTTGTCGCCGGCGACAGTACCGTGGACATCGGCCTCGCCCGCAGCGTGGGTATCCCCGGACTGATGGTGCTGACCGGATATGGGATGCGCGAACGTGAGCTGTTCGTCCCCAACCAAATGCCGGACGTCATTGCCGATAACCTCCTGGCCGCCGTGCAATGGTATGGACAAAAGACCGGTCGAATCATTCAACCAGAAATTGACCAAATTCAGCCGCCGCAGGTTTGACTGCCGACTTCAAGAATGTTAGACTGGACACTGGCATGAGCGCAATTTCTCAAGGTTGAGATTCGATATGAGCATCTCCGTACATCCAAAAGTGATTCCCGGCGCTTGTCCTGATCTGGCGAAGCGGGCCATGGCCATCCCTCCCTCGCCGATTCGCAAGCTGGCCGGGGATGCGCTGGCCGCACGGAAGCGCGGAATCAAAGTCTACAATTTGAACATCGGCCAGCCGGATGTTCCCACGCCGCCTGAGTTCTTCGCGGCGTTGCGCGAATTTTCCGAGCCGGTGCTCGCCTACGGCCATTCCAAGGGGCATGCCGATCTTCTGGACGCCTGGTCGCGCTACTACGCGGGCAAGGGACTCGACGTTCTGCCGAGCCAGATTCAAGTCACTACGGGAGGATCAGAGGCGCTTATCTTCGCGTTGATTCTGGTCTGTGACCCCGGCGACAATGTCATCGTCAGCGAGCCATTCTACACCAACTACTTCTCTCTGGCAACGTCTGTGGGAGTCGAAGTCCGGGCCATCGCGGCGTTGCCCGAGTTAGGATACCCGCTGCCTGCGCGCCGTGACATCGAAGAAGCCATTGACGAGAGGACGCGGGCCATCATCATTTGCTCGCCGAACAATCCCACCGGCACGGTATTGACCCGTGACGAGATCGCGACGGTCGTGCAGATCGCGGACGAGCACAACCTGTTCATCCTATCCGATGAAGTGTACCGGGAGTTTTGCTACGAGGGCACGCACACGTCGATCTGGCAGTTTCCGCAGGCCTGCGACCGCGCGATCCTGATCGATTCGATCTCGAAACGGTTCTCGGCCTGTGGCGCCCGTGTGGGGGCGCTGATTTCACGCAACGAGCAGGTCATCGACGGCGCGCTCCGTCTGGGACAGTCGCGACTCTGCACGGCTACGGTCGAGCAGATCGCCGCCGCGCGTCTGATGGATCTCGGCAATGACTACTATGCCCAGTTGGCTGAGGAGTACAAGGGACGCCGCGATCTGATGGTCGGCTGCCTCGCGCAGATGCCGGGCGTGCGTTTCCAGAAACCAGCGGGCGCGTTTTACCTGATGGCCACGCTGCCTGTTGATAACGCCGACCGATTCTGCCGGTGGATGCTGACCGACTTTGCCTTTGACAAGCAGACAGTGGCGCTGGCTCCGGGATCGGGCTTCTATGCCACTTCGGGCCGGGGGACCACGGAAGCCCGCATCGCCTACGTCCTCAAGAAGGCAGAGCTGGAGAAAGCAATGAAGGCGCTGGCCGCGGGGTTGGAAGCGTATCCGGGGCGTGCTCGCTAAGCGGTTCACGGAGAGCGCAGCGTCCATTCACCCATCAGAGTATGCCATGATTGGCAAGACTATCAAACAGTATGAGATCACATCGCGGCTGGGCGCCGGCGGCATGGGCGAGGTCTACCTCGCCACCGACACCAAGTTGGGGCGCCAGGTTGCGCTGAAATTTCTCCCCAGGGAATTCGCCAACGATCCGGAGCGGCGGAAACGTCTGGAACTGGAGGCGCGGTCGGCATCATCGCTCGACCACCCGAACATTCTCACGATCTACGATATCGACGAGTACGAGGGCCGCTCTTTCATCGCGATGGCCTATGTCGAGGGGAAGACGCTCAAAGAACGGCTGGCCATGGGACGGCTTCCCATGGACGAGGCGATCCGCTTCACGATTCAGATTGCTTCGGGACTCGGCGCGGCCCACGCGCGGGGAATCATCCACCGCGATGTCAAACCCGACAATGTGATGATCGGGACCGACGAGCGCGCGCGGCTCGCCGATTTTGGCCTGGCCAAATTGAAGGAATCGTCGGGGCTGACCGAGCGTGGCAGCACCGTCGGAACAGTCGGATACATGTCGCCGGAGCAGGTTCAGGGATTACCGGTTGACGCGCGTTCAGACGTGTTTTCACTGGGAATCATCCTGTACGAACTCTTGACCGGCAAGCGTCCTTTTGCGGCGGAACATGCGGCGGCGGCGCTGTACTCGATCGTCCACGAGACACCGCCTCCTGTTCGGCAGGTGAACCCGGATGTTCCTGCCGAGATCGCCCGGATTGTGGACCGGGCGCTGGCGAAGAATCCGCCGGACCGGTACCCGGATGCGGGAGCGATGGAAAGCGAACTGCGCACGGTCGCCAGGACTTTGGACATCTCGCGGATTTCGTCGGGCCGGATGACGGCCATGCCGCCGCGCCGCAACCGTCTGGCATGGGGCATTGCGGGTCTTGCAATTATGATCGCAGGGTTGGCGCTGGCGCTCGGCCCGCGCCTCTTCCCCACCGGCGGGACCGAGGTCAAGGCCAGCGAGAACACCCTCGCCGTCATGTATTTTGAAAATCTCAGCGACCCCGATGACCGTGACCGCTTGGGCGACATCATCACGGAACTGCTGACGACCGATTTGTCCGGATCGGATTATATCAAGGTCGTCTCAAGCCAGCGTCTCTATGACTTGCTCAAACACGAAGGGGTGACATCGTCGCGGCGCATCGACCGTGGCGTGGCCACGCAAATCGCCCGCGAGGCGGGAGCCAGCCGGATGTTGTCGGGCGCATTGTCCAAGCTGGAGGGACGGACCATCATCACGGCGCAACTGGTCGATGTGGCCAGCGGCGACGTGGTCGGCTCCGAGCGTGTTGACGGGTCCGATCTGTACAGCATGGTCGACGACCTGTCGATGCGCATCAAGCATAAACTCGGCCTGACAGAGACGCAGGCGGCAGTGGGGGATATGCCGGTCGCAGAAGCCACGACTTCGTCCCCGGAAGCGTACCGTGAATATCTCGAAGGAATGGACTACTATTATTCGCTGAACTGGGAGGCTGCGCACCTGCACTTCGACCGCGCCATCGCCAAGGATCCCACCTTCGCGCTGGCCTATCTGCGCAAGGGAATCGCCTACTTCTCCGATGGTCACCGGGACAAGGGTGTGGAGATGCTGGTCAAGGCGGGGCAACACAAGGACCACGCCAAGGGATGCGATCGCACGCTGATCGAGGCCTTTGCGGTCGATCTCGCGACGCACTGGAATCTGGAGGCCGCGCTCAAGACGCTCAAGCGCGCCACCGTGGAATGCCCCAGCAACAAGGAGCCGTTTTTCTGGGTCGCGAATTTTCTCTCCAACAACAAGAGACAAATGGACTCTGTCGTCACTTATTGCCGGAAGGCCCTTGATCTCGACCCTGATTATCCGTTCGCGCTGCTGGTGCTGGCCAATGCGCTCGTCGACCAGAAGGACTTCGCGGGCGCCAGACCGGTGGTGGGCCGGTACATCGGGACAAGGCCCAAAGACCCGGTCCCCTATGTGCTCTTGAGCGAAGTCTTCATTCAGCAGGGTCAGTTCGACTCCGCCCGTGTGTATACCCACAAGGCGCTCACTCTGTCGCCGGACCAGCGGTACGGATATACACAGATCGCGCAGATCTGCGTTTTGCAGGGGCAGCCGGACTCGGCCATCAACTGGTACGAGAAAATGATGTTGGCCGATCCTAAACCGGTCACACGCATCATCGGGCGCCTTCAGATCGCCGCTGTCCACAAGTCCTGGGGACGATTCTCAAAAGCGTTGGAGCAGATTCACATCGCTGAAGCGATCGCCGACTCGGCAAAGCTTCAGGATCAGCGGAGCAATGCCGAGCGGCATGTTGGCGCGCTCTATTTCGACACCGACCGCCTTGAGGATGCGGCCACTCATTTTCACCGGGCAGCGATGTTGGATTCACTCGATGGGGACGCGCCTCTCAGCGAAGCGCGAACTCGTGTCATGCTCAATCACCCGGACCAGGCCAACGCGATTTTGAGCGCACAGAAAACGCGCTGGCAGGGACGCATCGACTCGACGGATTTCCTCTGGACCAAGTATGAGATGGCGGCGCGCACGGCCTTCGCCACGGGCGATTACCAGTCCGCAATCAACAATTATATCGAAAGCCGCCGTTGGTCAAGAGACTCCACTGTCTGGCGCGTGCCGCTGGCGGAAGCATATTTGAAGGCCGGGAAGTACACCGAAGCAATCGCCGAGCTGACCACCCGTCGCCTCGAAGCAGAGCGAGACTGGCCCTCCGCCAGTTACATCCGCGGCCTCTATCTTCTGGCCGATGCACAGGTCAAGGCGGGTCAGAAGAAGGATGCGATCGAGCCACTCGAGCGTTTCCTCGTCTTCTGGGGCAACGCCGACTGGGATCTGCCGATCGTCAAGGACGCGAAGGCGCTCTACGGCACGCTGACGGCGCAGTAAGGGCGACATCATTCCCAATCTGACAGGCACCGGCGGGCTAAATCCGTGAATGTCGAATGCCGTGATTCGTTGATCTCGACGCCGGGGGCCCGTAATAAGGA
>JAVHPP010000007.1:0-36171 GCA_036170655.1 Candidatus Zixiibacteriota bacterium | reverse complement strand
CTGCAGAAAAACGGGAGCGGGTTTCGCGGAAAACTGGCGTCCCCAACGAGATTTGAACTCGTGTTACCGCCGTGAAAGGGCGGTGTCCTGGACCGGGCTAGACGATAGGGACGTCCAAACTCACAAAGACCAAGGCAGCCCGATTGCCCCGATCAGCGGCCCCGTAAGTCAGGGGCATGGCTGCCTTTTGTACGGCGAATTGGGCGTGAAGTCAAGCGTAAACCCGTTGGCTGATCGGGGTCGGGCGGTCGAGTCTGCGGACGCACTCGCGGGGCGCGGTCAGTCGAGGGAGGGGATCTTCTGCAATGCCTTCATGTATTGGACACGTTCGAACGCGGCGGGATTTTCGACATGGGCGCAGCTCATACTGCCCTGCATCTGGCGAACTGATTCGTACTCGTGGGTTTCCATCCAGTCGCGCATGTCGTCGAGAATCTTCCGAATGTGACCGATTCCATTTCGCATGAGGGTTGCGCAGAGCATGGTCACATCGGCACCAGCCATGAGCATCTTGAGAACGTCAGAGGCTTCGTGGATGCCGCTGGTCGCGGCGAGACTGGCATTGACCCGCCCATGCAGAATCGCAACCCAGCGCAGGGGAAGACGCAACGCCTGCGGCCCGCTGAGCAGAACATGGGGGACGACTTCGAGCGCCTCGAGGTCGACATCCGGCTGGTAGAAGCGATTGAAAAGCACGAGGGCATCGGCACCAGCCATGTCGAGCCGGTGCGCCATGTTGGCCATCGAACTATAGTAGGGCGACAGTTTGGTGGCGACAGGAATCGTAACCGATGATTTCACGGCGGTAAGGATGTCGATGCATGTCTGCTCGACCACACTCCCCGGCGTCTCCAGATCCGTCGGCAGATAGTACACATTCAGTTCAATCGCGTCGGCCCCGGCCTGCTGAATCTGGTGAGCGAAGCTGGTCCAGCCACCCGGAGTACATCCGTTGAGACTGGCGATGATCGGAATACGCACCGCGGCTTTGGCCGCCCGGATGTGTTCGAGGTATCCCTCCGGGCCAAGATGACATTGGGGCAGTTCGGGGAAGTATGTCAGTGCCTCGGGATAGCTCTCGGTCCCCTGAGTCAGATGGTGGTGCAATTCGAGCCGGTCCTTCGTAAGCTGTTCCTCAAACAAGGAGTGAAGCACGACGGCGGCCGCGCCTGCATCCTCCATCCGTCGAATGTCATCGGTTTCATCTGACAACGGTGACGCTGAGGGAACCAGCGGGTTGGCCAACGAACGTCCCATGTAGGTGGTCGAGAGATCGATCATCGTGTGCACTCCGATGCTTGTCGGTAGGCCGCCGGAATGCTGCCCTCAAAGTCCCCTGAGAAGAACAGGTCCGGCGGGCACGTTATCTGGACGTTTGCAGAACAGGCGGCGCGGACTTTGGCGCCACCGCCGGCTTGGTCTCTCCTTCGGCCAGACGTTGGTAGAACTGCCAGCGTTGATCGACGTCATCTTGCGCCATCTTCCAGAGACGTTTGGCGGACGCCGGGTGACTTTTGGTCAGCATCTTGTAGCGATTTTCCATGCTGAGATAGTCGGCCAAGGGAATCTTGGGTCGCCCGGAATCCAGCATGAGAGGGTTTTCCCCGGCGCTGGCCCGGCGCGGATCATACCGGAAGAGCGGCCAGTGACCGGAGGCGACGGCTGCCTTCTGGTTCTGCATCCCTTTAGTCATGTCAATGCCATGGGCAATACATTGCGCATAGGCCACAATCATCGAAGGCCCGTCGAACGATTCCGCTTCGAGGAACGAACGCAGTGTATGCTCATCCTTGGCGCCCATGGCCACCCGCGCAACATAGACGTTGCCATACATCGTTCCCAAGAGCGCGAGATCCTTCTTGCGGGTGGTCTTGCCCGCCGCGGCGAACTTCGCCACCGCCGCCCGGGGTGTCGATTTGGACATCTGCCCACCGGTGTTTGAATAGACCTCCGTGTCGAGGACGAGCACGTTGACATTCCGTCCGGAAGCCAGCACATGATCGAGCCCGCCGTATCCGATGTCGTAAGCCCAGCCATCACCGCCGATGATCCAGACGCTCTTTTTCACGAGCATGTCGGCAACGCTCAGCAGACGACGAGCGTCGTCAGAAGTGATCGCCTGCAATTTGCTCTTCAGGATCTGGACACGTTCTCGTTGTTCAAAAATGTCCGCCTCATCCTTCTGTTCGGCAGAGAGGATCTCCGCAACCAGCGACGAACCGACTTCGGGTTCGAGCGTGCGCAGGAGTTGGCGCGCCCACTCGGTATGTTTGTCGATCGTCAGCCGAAATCCCATACCGAACTCGGCGTTGTCTTCGAACAGTGAATTTGACCACGCGGGTCCCCGGCCATCCGCATTAACTGTGTATGGCGTCGTGGGGAGATTCCCGCCATAGATGGACGAACAGCCGGTGGCATTGGCAATCAGGGCGCGATCACCGAAAAGCTGGGTCACAAGTTTGATGTAGGGTGTTTCGCCGCACCCTGCGCAGGCGCCGGAGAACTCGAACAGGGGTTCAAGAACCTGTGACTGGCGCACGGTGGAATGGTGCACCTGGTTGCGGTCCAATTCGGGAATCCTGAGGAAGAAATCCCAGTTGGCTCGCTCTGGTTCACGCAGCGGATCCACTGGCCGCATATTAAGCGCCTTGAGCCGCGTCTCAGACTTATTCTTGGCAGGGCAGACATCGAAACAGAGACTGCAGCCGGTGCAATCTTCCGGAGCGACCTGAATGGTATATTTCAAGCCGGCCCACTCGCGATCCTTCGCATCAAACGACTTGAACGTTGGCGGCGCATCGTTCAGGTACTTCGGATCATATACTTTGATGCGAATGACACCGTGGGGACACACCATTGCGCATTTCCCGCAGGCGATGCACACATCAGGATCCCAGACCGGTATCTCCTGGGCGATGTTCCGCTTTTCCCACTTCGTTGTCCCCAGCGGATAGGTGCCATCAGGCGGCATCGCACTGACCGGCAGTGCGTCTCCCAACCCGGCAATCATGGGCCCGGTCACCTTGCGCACAAACTCGGGCGCGTAATCCGGGACGACAGCGGGAATCTCAATCGCGCTGGTCACCTGACTCGGCACGCGGACCTCGTGCAGGTTCTCGAGCGTGCGGTCGACGGCTTCGAAGTTCATCTTCACGACCTCGTCGCCTTTGCTCCCGTAAGTGTGCTGGATGGCGTCTTTGATTCTCTTGATGGCCTCGTCATGGGGAAGGACGCCCGAGATGGCAAAGAAACAGGTCTGCATCACCGCATTGATGCGCCCGCCCATGCCCGACTCTTGGGCGACCTTGTAGGCATCGATCACATAGAAACGGACTTTCTTCGCGATGATCTGTTCTTGCACGACACGCGGGATGCGGTCCCAGACGTTCTCGGAATCATACGGGCTGTTTAGGAGGAATGTCGCTCCCTCGACGGCATACTTGAGGATGTCATAACGCTCCAGGAAAACGAACTGATGGCACCCGACAAACTGCGCCTCGTCGATCAGATAGGCCGAACGAATGGGTTCGGGACCAAAACGCAAGTGCGAAACCGTGACCGAACCGGCTTTCTTCGAATCGTAGACAAAGTACCCCTGCGCAAAGTTTTCCGTGCCTTCGCCGATGATCTTGATGCTGTTCTTGTTGGCGCCGACGGTGCCGTCGGAACCCAGACCGAAGAAGACAGCGGCAAACTGGCCTTTCGCCTCGGTTCGAAAAGAAGCATCCCAAACCAGGCTGGTGTGGGTGACATCATCGTTGATGCCAATGGTGAAGTGATTCTTGGGCTTGTCTCCCTTCATTTCATCGAAGACCGCTTTGACCATGGCCGGCGTGAATTCCTTCGACGAGAGACCATAACGGCCGCCAATCACACGCGGATGACTCTGGAAGTGGGGAACACCGAAGCTCTCGTTTTCGCTGATGGCCGACACGACGTCCAGATAGAGTGGTTCGCCCGCGCTGCCGGGTTCCTTGGTGCGATCGAGGACGGCGATCGTGCGTGCAGTTTTCGGCAGCGCCTGCACCAAAGCATCGGCATCAAACGGGCGGTAGAGGCGCGGGATTAGCACACCCACTCGTTCTCCGCGGGTCCTGAGGAAATCGACGGTCTCGCGAGTAGTTTCGGCCCCGGAGCCAATGATGACAATGACACGCTCCGCATCGGGCGCGCCGGCATAGTCGAAGAGCCGGTAGTGGCGCCCTGTCAGCCGACCGAACTTGTCCATCGCGCGCTGGACGATTCCCGGGCAGGCGTTGTAGATCGTGTTGACCGACTCCCGCGCCTGGAAAAAGACATCCGGATTCTGAGCCGAGCCGCGCAGGACCGGATGATCGGGGGACAGCGCCCGGGCGCGATGGGCAAAAATCAAGTCTTCGTCAAGTAGGGAACGCATCGTTTCCGTGTCCAACAATTCGATCTTTTGCACCTCATGCGAAGTGCGGAAACCATCAAAGAAGTGTAGGAAGGGAACACGCGATTCCAGCGTTGCGGCCTGGGCAATCAGCGCGAAGTCATGCGCTTCCTGAACAGAACATGACGCGAGGAGCGCGAATCCCGTGCCGCGCGTCGCCATGACATCACCGTGGTCACCGAAGATGGACAGCGCCTGGGCTGCAACCGTGCGCGCCGCGACATGAAAGACCGTCGCTGTGAGTTCCCCGGCAATCTTATACATGTTGGGGATCATCAGCAACAACCCTTGCGACGATGTGAAGGTGGTGGTCAGCGCACCCGTCTGCAGGGCCCCGTGCACAGCCCCCGCCGCGCCTCCCTCGCTCTGCATCTCGACAACCAGTGGGGACGTGCCCCAGATGTTTGGCTCCTCGGCCACCGCCCAGGCATCAGACAGTTCCCCCATGGGGGACGATGGCGTGATCGGGTAGATGGCGATAACCTCATTCGTGTGAAAGGCGGTCAGTGCCGCCGCTTCGTTTCCATCGATGGTCTTGAACTTCCGTGACATGCTGATCTCCCCTGTCCTGTTGCCCTGTCCAAGCGGGTGGCACAGACACATCTGTGCGGCAGAGAGCCCCCTTTAGACCCCGCTACTTCCCAATCTACGAGATCGTCCTCAAGGTGCGTGTCAAAAAGGGCCTTAGAAACAATTTGCATGAGCCCAAGGGAAAAAGACGGGCACTTTCTTGACCATTCCAGTGGTTTCGGAGACGCTGCAGACCGAGCCACTGGGCTGAAATTCGAGATTACCTCATTGAGAGACTGTTTTTGTCGTATTATCTTTATCGTGCCAGCCAGTCTCAATTCTCTTAGATTGGAAGGATGGAGACGGGAGTGACAACAACGCGTAAGGATAGCCCATGGCCATACTGAAAGTCGCGAAACTGGGACACCCGGTCCTGCGCCGTGTCGCTGACCGGGTCAGCGAGAGCCAGATTAAGACCCCAGAGATCCAGGGGTTGATTGATGATATGTTTGAGACGATGGCCGACTGTGGCGGGGTGGGCTTGGCCGCCCCGCAAGTCCATGTCTCGCTTCAGCTTTTGGTCACCGAAGAGTCACCGGACTCGGAAAACGAGGGGGGTCTTCTGGTGCCGCGCGGGGTCGTTATCAATCCGGAGATCACTTTTCTCACGGACGAAGAGATCTCTTTTTTCGAGGGCTGCCTCTCCGTTCCGGATTTCCGAGGCCGCGTCCCGCGCATCGGCAAGATCCGTCTCCGCGGGCTGGATCGCGATGGGAACCGCATTGATCGTGAAGTGGAAGGGTTCCCGGCCGTCGTTTATCAGCATGAAGTCGACCACCTCAATGGGATTGTCTTTCTCGACCGGATGCGGGATTTCTCTACACTGTCGTATCTTAAAGAATTCGAACGGTATTGGGTGGCCGAGCCCACAGCACCGGAGTAGCACGTGGTCACGCAACTATCGTTTGAACAGATACCTGGCATGATCTCCGACGGGGGAACACCGGAGCGCCGGCGCGAAGCACGACCATGACCACCACAGAACAGATCTTGGCACAGCCAACGGAAAAAGCTCGCGCTGTCAGCCGGTCGTCCACCATCGATGATCAGACGCTGGCGCGGCTGCTGGATAGAGTGCAGAAGCCGGGGCGCTATATCGGCGGAGAACTCCACCGCGTGGTGAAAGACCCGTCGTCGGTGACGATCCGGGCCTGCCTTGCCTTCCCCGATTCTTACGAGATTGGGATGTCGCACTTGGGACTGCGCATCCTGTATGCCCATTTGAACAAGGACGATGCGATCTATGTCGAGCGGGCCTATTGTCCATTCCCGGACATGGAAGAGCGCCTGCGCCGCAGCGGATTGCCGCTTTTCTCTGTGGAGACACGGACACCGCTTCGCGAATTCGATGTCGTGGGATTCTCGCTGCAATCGGAAATGAGCCATTCCAATGTGCTGACGATGCTGGATCTGAGCAGGATCCCGCTCCATCGCTGGGAACGCGGCGAGAGGGACCCCCTGGTCATGGCCGGAGGGCCGGTGGTCTTTAATCCGGAACCGATGTCCGATTTCATCGATGCCTTCCTCATCGGCGATGGCGAAGAGGCGTTCGCGCGTTTTCTGCACCGGGATCACGAACTTAAGACACAGGGCGTCGGGCGGCTGGAACGGTTGAGGCAGATAGCGGGAGAGCTCGACGGCATCTATGCACCCGTCCTGTATGAAACGCGCGAAAGCGCAGTCACCGGCTTTATTCATGTCCGTCCCACCGCAGGAGCGCCGTACCCAGTCAGAAAGGCGCTGCTTGAGGATATCAACCGTTTCCCCTTTCCCGCAGACATTCTGGTCCCGCAGACCGATATCGTGCACGACCGTGTCGCCGTCGAGATCGCGCGCGGCTGCACGGAAGGGTGCCGATTTTGCCAGGCGGGGATCATCTACCGTCCGGTCCGCGAGCGCACGCCGGCATCGATCATCGATTCGATCGTACAGGGCGTTGACAAGACGGGGTTTGACGAAGCGTCGCTGACCGCCCTCTCAACGGCGGATTACTCGTGTGTGACGCCCTTGGCCAAAGCCGTGATGGCAGAATTGCAGATGCGCCGTGTGGCGATGTCGGTATCGTCGCTGCGTGTCTACGGTGTCACTGAGGAACTTGCCCATGAAATCGCCAAAGTGCGCAAGACAGGTTTCACCATTGCGCCGGAAGCCGGAACACAGCGGATGCGAGATGTGGTCAACAAGGGTGTGACCGATGAGAATATCGATACCGCCGCCGAGATTGCCTTTTCCAATGGGTGGACACGCCTCAAGTTGTACTTCATGATCGGATTGCCGACCGAAACGGACGAGGATGTGCTGGGGATCGCAGAAACAGCGATCCGGGTTTGGAGGACTGGCAAGAGGCTCGGGCCACGGGGAGTCAAAGTGGTCGTGTCGGTTTCATCGCTGATTCCCAAAGCGCACTCAACCTTCCAGTGGGTGCCATTCAACAATCCCGATGATCTGATCCGCAAGCAACGGATGCTGATGGACCGCCTGCGTTCGTTCCGGGGGATCGAACTCAAGTGCCATGAGGTCCGGCTGTCGCGATTGGAGGCGGTGTTTTCACGGGGGGACCGGCGGCTGGGTCGCCTCATCGAGGCCGCATGGCGTGCCGGAGCTCGTTTTGACGAATGGAGCGACTGGTTCAAGGAATCCTTATGGAGCAACGCCTTCACGACATGCGGCATTGATCCTGAGCAGTTTCTTCCCGCCTTAGCAACGGATGAACCGCTGATCTGGGACCACATCGACTCGCGCGTGAAAAAGGAATTTCTGCTCAAGGACTTGAAATGGGGCCTCAGGTCACGATTTGCGCATCCCTGCGAGAAACCGTACCTGCCCAAGCGCCATGATCCGCCGCGAACAAAGGATGGCGTTGTCAAGCTGGTCTGCTACGACTGCGGGGTCGACTGCGACCTGAAAGCGATCGCGATCGAGCGTGCAGAGGGGGCATCCTCGGCTGGTCAGATTCTGACCGATGAGCTCGCCAAACTGGAGGCCTTCGGCAAAGACAATCTGCCGGTCCCTGTCGCACGAGAGACCGGTGAATTTCAGGAGCATGATTCGACATTGCGAGACCGTGACTACGAAGGCACAGGATCGCAGCCCTTTGCGCCAACGCCCGGGCCGCTCTACCGGCTCAGAATCTGCTACGCGAAGACCGGCCTGTCGCGCTATCTCTCGCATCTGGAGACAGTGCGGTTGATCGAGCGTGCGGGGCGCCGCGCGAAATGGCCAATCGCGTTTTCGGGCGGTTTTCATCCACATCCCAAGATGTCGTTCGGTCCGGCGCTCTCGGTGGGTGTGGCAGGGGAGCGCGAGTATTTCGATATCGAACTGACGGAAGATTGGGAACCAGCGCGGCTTGCCGATGCGCTGAATGCGAATCTGCACGAAGGATTTTGCGTTGTGGGCGCCGTTCGACTGGCGCAGGCTGCCGCATCAATCGAGATTGCCATTGACCGATACGATTACGTAGTGTCATTCGAGACGGGTGTAATCCGCGCCATGGTGGGCGAAGCGGCCGTGATCCAGCAGCGGCTTGAGCACAAACTCGCCAACGGTGGCTGGCTCATTGAACGGGTCACAAAGGAGCGGCGCAAAACCATCAATGCGTCCGAATTCGTCGCCGATTGGACGCTTACGACCAATAATGGCCATATCGACTGGCACCTGACTCTTCATTCTCCGCACGGCCGTTCTGTGAAACCGCGCGAACTGGTCGAATCGCTTCTGGGGGACTGGCCGGAAGGGACAACAATCACACGCGTCCGCATGGGACGGGTCGTCGACGGTCGCTGGATCACGCCGCTGGAGGCAGTCTCAAAGTGAACGCATTGCGACGGGTCTCCTTCTACACACTCGGTTGCCGTCTCAACCAGGCCGAGACCGCGCTCATGGCTGAGTCGTTCCGAACCAGAGGTTATGTGGTCGCAGAGCATGGCGCGCCCGTAGATGTTGCGGTCATCAACACCTGCTCGGTGACCGACCATGCCGATCAGCGATGCCGTCAGGAGATTCGCAAGGTGCGGAGATACGCCCCTCAGGCAATTGTCTGCGCGGTCGGATGCTACGCGCAGGCGGACACAGCGGTGGTCGCCGCCATCATGGGTGTTGACTTAGTCGTGGGCACGGACAGGAAATACGCGCTGGCGGAGTTGGTGGAAGCGCGGGTTGTCGGGCCGTCAGGTATCGAGATGCCTACCGCAGTGAGTCCCCCCCCACCGAGAGATCGTCGCGGTCTTGCTCCCGATGACGTTTCTGTCGTCCAAGCATTGCCCGTCGGGCATGGCGTACCTGACATCCATGTTTCGGTCAGACCCGATACGGGGGACTTCGACTATCCGATGGCAGGGTATTATCCACACTCCACACGCGCTCATGTCAAGATCCAGGATGGATGTGATTTTTGCTGCGCGTTTTGCCTCCTGCCACGCGTCCGGGGAGCGGCGCGGTCACGGCCCATGGAAGACATTATCGCCGACGCCACGGAACTCGCCCACCGGGGACACAAGGAAATCGTCATTACGGGGGTCAACATTGGGACATACCGGCACAACGGCGAGACCGTCGCGGACGTTGCCCGGCGGATTTCCGCTATCCCGCATGTTGCCCGTGTCCGGGTTTCCTCCATCGAGCCCTCGACGGTCGGGGATGACCTGCTGGAGTGGATGGCAACCTCGCCGAAGGCCTGCCGCCACTTGCATCTGCCTCTGCAATCGGGGGACGATGGGATTCTCCTGAAGATGAAGCGCGTCTACACGTCCGGCGAATACGCGCGCTTCATCCAAAGAGCCAAGGCGATGATGCCCGATCTGGGCTTGGGCACCGATGTTATCGTCGGCTTCCCCGGAGAATCCGAGACCGAGTTTGCCCGCACGATGCGTTTTATCGAGGAAATGCCGTTTTCGTACCTGCATGTCTTTTCCTACTCGGAACGTCCGAAAACGGCAGCGGTCCGCTACAACGGCAAGAGCAATGCTTCGGCAATCAAGGACCGTTCGGAACGGATGCACACACTGGCGGAACACAAGAAGTATACATTCTTTGCCGACCACGTCGGACGCGAGGTGGACGTGCTCTTCGAGACAGTTGACGACGACGGCTGGCGCAAGGGATTCACGGGATCGTATCTTCGTGTGGGAATCCGACCGGATGCGGCCGGCGAGAACGAGATTGCATCGGTCCGCATTCACGACACGACGGCGGCGTTTTGTCTGGCGGCGGCCTGACAAGACACTGAGGCCATCGCGGGAAATTGTACCCAAAGCGCTCCGCTGCGGCTGAACGCGGTCGAACCCCATGAACATTCCGACACCTTCGGCTCTGCGATCCGTCCAGACGAGTGGAGCACTTCCACGTCCCGCTCTTACCGTAAACATCCAGACCTTCGGATGTCAGATGAATGAGTACGATTCGGAATTGGTCGGGGCGATTCTGCGCCGGGAAGGTTATTCGCCTACCCGATCAGAGACTGATGCGGACGTCATTCTCTTCAATACCTGCGCGATCCGGGAAACCGCACACACACGCATTTATGCCCGTCTGGGAGCCTTGGTGGCGGAGAAGAAGGAACGCGACGGTCTCATCGTTGGCGTCCTCGGGTGTATGGCCCAAAACCTGAAAGAGGATCTCCTCCTGCGATTCCCGGCAGTCGATTTCATTTGCGGGCCGGATGCCTATCGTGAATTGCCCGGATTGATTGGCCGTGCGCGCGAGATGCGCGAGCGGGGCGCCGCCATCGAGCTGTCCGAATATGAGACCTACGATGATATTGCACCCGCCCGGGTCGAGGGAGTCAACGCCTGGATCGCCGTGATGCGCGGGTGCGATAATTTCTGCACGTTTTGCGTTGTTCCCTACACGCGCGGCCGCGAGCGCTCGCGTGATCCCCAGGGGATCGTCGGCGAAGCACAGCGACTGGCCGGACAAGGATACCGGCAGGTGACTCTGCTCGGACAAAATGTCAATTCGTATCGCTATGAGGGCACGGATTTTGCCGACCTGATGCGGCAGGTGGCTGCGGTCGACGGCATCGAACGAGTGCGGTTCACATCACCACATCCCAAAGACTTTCCTGCCAAACTGCTGCAGGTGATCGCCTCCGAGAGTCGTTTGTGCAAGCACATTCATCTCCCCTTGCAAGCCGGGTCAACACGTGTCCTCCGGAAGATGAACCGTGATTACAGCCAGGATACATTCCTGCGCCTGGCGGATGAGATTCGTGCAACCATTCCCGGCGTGACGCTGACCACAGACATCATCTGCGGCTTTCCGACCGAGACAGACGATGAATTCGAGGAGACAGAAAGCGTGATGCGCACGGTTGGATTTGACGCCGCGTTCATCTTCAAGTACTCCGCGCGTCAGGGGACCATTGCGGCCCGTCTGTGGAGCGATGACGTGCCTGATGCGGTCAAGTCAGCGCGTGTCACGCATCTGGTTGAGGTGCAGCGTCAGATCTCACTGCAACGCCACCACGCCAGGATCGGCCGGATCGAGCATGTCCTCATCGAAGGCGAAAGCCGCAAGCGTTCGGCGGAATGGAAAGCCCGCACCGACGGCAACACGGTCGTCGTATTCGCCGACCTCTCGCGCCGGATTGGTGATCTCTGCGACGTCCGGATCACCGACGCAACGGCGAACACGTTGATCGGCGAGCCGGTGGACATGGCGCTCCCCACCAATTCCTGCAAGCCCCGCTGAATTTCGCCGGGCTGCTATTCCGCGGCTGTCACGGGAGATCATTTCCGGACGTAACGGCGTTCTCCACGGTCCCATGACTGAGATAACCTTTGATGAACATGTCGAGGTCGCCATCCATGACGGCCTGCACGTTGGATGTCTCAATATCCGTGCGGTGATCTTTCACCATCTGGTAGGGCTGGAAAACATAGGATCGAATCTGTGAGCCCCACTCGATCTTCTTCTTGGTTTTCTCGATCTCCGCGACCTTGGCTGCTTCCTTTTCTTTCTGAAGCTGGTAGAGGCGGGCGCGCAGAACCTTGAACGCGGAATCGCGATTCTTGTGCTGGGACCGTTCGGTCTGGCACTGCACCACGATCCCGGTCGGGATGTGTGTGATGCGGATGGCGGATGATGTTTTGTTAACATGCTGCCCGCCGGCGCCGGAGGACCGAAAAGTGTCGATCCGGACGTCATCGTCCTTGATCTCGATTGGAACATCGGCCGTCACTGCAGGAATGACGAAGACGGACGCGAAGGACGTATGGCGCCTCTTGTTGGCATCGAACGGGGAAATGCGCACGAGACGATGGACACCGATTTCCGCTTTCAGATGCCCATAAACGAATTCGCCTTTGACCTCGAGGGTGGCCGATTTGATCCCCGCGGCTTCCCCGCCCGTGTAGTCGAGGGTGTCGTACTGAAAGCCATGACGTTCAATCCAGCGGGTGTACATGCGCAAGAGCATTTCCGCCCAGTCACACGACTCGGTGCCACCCGCGCCGGAGTGAATGGTCAGGATGGCATCGTTGTGATCATCTTCGCCCGAGAGAAGACTCTTGAATTCGTAGGCGTCAACATCCGCCGCCAGCTTCTGGATTTCACCGGCGGCATCAGCGATGACGGCGGTGTCCCCCTCTTCGCTGGCCATGTCCCAGAGAATGGCGGCATCTTCCTGACGGCGCTTCAACGCGCGAAACTCGTCCGTCCATGCTTTTGCTTGTGCAGTGTCCTTGAGGATCTTACGCGCGGCTTCTGCATCGTTCCAGAATCCGTCGGCCGTGGTCTTTTCCTCGAGAGCGGCTATCTTCGACGTTAGCCCCTCGATGTCAAAGAAACCTCCACAGACGGCTGAGTTTGAGGTCGATCGCGTCCAGCATTTCCATCGTGTTTGTCTCTCGATCTGTTGATGGTGTCTTAACCGTTGAATTCAATTCGTTTGTAGAGCCGTTTGCCAACATTGAGGAGGACGGGGGCGACCGTGCTGACGAACGCCTGGGGATCGCTGATCGTCTGGTCGTCGATGCGGACACCACCCTGCTGGATCTTACGTTTGGCTTCACTCAGGGTGGCGGCGCCGCCGGCTTGCACCACAATATCCGCGAGTCGCATGCGTTGCTCCGGCGCAGCAATTGTGCAGGTCCCGACATCCGTGGGGACCAGACGCTGCGAGAATTGGCGGATGAACTCCTCTTTGGCGCCACGGGCGGCTTCCACCCCATGGTACATCCGGACAAGCGTCTCGCCGAGTTCCAACTTGACGTCGCGCGGATTGGTGTGGCCATCCTGAAGTAGATCCCGGATTCCCACCAGCCGCTCGAGCGTCACATCGGCGACAAGTTCAAAGTAGGTGAGGATCAGTGCATCCGGTATGGACATGCTCTTGCCGAACATGCTCTCCGGGGATTCGTCGACACCAATATAGTTTCCAACCGATTTGCTCATGCGCTGGACACCATCGGTGCCGGGGAGAATCGGCAATGTGAGGATGGCCTGCGGCTCGACCCCGTAATCGGCCTGAATCTGGCGGCCGGTCAGGAGGTTGAATTTCTGGTCAGTACCGCCAATTTCGATGTCCGCCTTGACTGCCACCGAATCGTAGGCCTGCATCAAGGGGTAGAACATTTCGTGAACCGAGATGGGCTCTCCGGCACGGTAACGCTTCTCGAAGTCATCCCGTTCCAGCGTGCGCGCAACGGTCATTCGCGAGGCCAGACGCATGATGTCCACAAATGACATCTTGGAGAACCACTCGCCGTTCCACCGGACCTCTGTCTGGGAGCGATCGAGGACCTTGAAAAACTGCCGCTGGTATGTTTCTGCGTTCCGGCCGACTTCGGCCGCTGTCAACTGGGGACGTGTGGCTGAACGACCCGAGGGATCACCAACCATGCCGGTGTAGTCCCCGACGATGAGGACGATGTGATGCCCCAAGTCCTGGAACTGCTTCAACTTGCGCAGACCGACCGTATGCCCAAGATGGATGTCTGGGGCAGTGGGATCGAACCCCTGCTTGACGCGCAACGGGCGGTCTTCCCGGATGCTGGCTGCCAGTTTTCTCTCCAGCCCCCCCTCGGGAAGAATCTCGACCGCACCCGAGCGAATGACCGCGAGCTGCTCTTCGAACGATTTCATCAAGGTGACTCAACTCCTATTGTCCGAACCAAGTTTCTGCATGATAGACCAGCCAATACAGGTCAGCAAGGGGTTTTTCCTTGACGCGCTCTGGTTCTTGCCGAATGCTGCTACGCAGTCCGGCCTTCGAGAGGCCATTTACGTGTAAAAGAAAAACATGACTGATACGGGCAAACAATGGAACTGGTCTGAGTTCCCGGAACGTTCGAGCGGCAAACCGCTCTATCGCTCGCGACGACTGCTACGCCGTGCCAAACGGGGCCAACGATATATCCTCTGGATCCTCGCCATCCTGCTGTTATTCGGAGCGGCGGGGATTACCAAGACACTTCTGGACTACAGTAAGGATCTCCCATCCATCGAGCGCGTGTACAACATCAAACCGCGTCTCTCCACACGTCTCTTCGACCGCTACGATCAGCCCTTCCACGATTTCTATACCGAGCGGCGGGTCTTGGTGCCCTTCGAGAAGATTTCACCGCACATGATCCGTGCACTCCTGGCCTCGGAGGACCGCGATTTCTACAAGCATTGGGGCGTGCAGTGGACGGCGATTGTCCGCGGCGTTGTGCTGCGTCCCCTGACCGGACGACGCCCTCAGGGCGGATCGACCATCACGCAGCAACTGGCACGGCTTTTGTTCCTCACCCCCGAGCGCACGATTGCCCGCAAAGCGAAAGAGTGGATGACCGCTGTTCGTCTCGAACGCCGCTATGCCAAGAACGAAATCCTCGAGATGTATCTCAACCAGGCATATTACGGCAGCGGCGCCTATGGCATCGGGGCAGCGGCGCTGACCTACTTCGGCAAGAGCGCGACCGATCTTGATCTCTCGGAATCCGCGTTGCTGGTCGGTCTCCTGCCGGCGCCCTCACGGTTTTCACCAGCGCACGACATCGATCGCGCACTGGAAAGACGTAATCTCGTGCTGCACTCTCTCATGAGTGTGGGTGAGATCGACCGGGCCACGTACGATTCGCTGGCCGCTCTGCCCATCACGCTCAGTACGTCCGGCACCATGGGACTTGTCGGAGACTACTTCGCCGAGGAGGTGCGCCGCTACCTGGAAAATCGCTACGGCGATCAGGATTGGATGTCCGAGGGGTGGTCTGTTTACACCACCATTGACACGGCGATGCAACACCAAGCGGAAGAGGTCATCCGTGACCGGCTCGATTCGTTGCGCGGCGTGGCCCGGGCCAAACACCTCACGAACGATCCGCGCTATACACAGCTCGTCTTCGACAGCGCCAGCGGGAAGATGATCCGCGTGCATAAGAAACTTCAGGCCGCGCTGATCGCCATCGACAACAAGAGCGGCGGCGTGCTGTCGATGGTCGGTGGGTATGATTTTGCCGAGAGCGAGTTCAACCGGGCAACCCAGTCATTGCGCCAGCCGGGGTCAGCGTTCAAGCCGTTTGTCCTGACGGCAGCCGTCGAGATGGGATTCAAGCCCACTGACACGATCTATGACACACCCATAACCCTCTTCATCCCCGGTTCAGGCGCGTGGAGCCCAGACAACTTCGACCATGAGTTCAAAGGACCGATCACCATTCGACAGGGATATCAGGAATCACGAAACCTGGTCGCCATCAAGCTCATGCAAAAGGTGGAGCCGATTCGTGTCGTGGACTACGCAAAGAAGATGGGCATCACCTCCCGGTTGCGTGCAGTCCCTTCGCTGGCGATCGGCACGTCGGAGGTTACTGTGTTCGATCTCACGAGCGCGTATTCTGTGTTTCCCAGTGGTGGAATCAGGACAGAGCCGACCCTGATTCGCAAGATCACCGACCGCTTTGGAAAAACCATCGAGCAGCAACGGGCGCCGCACCGTGAAGAAGTCCTCTCCGCACAGACAGCCTACGTGGTCCTCCATGTGCTGAAGTCGGTCATTGACCGGGGGACGGGCGCCGGCGCGCGACGGATGGGGTTCACTCGACCGGCAGCCGGAAAGACGGGGACATCGAATGAATACATGGACAATTGGTTTGTCGGGTTTACACCGCAGATCACCTGTGGTGTGTGGGTGGGGTATGATCTCAAGACACCGATCGGTGGTGATCGGACGGGGACGGGCGCCGCGACTTCACTGCCAATATGGACCGAATTCATGAAGTTTGCCACACGCGGGCTGCCAGCCATCGACTTCCCGGTTCCGGAGAAGATCACCTTAGATCGCGCCTGTGACCGGTCCGGATTCCGGGCGACTGAGTTTTGCCCCGAGACTCATGAGGAAGTGTATACAAACCCCGACGACACGCTGAAGGTCTGCCCGATCCATCGCAACGAGAGAGACCGACGGCGGGAGATGGACGCCAAGAAAACGCGGTTGTAGCCAGGCGCCCACTCCGCTTCAAGAACGTTTCGCGGACTGTTCCTTCATCATCGCCATCGAAGACGACGTACCGATGCGGCTTGCTCCCGCGCCAATGAAATCGAGCGCCTGGGCGCTCGTTCGGATCCCGCCGGCTGCTTTGATCTTGACACGAGAATCCAGCACCCGGCGGAGCAATTCAACATCCTCCAGCCGGGCATGGCCATAGACACCGGTTGAGGTTTTGATGAAGTCAGCACCTGCGCCAACAGCCGCGGCCGCAGCGCGGACGATCTCAGCGGGCCGCAATAGTGACGCCTCAATGATCACCTTGAGTGTTACCCGATCACCAATGACTTTACGGACGGCCATAATATCGTCGGTATACAGGCTCAGCGCACCATCGAGAAGCCAGCCAGTGCCGGCCACCATGTCGATCTCCGACGCCCCGTTTTGGACACACAGTTCCGCTTCGCGGGTCTTGACCGTGGACTCGTGCGACCCGCCGGGAAATCCCACGACCGCGCTGACACGCGCCTTTGGCCCTGACTGTTGATCCACCGCTGTACGCACGCGCACCGGCGATACACAAACGCTGGCGAAGCCATAGGTTCGCGCCTCTTCGCACAACTGTACGATGTCCCGTTCCGTCGCCGTCGGCAGGAGATTTGTGTGGTCGATGTACGACGCCAGATCAGAAACGTGTGCCATCCGGGCCTTCCGGAAACTGACCGTACGAACGCGGTCACCTCATGCGATAAGCTCCACCCATCCACGGCGGCGCTGCCGATCGATCCGATATGAAGCAACAATAGTTAACATCGCACTATTTCCATCCAGATACGTCACGCAGGGGACAGATCCGCGAGGAAACTGCGCCCGTCGCCGCTCTCGCGGACGCCGAATATATCGCCAATCGTCGCCGCCAGATCTGCGAAAGATGGTCTCTGCCCGAGACGGACGCCAGCCCTCAGACCCGGCCCATAGACCAGGAGTGGGACCAACTCGCGTGAATGATCGGTCGAGGGAGTCGTCGGATCACAGCCATGATCGGCCACGAGGAAGAGCGCATCTGATTCGCCCATTGATGGCAGCAGGCGTTCCAGCATCCGGTCAAATCTCTCGAGCCCCCGCGCAAATCCTTGGACATCGTTGCGATGGCCCCAGATCATATCGAACTCGACCAGATTCGTGAAGATCATTCCCCGTGGATGGGTTGAGAGAGCGCTGATGGTCTGCTCCATTCCATCATCGTTGTCCGTCGTATGAATCTTGACCGACAGACCTTGCCCGGCAAAGAGATCGCCAATCTTACCGATGCCGACTGTCTCGATGTCCCTGTCCATCAGCCGGTCGAGGAGTGTTGGGCGTGGGGGGGACAGGGAGAAATCGCGGCGACGGTGCGTCCGTACATAGTGTCCAGATGTTCCAACAAACGGGCGGGCGATGACGCGTCCAACCGCATCCTTCCCCGTCAGAATTCGGCGGGCGATCTCGCAGCAGCGATAGAGCTCCTCGACGGGCACAATTTCTTCGTGGGCAGCGACTTGAAACACGGAGTCGGCCGAAGTGTAGACAATCAGGTCTCCGGTCGTGCAATGCTGGTCACCCAGACGGGCGATGATTTCCGTGCCGGAGGCCGGGCAATTGCCGAGCACACGACGGCCCGTTTCCCGGGTAAAGCGCTCAAGAATATGGGGACCGAACCCGTTGGGATAAACGGGAAACGGATCTGCGAGGACCACCCCCATCAGTTCCCAATGCCCAGTCGTGGAGTCTTTCCCGGCGGACCGTTCCGCCATCGTCCCAAAAGAGCCGATGGGATTCGCCACCGCCGACACGCCTTCGATGTGATCGAGATGACCGAGTCCAAGCCGTTCCAAGTTCGGGCAGTTCAACCCCCCAACCGCACGGGCGGTGTTGACGAGCGTGTTTGATCCGGAGTCTCCGTAGGCGCCCGTGTCCGGGGCCTCACCAATGCCGCAGCCATCCAGGACAATTACGATGACACGGGTGATCATACGCAAACAGGAGTGGCTCGATTACCTGCCAGGGACGGAGGCCGCGGACGATTCGGGAAAATCCTCCGAGCCGGTTGCATCGATCGGCGTCTTTCGCGCAAGGCCAAGATACGTTCCCAAGAATCTGGCTTCCAGAACGGTGATATGGCCATCGCGGGCCTGTCGTGCATAGGCTTGATAGAAACCCCGAACCGAGTCAATCGGTATCCGATCCTGACGGATGGCGTCACGGAACAGCTCGACCCGTGTGACGAATTCAGCGGGATCACAGACCTGCCTGACAGTAGCATCCGGCAGATTGCGCAACGCATCGAGTGCCCATTCCACCGCGGTCGAATCGGCGCGATGACGGTTGTGTGACATGACAAGACCCATCGAAGCCAAGGCGATGACCGTGGCGGTGAGCACACTCACGACGAACGTTTCCCCGTTTGCCGACACTCTCATCTTACTGGTACCATGCGCGGCCCACGCGGACCCGGGAGAAAATACAGGCAATCAGCCGGTTTAGAGCAATAAAAATGGCAGCCCGCCGAGAGCAGGCTGCCTGTCCACACATTGCATCTCTGCGTCACTTCGCCTTGGCTTCGGCCACGGCCTTCTTTCCCTTCGCCTTGTCCGTCTTGGCCTCAATTGTTTCCGGAGAGCTCTCACCCTTATGGGCGCCTTTCTTCTCCACCTTGTCTTTAGCAGAGGCGGGAGCAGCTTTGGGAATCAGCAGCTCGAGCCGCGCGAGATCGGCCCCATCGCCCCGGCGTGTGCCGAGCTTGATGATACGCGTGTAGCCGCCCGCCCGGGTGGCAAACTGCGGGGCAATCTCCTCGAAAAGCTTTTTCAAGACCGCGCGGTCTTTGACCTGAATGGACGCCAGACGGCGTGCGTGCAGGTCGCCGCGTTTGCCAAGCGTGATCAGTCGTTCTGCAACCGAACGGACCACGCGTGCCTTAGGGGTGGTTGTGATCACCGCGTGCGCGCGAAACAGCGACGTCGCCATATTGGCTAGCATTGCCCGACGGTGAGAGGGGGTACGCCCCAGTTTCTTTACGGTTTTCCCATGTCGCATGGTGATTCACTCCAATGCCGAAGTTGCTCAGGTGACGATCTCCTCCGGCTGGTTCTCCTCTTCCGGGATCCTGTACTGTTCGATATCCATCCCGAAGTGCAGACCCAGTTCCGATAGGATTCCGTTGAGCTCATTCAGCGACTTGCGTCCAAAGTTGCGGTATTTCAGCATTTCCGACTCTGACTTACAGACCAATTCTTCCAGCGTTGTGATATTTGCTGCACGCAGGCAGTTGGACGAGCGAACCGAGAGCTCCAGTTCATCCACGCGCATCTGGAGCAACTGGCGGATGCGGCCCGTTTCCTCATCGACTTCGGGGGACTCCTCTTCGACGAATTCCTCTTCGAAGGTGATAAACGGCTGCATGTGGTCCTTGATGATTTTCGCAGCATAGGAGAGTGCGTCTTCCGGGACAACCGAGCCATCCGTCCAGATATCCAGGATGAGCCGATCGTAGTCTGTCCGTTGCCCGACACGCGTGTTTTCGACCTCGTAATTGACCTTGGTGACCGGTGAAAAAAGCGCATCCACCGGGATGGTACCGGCCGGCTGTTCCGGGCGTTTGTTCTGCTCGGCCATCACGTATCCGCGGCCGGTGGCGACATCCATCTCGATACGAACACGCGCCGCCTTGGTCAGTTCGAGAAGATGCAGATCCGGATTCTGGATCTTGACTTTGGAGTTGACCTCGATGTGGCCGGCATTGTAACGCCCGACGTCTTCCACGTCCAGCACGAGCGTGACCATTTCGTCGACCAGCAACTGCGGACGTATTCTCTTGATGTTGAGGATGATATCAGTGACATCCTCCATCACCCCGGGGATCGTCGAAAACTCATGAAGAACGCCTTCGATCCGGACTGCCACCATGGCAGATCCCTGAATGGACGAGATCAACGTGCGCCGCAGCGCATTGCCGATGGTGTGGCCAAAGCCGCGTTCCAAAGGCTCGAAATAGAAACGGCCGTAGGTTGTTGTCTTCGTCGCGTCATCGACGACGACTTCCTTGGGCATGGTCAGCGCTTTCCATTTCATTTTGGTCGGCCTCCCGCAGATGTCGCGGTTATTTGGAGTAGAGTTCAACAACCAACTGTTCCTGGACAGGTGTCGGAATGTCGATTCGGGCCGGCAGAGAGAGCAACTCACCCTCCAAGCGGGCCTTGTCGAGACGGAACCAAGACAGGTCACCGGCTCGTCCAGATTCCTTCAATGCCAGGTGGATGACGTCGAGACGTTTGGATTTGTCCCGAACCCTGATCACATCGCCGGGCTGCACTGAATAAGAGGGAATATCCACAATCTGATCATTGACGGTGAAATGGCGATGGCGCACAAGCTGACGAGACGCCTTGCGCGACGGGGCAAACCCGAGGCGATAGACGACATTGTCGAGACGCTGCTCGAGCAGCAAGAGCAGATTCTCGCCAGTGATCCCGCGCATGCGGGTGGCTTTCTCATAGTAGTTGTGAAACTGCTGCTCCAGCACGCCATAGATCCGGCGGATCTTCTGTTTTTCACGCAACTGCACGCCGTATTCGGAGACTTTACGACGCATATTGGCGCCGTGCTGCCCGGGCGGATTGGCTCCCCGTTCGATGGGACACTTGTCCGACATGCAACGATTGCCCTTGAGGAACAGCTTTTCCCGTTCCCGACGACAGAGTTTGCAATTCGCATCGCGATATCGCGCCATGAACTACTCCTGATTGCAATTTACGGTCCGGGATGCACATGAGAGCACCCGCAGACATGGGATTATCCAGACTATCCTATACCCGTCGTCTCTTCGGCGGGCGACATCCATTGTGAGGCAACGGCGTAACATCCTTAATTGATGTGACCTCGAGACCGGCCGCGGACAGTGAGCGGATGGCCGCTTCGCGTCCTGATCCGGGTCCATTCACACTGATATCGATCTTACGCACGCCGAGTTCCATGGCCTCGCGCGCGGCTGTACTGCCGGCCTGTTGCGCGGCAAACGGGGTGCTTTTCTTCGAACCCTTGAATCCCTGACGCCCGGCGGACGACCACGAGACAACCTGTCCCTTGCCATCCGTGATGGTGATGATCGTATTGTTGAAGGTCGCCTGAATGAACGCCCGGCCCACCGGCTCCACACGGGTGCGTTTGCGATGTGTCTCTTTACGTTTCTGCTCTGCCAAGTTACTCTCCTGTCGCTGCCTTCCGGTTCTTCAGACACTGATCAAAGGGGGCGTCCATCGGCGTTCGGCGCCGGATCAGGCGGCTACTTTCTTCCGCTGGCCAATGAGTTTCTTGGGGCCTTTGCGTGTACGGGCATTCGTCTTGGTTCGCTGCCCCCGGACCGGCAGATTGCGGCGATGACGCTGGCCGCGATAGCAACCAATATCGATCAGCCGCTTAATGTTCATCTGGACTTCACCGCGCAACGCGCCCTCGACCCGATAGTTGGCGTCGATTTCATTCCGCAGACGCACCGCTTCGTCGTCGGTCAGCGCCTGAACGCGCGTATCCGGATTGACTCCGGTTGCCTTGAGGATCTTGCGGGCCAAGGTGGGACCAATCCCAAAAATATAGGTCAGGCCCACCTCGATCCGCTTTTCCTTCGGCAAATCCACACCTGCTATACGTGCCAAATGTCCTCCTGCTCACGGGCGCCAAGAACCGCTTTGATGCGACTGGCACCCCGCTCGATGCTATCCCTGGCGTTGTTTATGCCGCGGGTTCTCACAGATAATCCGCATGACACCCTTGCGGCGGATCAGTTTGCACTTTTCGCAACGCGGCTTGATTGATGAACGAACTTTCATATTGTCCTCGATCCTATCTGGTCACCCTTCATATCACCGAATCTGGGTTGTGACCAAATCTACTTATACCGGTAAATGATCCGCCCCCGCGTCAAATCGTACGGAGAAAGCTCCAAGGTTACCCGGTCTCCGGGCAGGATTCTGATGAAATGCATCCGCATTTTTCCCGAGACATGGGCGAGAACCTTGTGCCCATTTTCCAATTCCACTTCGAACATGGCATTGGGCAGGGGTTCCAAGACCCGCCCTTCAACGGTGATCGCCTGCTCCTTCGCCAACCTATCCCTTCTGATCCACGATGGTCAAGACATCGGGACCGTTCTCCGTGACCGCCACGGTATGCTCAAAATGCGCCGAAAGCGATCCGTCGGCGGTCCGCACCGTCCACTGGTCGGACGCGACTGTGACCTTCGCCCCACCCGCATTGATCATCGGCTCGATGGCCAAGACCATTCCGGCTTTGAGCTGAATACCGGTGTGGGGGGCACCGAAGTTGGGGACCTGCGGTTCTTCGTGCATCTTCTGCCCGATACCGTGACCGACCAAGTCGCGCACGACTGAATACCCCTTTTCCTCGGCAAATGTTTGCACGGCGGCGGAAATATCACCAAGCCGGTTCCCGACCCGGGCCTGCTGGATGCCCATCAACAAGGCCTCTTGTGTGGCACGAAGGAGGCGTTCGGCTTCGGAAGGGATCGAACCGATCTTCAATGTCCGTGCCGCGTCTCCAAACCAGCCATCCAAACTGACACCGGCGTCAATCGATACGATCTGACCCTCGGCGAGAAACCTCTTTCCGGGAATGCCATGCACGACCTCGTCGTCGATCGACACACAGATCGTCGCTGGGTACCCCAAGTATCCCTTGAACGCCGGCACGGCCCCGTGGGATCTAATAAAATCCTCGGCGATCCGATCCAGTTCGGCGGTTGTGACGCCGGGGTGGGCGGAGGCCTCCACGAGATCAAGTGTCTTGGCAACCAATTCGCCTGCGCGACGCATGATTTCGATTTGGGGTTTTGTCTTCACCACAATCATGACCCTACCAGCTCCTCAAGTTCGCGGTAGACTACGTCAATCGGCTGTTCGCCCCCAACCTCGGCCAGATTGCCCTTTTCGCGATAGTACTGCACCAAGGGCTCCGTTTGCTGGCGGTAGACACGCAGACGCCGGTCGATCACATCTTCGGCATCGTCCACACGGCCCTCCGCACGGGCACGACCCGCCAAACGGGCCTTAATTTCGACATCACCCACATTCACCAGCACCGCTCGTTCGACCGGTTTTCCCAGCGAGGCCAGGAGGCGGTCCAAGGCGACGGCCTGCGGCTTTGTACGGGGAAAACCGTCAAGAATGAAACCCGCACCATTTGATAACGACTGCAATCGACCGCCAATCATCTTTAGTATCAAGTCATCCGGCACCAAATCACCACGGTCCATATAACTCTGGGCGCTTCTGCCCAGTTCCGTTCCAGCCGCTACTTCGCCACGCAACAAATCGCCAGTTGACAGGTGGGCTGCACCATAGGCGGCGGCCAGTTTCTTGGCCTGCGTCCCCTTGCCCGATCCCGGTGGTCCCAGAAGAATCCAACGCATGCGTGACTCCGAGAAACACCACTCTACATCGAGCGGCCGCGGATGCGCCCCCTCTTCATGAACCCATCGTAGTGACGCATGATTAGGTGCGACTCGACCTGCTGGAGCGTATCCAGCGCCACGCCGACAACGATCAGCAGGCCCGTTCCGCCGAAGTAGTACTGAACGTTGGCGCGCTGGATCAGAATGTACGGCAGAATGGCCACCAAGGCAAAGAAGATCGCACCGGGAAGAGTGATACGGGTCAGCACTCTGTCTATATAGTCTGCGGTCCGCCTCCCAGGCCGGATTCCCGGGATGTAACCGCCGTATTTCTTCATGTTATCCGCCAAATCGACGGGATTGAACACAATCGCCGTGTAGAAGAAGGCGAAGAAAACAATCACGAGACCGTAAACGATCGAATACGCGATTGCACCGGGGTTGAAATACCTGCCAATTTCCTGCAGCCAGTCAACATTCGGGAAGAAGGAGAGCAACGTCTGCGGCGCGAACATGATCGACTGTGCAAAAATGATGGGAATCACACCGGCCGTGTTAACAGACAGGGGGATATGGGTCGCCTGACCACCATACACCTTGCGTCCAACAACGCGCTTGGGATACTGCACTGGTATACGACGTTGTGCACGCGTAACCAGAACGATGGCAGCAACAACCCCAATCATCATGGCTACAATAGCCAGTTCCGTGAAGATCCCGCGACGTCCCGCACTGAGCTCACGCACTTCGTCGAAGATCGACTGGGGGAAGCGGGCAATGATCCCGATGAAAATGATGAGTGAAATCCCGTTGCCGATTCCGCGCTCCGTAATCTGCTCGCCCAGCCACATGATAAAAATCGTGCCGGACGTAAATGTAATGATGGTAACGAGCTTGAAGCCCCATCCCGGCATCGGGACCACCGGAGATCCCTGACCCGCGTTAATCGACTCGAGGAAGACAGCCGTGCCAAAAGCCTGGAGAGCGCCGATCAACACGGTGCCATAACGCGTCAACTGCGTGATCTTGCGACGTCCCTCTTCCCCTTCTTTCTGGAGCTTTTGGAAGTAGGGAATCACCGACCCCAAGAGCTGGATGATGATCGAGGCGGAGATGTAGGGCATGATCCCCAAGGCAAAGATCGTTGCCTTGTAGAAGGATCCCCCGACGAACATATCGTACAATCCGAAGAGGGTGCTGCCCGCCGAAGCAAAGAAGGAGCCCAAGGCCTGCGCATCGACGCCCGGTGTCGGAATGTGTCCGCCGATTCGGTAGACAATCAGAATCCCCAGCGTGAACAACACACGACGCCGGAGTTCTTCAATCTTGAAAATGTTTTGGAAGGCGGACAGCATATCGTGTTGGGCTCGTCGTACCCGGAATCGGAAACCGGTCCGGACGCCAGATCAGCGCCGGTCAGTTACTTGGTACTCTCTTTCCGCGCAGGTTTCAATGGGATGCGTTCGCATGTTCCACCGGCAGCCACGATCTTCTCTTCTGCCGTTTTTGAGAAAGCGTGTGCCACCACGCGGATGGGGCCACTCAGCGTGCCATTGCCAAGCACCTTGACAGGCCGACTCGTCTTGTGGACTAAGTTAAGCTGTCGCATGACCGCGATGTCGACCCGTCCAGACGCCTTTGACCTGGAGAGGTCGCTCAAGTTGACGACCTCGTATTCGACGCGGAACGGGTTGACGAATCCGCGCTTGGGCAGGCGGCGAAGCAGCGGCATCTGGCCGCCCTCTTTGGCGAACCGGCGCTTTGCGCCCGAATGGGCGAACTGGCCCTTGTGACCGCGTGTCGAGGTCTTGCCATGACCGGAACCGATTCCCCGCCCGATCCGTTTCCGTTTTCGATGCGCGCCTTTCGGCGGCTTGAGTGTAGAGAGATCCATCGTCTATGCTCTGACTGAGTTCTTTCGCCCGTTCGTGCCAGGGTGCGGCCTACTCGCCAATTTTCTCCCAAGTCACGAGATGCTCGACCACCCTGATCATCCCCCGCATCGTGGGGGTGTCATCATGGAGGACGGTTTGATGAAGTCTGCGCAAACCAAGCGCACGAACAGCCCTTTTGTGCCGGGCCACCATTCGGATGGCGGAGCGTGTATAGGTGATCCTGAGCTTACCCGACATGTGTCATTACTCCTGCGGTACGCTCTTGGCCAGCCGTCCGCTATCGACAGCACCTGTCAGGTTCGCCTCTTCGGCGATCCGCTGACGGAACTGCCCCAAGGCCTCAGCCTTCTTCAACTGGCGCAACGCATCCAAGGTGGCTTTTACGACATTATGCGGGTTCGTCGACCCGAGTGATTTCGTGAGAATATCCTGGATTCCGGCTGATTCCAAGACGGCGCGAACGGCGCCACCGGCGATCACGCCCGTCCCCGGTGAGGCGGGACGGAGGAGAACACGTGCGGCCCCGGAGCGTCCGATCACCATGTGCGGGACCGTCCCGTTGGTGATGACAACGGACTCCAGCGCTTTCTTGGCGGACTCCAGCCCCTTGCGAATGGCCTCAGCAACTTCGTGGGCTTTGCCCAAACCGATGCCGACCTTGCCTTTGCGGTCGCCAGTCGCCACAACGGCCGTGAAGGAAAAACGCCGACCGCCCTTGACGACCTTCGCCACACGGTTGATATACACAACCTTTTCCAGGAATTCGCCGCTATCGGGTGCGCCACGCCACAAAGTCATTTACCTCACACGAAAAATGCCTCTAACGATCCCCACGATACTGAACCGAACCTCAGATTTCCAAACCACCCTCGCGGGCGCCGTCGGCGACCGCTTTAATGCGTCCATGGTAAACATATTGATTGCGATCAAACACGGCCCGCTTGATTCCGCGTTCCTGCGCCAACGCTGCGATCTTCATACCCAGCAACTTCGCGGCCGCTGTTTTGGTCAGCTTTTCTTTGCCGCTGACAAAACCGGGCGCCGCTGTAGTGCAGAATGCCAATGTCCGGCCGGCGTCATCATCGATCAACTGGGCGATCATATTGCGCAGCGACTTGCACACGGTCAAACGCGGCCGCTCAACCGATCCCCGGATACGGCGCCGCACATGACGGCGTCGCCTTAATTCCCGATCATCTCTGGATTTCAGTTTATCCGACATAGCATAACCTGTTCAATGAATCGCCCTGATCCAAACATCGGCGGAAAAACCCTACGCGGCGGTCTTTCCGGCCTTGCGGCGCACGTGTTCGCCTTCGTACCGAATGCCCTTCCCCTTATAGGGCTCAGGTGGACGGTAATGCCGGACCCGCGCTGCCACTTCTCCAACCAGTTGCTTGGAAATCCCTTCCACAACGAAGCGGGTCGGGTTTTCGACGTTGAACGTGATCCCATCCGGCGGCGTGATGAGGATGGGATGCGAATACCCCACTACCAGGTTCAGCCGCTTGCCGATCAGTTCCACTTTATAGCCGACTCCGACTATCTCGAGCACGCGGCGGAACCCCTGGGACACACCCGAGACCATGTTGGCAATGAGCGCCCGCGTGAGCCCATGGAGGGCCCGCGCTTGCCGGTGATCCGACGATCGCTCGACATTGACCTGGTTATCGGCGACGATTACAGACACTTCGGACCGAACGAGCTGGGTCATCTCGCCCTTCGGCCCTTTGACATAGACGGTGGAACCGTCCACGCGCACGTGGACACCGGGCGGAATGGGAATTGGTTGCTTGCCGACACGTGACATATCACATCCTACCAAACACGACAGAGAAATTCGCCACCGATACGCTTTTTGGCCGCATCCTGATCGGTCATGATTCCACGGGACGTGGAAAGAATCGTGACCCCCAAGCGGCGCCCGACCACTTTGACATCATCCGCATCGCCGTAGCGACGCAAACCGGGACGCGAGACCCGAGCCAAGCCGGTGATAACCGACTCACGCTGCGGCGTGTACCGGAGGCGGACCACAAGCTTGTTCTGTTTGTCGTCAGGGATCTCCGAATAACCGCGAACGTAATGGTTCTCGTAGAGCACACGCACAATCTCCCGCTTGATCCTCGAGGAGGGGATCTCCACACGCTTGTGTCCGGCCCCCGCCGCGTTACGGATGCGCACCAGCAAATCAGCAATCGGATCGCTCATTGACATCGCTGCAACTCCAGAATCTCGAATGGACGAAACACTACCAACTGGCCTTCATGACCCCGGGAATCTCGCCCGACAGCGCCAGTTCGCGGAAACAAATCCGGCACATTCCGAAACGGCGCATGAACCCCCGCGGGCGACCGCAACGCCGACAACGGCTGTACGCACGGACGGCGAACTTGGGTTTCCGTTTCTGCTTTTCAATCAGACATTTCTTAGCCATCAATCTCGCTCGCGATTCTCACCGGCGCAACGCCGGCCGGGTACCTATCATGCGCATCAGTTCTTACGGAATGGCATTCCCATCAAACGGAGAAGCTCGATTCCCTCTTCGTCCGTCTTGGCTGTTGTGCAGATGGTGATGTTCATCCCACGGATCTTGTCGATCTTGTCGTAATTGATCTCCGGAAAAATGATCTGTTCCTTAATCCCCAGCGTGTAATTTCCGCGACCGTCAAAGGATTTTGTAGGCACGCCGCGGAAATCGCGAACGCGCGGGAGGGCCACGCTGGTCAGCCGGTCAAGGAACTCATACATCCGGGCGCCGCGCAGCGTAACCGAGCACCCGATGGGCACGCCCTCGCGCAATTTGAAATTCGAAATCGACTTGCGGGCGCGCCGGATCACCGGCTTCTGACCGGCAATCTGCGCCAGATCCGCCACGGCGCTTTCAATCACTTTCGGGTTGGCGATCGCTTCGCCCAGCCCCTGATTGATGACAATCTTCTCCACGCGAGGAGCCCGCATGATGCTCTTGAACCCAAACTGGGCCTGGAGCTTGGGGGCGACCTCTTCGCGATATTTCTTATCTAAACGAGCCATATATGTCCCAATTGTTCGAAAGCTCTCACACCTGACGCTTGACATTAGAAATATGAATGGGCGCTTCCTTCTCGACAATCCCGCCCTTGGGGTTGCGTTGCGTGGGGCGGGTATGACGCTTAATGATATTGATGCCCTCAACAACCAAACGGTCCTTCTTTGGGTAGACGCGGAGGACACGCCCGGCCTTGCCGCGGTATTTTCCCGTCAGCACAATCACCTGATCACCCTTCTTGATTCGCGCTCCCATCACTCATCTTTCACTCTGACACCGGCCAAGGATTGCTTTTCACAACACCTCGGGCGCCAGCGATACGATCTTCATAAAATTCTTCTCACGCAACTCCCGGGCAACGGGCCCGAAGATGCGCGTGCCCCGCGGTTCCCCCGTCTCCGTGATGATGACCGCGGCATTGTCGGAAAACCGGATATACGACCCATCTTTGCGGCGGGTCGGGCAGGTGGTGCGCACCACGACGGCCCTGCATTTTTCTTTCTTTTTGACCGTTCCTCCCGGTATCGCATCTTTGACCGAGCAGACGATGATGTCACCCACTCGGGCGTATCGGCGGCGCGTCCCACCCAAAACGCGAAAGCACATGATCACTTTGGCGCCGGAGTTGTCGGCCACTATGAGTCGGCTGTATTCCTGAATCATCGATCAACCCATTCCATTGCAGACCGCATCAGCATCCGGAATCACTTCGCCTTTTCGAGTATCTCCACGAGGCGCCAACGCTTGCACCTGGACAGCGGCCGTGTCTCCATCACCAGCACGCGGTCGCCGATGCCAGCCTGGCCGGACTCGTCATGCGCCATCAACTTCGCGGATCGTTTGATCACACGCCCATAGGTGGGATGCTTCATGGCACGTTCGATTTTCACTGTGATGGTCTTGTCCATTTTGTCGGACACAACCACGCCAATCCGTGTCTTGCGCTGTGCTCTTGTAGTCTCAGCCATCATCCTCACCGTACAACAATCATTCGTTTGCAGTCAAGCCGCTGACCGGGATCGCTCCGATCCCCAACTCGCCCTGGCGAAGCACAGTCTTCACACGCGCCCGCTGCCGACGCAGATAGCGTAACCGAAGCGGATTATCCGGGGGCTGAAGCGCCCGTCGTACGCGCAGATTAAACAACTCATCTTCAAGCTCCCCCAAGTAGTGCGTCAACTCGGGGCGAGCCATCTCACGTAAGCGGTCGGGTTTCGTCATTGGCATGGATCAGACCACCATTAGTTCTCGAGTGTCATCGCTTTCACAAATTTCGTTTTCACCGGGAGCTTGTTCGCCGCCAGACGAAGGGCCACCCCCGCCAGCTCTTCGGTTACACCATCCAACTCGAACAGGATACGCCCGGGCTTCACAACCGCCACCCAGAATTCCGGGTTCCCCTTCCCCTTGCCCATTCGGGTTTCGGCCGGCTTGACGGTCACCGGCTTATCAGGGAAAATCCGTATCCAAACCTTGCCGCCACGCTTGATATAGCGCGTGAGGGCAACGCGGGCAGCCTCAATCTGCTTGTTGCTGATCCAAGCCGGCTCCATCGCCTTGAGACCATACTGGCCAAAGGCGATCGTTCCTCCACGGTATGCTTTCCCACAACGGTTGCCCCGTTGCTGCTTGCGGTATTTGACTCGTTTTGGTGACAGCATAATCTCACTCAGTCAATCGTAATCGGCGTCCGGCCAGCCCCAGGACCAACACCCCATGGACGCAGATCAACCTTCTGTTCCCACCACCCCTGTTGGCGCGCTACCCGATTCACCGGCGGGCAATTTCCGGCGGGAACGCGGAGCGGCCGGATGCTTCTTGCCCGCGCGACGGTCACGTTCACGTCCGAATACCGGCGGCTCTTCTTCTTTCTCGGAGCCGTCACTGACGCCCAAGACCTCACCCTTGCAGATCCAAACCTTGACGCCAATGCAACCATAGGCCGTGTGGGCTGTGGCTTTGGCAAAATCAATATCGGCCCGCAGCGTGTGCAACGGGACACGTCCCTCCAGATATTTCTCCGTGCGCGCGATTTCGTTGCCGCCCAACCGGCCGCCACACTGCACGCGAATGCCCTGGGCCCCCATCTTCATGGTCGACGCAACGGCCTTCTTCATCGCACGACGGAAGGAAATTCGCCCCTCGAGCTGCCGCGCGATCGACTCGGCCACCAGACGGGCGCGCATCTCGGGACGCTTCACCTCGACGATGTTAATTGTGATATCTTTCTTGGTCAACAACTGCAGTTCCTCGCGCAACTTGTCGACTTCAGCGCCCTTGCGTCCAATGACAATGCCGGGGCGAGATGTATGGATGTCCACGGTGACACGCTTGGGAGCACGGACAATTTCGATCTTGGCAATCCCGGCGTTATCCAACCTCTGGTTGACGTAGCGCTTGATCGTCAGATCCTCAAACAGAAGATCCGCAAAGTTTCGTCCGGCAAACCACTTCGAAGACCAGCCACGTATAACGCCGACACGAAAGCCTATCGGATTTGTCTTCTGTCCCAAATCAACCTCCGTTACAACCCACCCAAACATACTTCCAAGCCACGGGGCCTGGATACTTAGCTGACTGTCTCCACTTTTGCATCGGCCACTTTCGTCGCGACCGTCTTGGTGGTTTGCGTTGTACGCTTACGTCCCCGGCTGCCCGGCACTTCGTCGGAAACAACAACACAAACGTGACAGTACCGCTTGCGGATGCGATAGGCCCGCCCCATCCCGACGGCGCGGAAGCGACGCGCAATAGGACCACCGTCGACCCGCACGTCCATCACAATCAGATCGTCTTCTTTGTGGTGACCCGTCCCCCCGACAGCCAGCGCATTCGCGGCCGCCGACTTGACCACTTTGAACAAGGGCAGCGCAGCGCCCTTGGGCACATGGCGCAACATTTCTGTGGCGAGGGAGACTTTCATGCCCTTCACCAGGGCCGCCACGCGGCGCATCTTGCGAGCCGAACCCCGCAAATACCGTGCTTTTGCTGTCGCTTCCATAAAACGTTCCCAATTCAACCAGTCACCCGGCAAACGATTACTTGTGGGCCGGCCCAGTCGCTTTCTCCGTCTTCTTGCCGCTGTGCCCGCGGAAAGTGCGTGTGGGCGCGAACTCGCCCAATTTATGCCCAACCATGTTCTCGGTCACATAGACCGGGATGAACTTGTTGCCATTATGGATGGCGATCGTGTGCCCCACAAAGTCCGGAGGAATCGTGGAGCGCCGCGCCCAAGTCTTGACTACCCGCTTCTCGCCCTCCGTGTTCAGGCGGGCGACCACTCGGGCAAGATTCTGATCAATGTACGGACCTTTTTTCAGCGAACGCGTCAATCCAAACTCCTCAGATGCTTACCATGACTCGATCGATCTATCCTGCGACACTATCAACAACATCCAGCCAAATTCGCTACCGGTCACGACGCTTGACAATCCACTTGCTTGACGACTTACGCTTCTTCCTGGTTTTCAACCCCTTGCTTTTCTGTCCCCACGGGCTGCAGGGATGACGTCCGCCGGAAGACTTCCCCTCGCCACCGCCCATCGGGTGGTCGACGGGATTACGGGCGACACCGCGGACATGCGGACGACGGCCTAGCCAGCGCTTCGCCCCTGCCTTGCCCAGCGATATATTCTCATGATCGAGATTGCCGACCTGCCCGATCGTGGCATAGCATGACTCACGGACCAGACGTATCTCACCAGAGGGGAGCCGCAGGTGCGCCATTCCGCCCTCCTTGGCGGCCAACACCACCTGAGAGCCCGCACTTCGGGCCATCTGACCACCCTTGCCAGCACGCATTTCCACATTATGGACGGCAACCCCCAGCGGCAGATTCGACAATGGCATGGCATTACCGACCTTGATATCAACTGCTGGACCGGCGACGACCATCCCCCCCACAGCCAACCCATCTGGAGCCAAGATGTATCGCTTCTCGCCATCAACATAGTGCAGCAACGCGATGCGTGCACTGCGATTGGGGTCATACTCGATCGAAGCAACACGGGCCGGAATGTCATGCTTGTCACGCTTGAAATCGATGACGCGATAGAACCGTTTGTGACCACCGCCACGGTACCGGCTGGTTATCCGCCCCTTGTTGTTCCGTCCGCCACTCTGCTTGAGCGGCCTCAATAGGGACTTCTTGGGCGCCACCGACGTAATTTCCTCAAATGTCGGCACGGTCCGGTGACGGATCCCTGCGCTTGTCGGCTTGAATGACTTGACACCCATATTCGATCGCCTCGGAACCGGCGGCTTCCCTTAGACCTTCTCAAACAGTTCGACGTGGTCGCTACTGCGGATTGTGACCAGCGCCTTTTTCCAGGATGGGCAACGTCCCGCAAAGCGGCCGAGACGTTTCAACTTCCCCCGTACGACCATGGTGCGAACATGGATAACTTTCACCTTGAACAACTCTTCGATCGCACGTTTGATCTGCAATTTGTCGGCCTCCGTGGCCACACGAAACGCCACGCAGCTTTTCTTTTCGCGCTGATTGAGACTCTTCTCGGTGGTCAGCGCCTTATGCACGATGGCACGAGCGTCGTACTTCATTCAGCCAAGACCTCCGCCATCCGCGTCAAACCCTCGGGAGAGATCACCAGATCCTGAGCGCGCATTACTTCGTAGGCGTTGATCAAATCCGCACGGACGCGCATCAGCCACGGGACATTGCGGCAAGACAGCGACAGATTGGGCACGATCCCTTCGTCAAGAAAGAGCACCCGGCGCCCCACCAAACCCATCTGCTCCAAGGGCTGCACAACCAGCTTTGTCTTGGGGGCCTCGAATTCCCGTCTTTCCCAAACACGAACCGCCCCGCTGCGGGCTTTGAGCGACAGAGCCGACAGCAGGGCCAGCCGGCGCACTTTACGCGGGAGCTTCTCGCGGTGATCACGGGGCTTCGGGCCAAACGCGCGTCCGCCACCCACCCAAACCGGAGAGGTATTCGACCCAGACCGCGCGCGTCCGGTTCCCTTTTGACGCCATGGTTTGGTCCCACCACCAGACACCTCAGCGCGCGTCTTCGTCTTCACAGTCCCCTGGCGCTGATTGGCCCCGTACATCTTCACATAAGCATGCAACGCCGCCGCATGCGGCTCATGCCCGAACAGGGCCTCGGGCAAAGTCACGGTCCCCGCTTTCGAGCCATCCGCACTGTATTTTGGCGCCGTCAAGTCCATGATATATCCGCCTCGGCCAAACAGGGTCGCATCCACCAGACGCTCACTGCTTGACAGTCTCCCGCAACAGGACTAGAGAATTGGGCTTGCCAGGAACAGCCCCTCGCAGAAGAATCAAATTCTCCGCTGCATTGACAGCGACGACATCCAGATTCTGCACGGTCACCCGGTCGCTGCCCATCCGACCAGCCATACGCTGACCACGGAACACGCGCGAAGGATAGGAACTGGCCCCAACAGACCCTGGAGCGCGCCAACGGTCCGATTGACCATGAGTCTTGGGCCCACCGCGAAAATGATGCCGGCGAACAACGCCCTGGAATCCCAAGCCCTTGGAGATGCCAGTTACATCGACACGATCACCAGCCTTGAAGACCTCGACAGTTAGCAGATCGCCTTTCTTCTGAGTCGAAGAACTGTCGAGACGAACCTCTCGGAGATACCGTGTCGGCGCCAACTCACCGAAGTGCCCCAGCTGCGGTTTGCTGAACAGAGCCTTCCGCCTGTCACCCACGCCGACCTGGATGGCATCATACCCATCCGTGGCCTTGGTCTTCACCTGCACGATAGGAGTCGGCTTTGCTTCGACGACGGTTACACCGATCGCTTCACCACTCTCGGTGAAGATTCGGCTCATGCCCCGCTTGATCCCGTACAGATGTCGCATCGTCATTCCAAACCCTTGATCACACCTTAATCTCAACATCAACGCCCACGGGCAATTCGAGCTTCATCAGGGCATCTACGGTCTGCGGACTCGATTCCAGAATATCGATCAAGCGCTTGTGGATGCGTGTTTCGAATTGTTCGCGGGACTTCTTGTCTACATGGGGCGACCGCAGGACCGTGTAGAGACTCCGCTTGGTCGGCAGAGGTATCGGCCCGACAATGCGAGCACCGGTGCGCATCGCCGTGCGGGCGATCTCCTGGGTCGACTTGTCCAGCGCACGGTGGTCGTACGCTTTGAGTCGAATCCGTATTTTCTGCCCGATCTCCAACTCTCACTCCCATCCAACTACGGTCGAAATCGGATTCCCGTCAACGAAGTGGCGAAAACCGAAAAGAGTTTCCAATATATCCCCAAAACCTTCGGGCACAAGAACTATTTTCACGGTTCGCATTTTTTCGGCTGCTTCGGATGTCTCGCGATTAACTCCCCCTGCGAGGCTCAGCCCCTCCTCTGGGTCCCAACCGTTCTGCCCTTGACGAGCTCATCGGCAATCTTCTCGGGCAGCGGGCTATAGTGAGAGAACTGCATGGTGTAGGTTGCACGCCCTTGGGACAGGGACCTGAGCCGCGTCGAATACCCGAACATTTCAGACAGTGGAGCGGTGGCTGTCACCAACTTCACGTTGGATCGCTCGCCGATTCCATGGATCTTGGCACGCCGTGCGCTGAGATCGCCAATGACATCACCCATGTACTCTTCCGGTAGGACAACTTCGATGTTCATGTGCGGCTCCAGCAAAACCGGGCCACACCTCCTTGCAGCTTCCTGCAAGGCCATTGATCCTGCTATCTGGAAGGCCATATCGGAGGAGTCGACTTCATGGTAGGATCCGTCGACCAGTCGCATCTTTATGTCTACCAACGGATAACCTGCGAGGATCCCATTGCCCATTGCGGTGCGGGCGCCCTTCTCGACGGCGGGAATGTACTCGCGGGGGATCCGGCCTCCCACGACCTTGTCCTCGAAGACAAATCCATTCCCCGAGCCAGCGGGCTCGAGCTCGATGACGACATGGGCATATTGGCCGTGCCCACCGGTCTGCCGAACGAAACGGACTTCCGCCTCTCCTTTTTTGGTGATCGTCTCCTTGTACGCAACTTGGGGACGGCCAACCACGGCGGAAACACCGAATTCGCGCATCATGCGATCGGTCAGGATCTCCAAATGGAGTTCACCCATCCCGGAGATGATCGTCTGGCCCGTTTCCTCATCGGTCTGGACGCGGAATGTCGGGTCTTCTTCTGTCAGCTTCGACAGGGCTGAAGTGAGACGGTCTTGATCCACCTTTGATTTGGGTTCGATCGCGACGGAAATGACCGGTTCCGGGAAGACCATCACTTCGAGCTGGATCGGGTGATTGATATCGCAAAGCGTATGGCCGGTGCTCGTGTCCTTCAGGCCAACCGCGGCCACGATTTGTCCCGTGGTCGCCTCTTTGATCTCCTCGCGTTTGTTGGCATTCATCTCGAGGAGACGCCCGATCCGTTC
>JAVHPP010000006.1:0-22444 GCA_036170655.1 Candidatus Zixiibacteriota bacterium | reverse complement strand
CCCGCCGGCATGGTCCAGTCCCCCAGACGCGGCTGGACGGCCCGCCGCACCAGGCAAACGCGCTGGTCACGAATAATGACTCCTCCGGAAGCGGGAACCGGGTTGTGATAGTACACATACCCGCACGAGACGCACGCGAGCCGGGGACGGAGTCCATCCTCCCGCACACTCAATGGATCTCCGCAATGTGGACAAAAGCGGAATGTGCCTAAATCAAGTGTATTGTCCATCGTCCAAGATCCATTCGTGCAGCCGCGTCTTCACGGAGCCGCACAGACAGAGCATTATAAATCCCGCCGTGCTGTCCGGCACTCCCAAAATGGCACTGGTAGCCAACGCGTGTGGCTGTATCAGACATTGCCATCTGGAGGCAATGGAACGCTCTCCTTGCCGTCGCAGAGCTTGAGAATGACCATTGTCAGATCATCGAAGTCGATGGTGCCCAAGGCGTACCGCGCCACATCCCGCAACAGCCGGTTCTTCAATTCCTCGGGTTCCAAGTGTCGGTTGTCGCGGAGAAAGCGAATCAACCGCGACTCCCCGTACTCCTCGCCCAGTGGATTCTGCAGCTCGGACAGACCATCCGTGTAGAAAAGGACCAGGTCGTTCATTCCCAAGTCGACACGCCCGGTTTCATAGTTGACCGAGGGCATCACGCCCAGAACCAGCCCGCCAACGTCCAGAAGTTCGTGACGGCCATCGTGCCGGATCACGATGGGATAATTGTGACCCGCGTTGGAGTAGATCAGCCGATGGGCCACCGGATCAAATTCGGCGTAGACCAGAGTGGCAAATCGATCTGCCGACGTGGACTGGTTGACCAGCGCATTGGTGCTGGCCATCACACTCGGCATCGGCTGGCGGCTGCGAACGCCAGCACGCAGGAACGCCTGCAGTTGGGATACCAGAAGCGCCGCGCCGACCCCCTTTCCCGAGACGTCGGCAATGACAATTCCCAAGCGGCGTTGCGGCAAGGGGAAGAAATCGTAGTAGTCTCCCCCCACCTGCCGTGACGGGTGCGTGAAGGCCGCCACTCTGTATGTGTCGCCCGAGGGAAGCACGCTCGGGAGAAGTTGCATCTGGATCTGGCGCGCGACATTCAATTCCTCCTCGAGTTTTTGCTTCTCCAGCGCCTCGCGGTAGAGCACGGCATTGGTCAGCGCAACGGCCAGCTGATTGGCCAACGTGGCGAGAAGGTGGACGTCCTCGACCCCATAACGATAACCGGAGATCTTCTCGCCGAGGAGCAGAACGGCGGTCAGTTCTCCCCGATCGATGATGGGCACCGCCAAACGGCACCCCCAGCGAGACAACACCTCGGTCATGGGAGTGAACGGACGGTCGAGCACGAACTCCTCGAAGGCAACCGGTCGGCCCCGCTGGCAGACCCCGGCAAAAAAAGGATCATCCGCGGGAAACTGCTCCGCTGACAGCCCTTTCAGTTCGAGGACATATCCCCCGGTCCCGCGGTCACGCGTGGCAAAGAAAGCGCTTTCGATAAAGAGCTGCTCAGTCAGAACGCCAATCATTCCCCGCTTGAGATCATCCAGGTCAAACTGGGAGGCGATCTCACGGGAATATGACTCGAGGATGGCGCGAGGATCAGCCTTATCGCGCAAGAAAAGGCGCTGGATCAGTTCGTCGACTCGATGCTTGACCGGCTGGAAGAAGATGAGGACGATGACAATAAAAGCCATATCCACCAGCGGCGTCTGAATTTCCAGCACGTCTTTGATGAACGCCGCAACCTGCGTGATGAGAAACAGATATACTCCGACGAGGAGCGCCGACGAAGCCGAAAAAACCAGCGACTGTCGCACGATCAGCCGGACATCGAGAAACTGATATCGGATGATCGCCCACGCGATTCCTGCCGACCCGGCCATGAGCGCCAGAATGGTCAGTCCGATACGCAGCTCCGCAGGAAGCTGGAAGAGACCAAGAGCGGGCGCGATGAAGGCGATGGTGTACAGACCAAGGGCGGAGAGAATACCGCCCAGGATATAACCGACCTGCTCCCGGAGACGGGGGTTGGTCAGTCGCGTGTACCCCTGCCACAGGGCGCCGACGGCGATGGCGATATAGGTCAGATTGATCAGAGAAAAGAACTTGAGATGAAATTCAAAGAGCACGGAGAAGAGCAGCGCGATCAGCTTCAGGATATAATTCACCGGCGCGACAATGGTCTGCATGAGGGACGATTCCGTCCGGATGTCGAGCCAGCCCAAGTCGGGACGCGCCAGAAAAGTGACCCAGACAAAGTGGAACACATGGGGAACAAAGATCAAAAACTTCATCCGGGGGAATCGGGCGCCCCAACGCCGCTCGAACGGAAAAACAAACGCAAAGAGCAACAACTGCGGAAAGAACAGTTCCCAGAGGTAGAACAGGTTGTAATACGCGGGGGACGTTTCCGCTGGGACCACGCCGACACCCGGCACGAGTGTCGAACCAATGGCGGCAAAGAGCGGCCCGAGACCAGCGAAGAAAAGCATCAGACCGGTGATCCGGTTGACACGATTCTTGGGATTTTCCCTGAGGATAACGGTTCCGAGAAGCCACAGCACTGCACTGAGGATGAGATAAAATACAGCGATGACGATGAGCCAGCTCACCCATCACACCCCTGGGTTGCTCCCGCTGGGCGGGCTGTCCGCCTCACGTGGGGCTGATGTCCCTGCGCAGGACCACAGCCATCCCTCCGCCTGGGTCTCGCTCGTAGGTCACATGGTCCATCAGTGAACGGGCAATGAATATGCCGCGGCCGACCTCACGCAGGAGATTCTCGTTCGCCAACGGGTCGGGCACCTGGCTGGGATCAAATCCGCTCCCCTGATCCACAACACGGATGACCACCTCACGAGCCGTGAATGACAGTGTCAGGCTGACGCTTTTTTGGGGATCGCTCTTGTTGCCATGCACGATGGCATTGTTCACCAGTTCGGTGACGGCGATGGCCATGTCGGAGACGATAGCCTCCGGCACGCCCCGTGACCGGAGTGCGGACTCCAAGAACTCATCCGCCTCGGCGACACGCCCCGGCTCGCTGGGGATCACCAGATGGATGACATCAGGTGAGGCACGATTCATCGGCAGATTAAGGAAGGATCAGCGCGGATTGCCGCCACGCATCTACGCGTGCGTCGCCGCGCCGAAACTGGCAACGGCCTCATCGACTGAATCGTACGCCTCAAAAACCGTGATCAGTTTGGTGATGGTGAGAAGGCTCTGGATCTTGTCGGTGACACTGGCCAACTTCAAATCACCCTGGCTGTTCCGGAGTGTGGTGAGACTGGAGATGAGGATTCCCAGTCCCGTCGAGTTCATCCAATCGACTTGGGACAGGTCGATGACGACCTTCAACTTCTTCTCCGCAATCAGATCATGCAACTGGTCATGGAGAAGCGTAGCATCAGGCCCCCCCATGATCTTGCCATGGGGTTCCAAAACCACAACTCCATTTTTCTCACGATGACTCAGCTTCATTGACTTCCCCCGTGTCGAAAGGGTTACATGAATGACGGCCCCGTCAACGGTCAAGAGCAGGGTCGTATGTCATCAACGCAATATACGGCGCCACCAGACATGATACCACAGCGATTTTGGGCGGTCGGGGGGTACAGACCGGAAACATAGGTAAAAGTTGATCCGGGGATATGGGTAACACTCCATGCGGCGCGAACCGAGGAGGTGAACCGCCGCTAACGGAACAGGGCTTTGATCTTGCCCCAAGTCGATTTCCGGACATCCGAAATCAACTGCACAGTCAAGTCGATGTTCCGGCTTCCCTCAAATGCCATGACCGTTGGCTGCGATGCAGTGCCGTTGACGTAGAGGGTAAGCTCATCCCGTTCCCGCCAGCCGTCAACAGAGAGAGTCACCGGATCGTCAGGGGGAATCGAGAGTGCATAAAAGCCGATCTCCCGCACGGTTGTGTCGGCCAATGGAACGGACCCGGCGTAGGCCTCAATCCTGGTGCCCACCGCGGCCGGACCACCTTTATAGACAACGCGACCGTAGAGCTCGCAGTTCGAGGCCAGCTCACGTCCGGCAAGCGACCCGGCAGACACGAGGGCCAGAATCACAACAGCGCACAACAGGCAGAAAGCCGCTTTGAGTGGCAATGAATGCATCCACAGTTCCTCAACAGAAAAGATAGAAGGGACGTTCTTCTTGTCAAGAGCAAGATTCCGTGTCAGGAACGCTCTGGCTCGTCCCGTCGCGGATGGTTGGTGAGCTGAAAAGACAGGTACTCCATCTCCATGGCCATGTTCTCCGTGCGCAACATGACCTCTTCGGGCACCTTCAGATTGACCGGCGCGAAATTCAGGATGGCTTTGACACCAGCGGTTACAGCCAGATCACAAACTTTCTGCGCGACGGACGCCGGTACGGTGATGACGACAATCTCGATCTTCTTTTTTCTCACATCGGCGGCCAGATCTTTGATGTCCGCGATGACGATCCCCTTGTGACTGGAGCCGATCTTGCGCTGGTCGTTGTCGAAGATGGCCCTGATCGCAAATCCCTGCTTGTGGAACTCCTTGTAGGAGACCAGCGCCGAACCCACGTTGCCGGCGCCAATGAGCCCGACATTCCACTGATGGTCGATTCCCAGGATTGCGGCGATCCGTGCCCTCAGTTCCTTGGTGGGATATCCCAGCCCACGTGTCCCAAACGATCCAAAGAATGACAGATCCTTGCGAACTTGCGCGGGGGTCAGTTTTTCCCGGCGGGCCAGGTCCTTGGAACTGACCGTGTGGTATCCTTCCCCCTCCAGTGCGGCCAGCGAACGGTAATAGACAGACAGACGGTGGATCGTGGACTCAGAGATGCGGCGGCGAAATATCACCGGCCGGTCTTCCGTCGTCTGCCCAAGCGGAGCTTTGGCGTGCCGTGAATTCATTCACAAATTAGGATAACCGGACATCAGACGCGAGTCAATGGATAACACCCGTGGTGTCCGCGCACAAAGTGGGCAAGACTACCCCGCTGGGACAGACCACGAAGTGGCACTATTTCTGCGTGTCCGACACCTCCCCCAGTACCGCTTGAGCAGCCGCCAGCCGCGCGATCGGAACACGGTAGGGGGAACAACTGACATAGTTCAGTCCCACACGACTGCAAAAAGCGATGGTATTCGGATCGCCGCCGTGCTCGCCGCAGATCCCGATCTTCAGCTTGGGATTTGTGCGGCGACCGCCGGCAACTGCCATCTCGATCAAACGTCCCACGCCTTCGATGTCCAGCGAAACAAAGGGGTCAACCTCCAAGATACCTTTCTCGAGATAGTCCTTCAGAAACTTGCCCGCATCGTCCCGGGAGAATCCCATGGTCATCTGGGTCAAGTCGTTGGTGCCAAAACTGAAGAACTCCGCCTCTTCCGCGATGCGCTCCGCTGTCAGGGCGGCACGGGGGACTTCGATCATGGTCCCCACAAGGTATTTCACACGCAACTTGCGTTTCTTGAAGATCTCTTCGGCCACGCGGATGACAATCTCACGCTGGTGGCGCAATTCGCTGACGTTGCCGACCAGTGGGATCATCACTTCGGGGAAAACCTCGACACCCTCTTTGGCCAGATCGCAAGCGGCCATGAAGATCGCCTTGACCTGCATCTCGGTGATCTCGGGATAGGTGATGCCGAGGCGGCATCCCCGATGTCCGAGCATGGGGTTGACTTCGGCCAGTTCCGCCAAACGTGCGAGGATTTTCTCCTTGTCAGCGATATCCGCCTGGATTTGCAATGACTCCTCGTACGTCACTTGATCTTCCTTGGCTTTCAGCTCGGCGATCTGTCCGGCAATCTCCTTGCGGTTGGGCAGAAATTCATGCAGGGGAGGATCAAGCGTGCGGATCGTGACCGGCTTGCCCGCCATGGCACGTAAAATCCCTTTGAAGTCCGCCCGCTGAAACGGCAGGAGCTTGTTGAGCGCCAACTGGCGTTCTTCGGCCGACTCGGCCAGAATCATGCGTTGTACAGCCGGCAGACGGTCAGAGGCAAAAAACATGTGCTCGGTGCGGCATAGGCCGATCCCTTCCGCGCCGAACTTCACGGCACGCTCGGCATCCTCCGGGGTATCAGCGTTCGTCCGGACGCCAAGTCGGCGCAAACCATCCGCCCAAGACATGAGTGTGGCAAACTCCCGCGACAACTCGGGTTCGATCGTGGGCACCGGACCAAGGATCACTTCACCCGTTGATCCATTGAGCGTAATGATTTGCTTTTCGCGAACAATCGTCGGCCCCACGGTAAATGTCTTTCGTTCTTCATTGACACGCACGGCCTCGGCCCCGGCCACGCAGCACTTGCCCATGCCGCGGGCCACGACCGCCGCATGAGAGGTCATCCCGCCGCGCGTAGTCAGGATACCGGCCGCCGCCGCCATCCCCTGGATGTCATCAGGATTTGTCTCGGTGCGGACCAGGATGACGCTCTCCCCCTTGGCGGCCATCATGACCGCATCTTCAGCCGTAAAAACCACTTTGCCAGACGCTGCCCCCGGCGATGCCGCCAGTCCTTTCGCAATCGGCGTGACCGGCGCATCCGGATCGATCCGGCGATGCAGGAGCTGGTCCAAATCCTCGGGACGAATCCGCAGGAGGGCTTCGTTCTTGGTGATCAAGCCCTCGGAGACCATGTCGACCGCAATCTTCACGGCTGCTTGGGCCGTGCGCTTACCCGTGCGGGTCTGCAACATGTAGAGCGTACCGTCCTGGATGGTAAACTCGAAGTCCTGAATGTCTCGGTAATGCTGTTCGAGATGGGTCGTAATCTCCTTGAGCTGCCGGTACGCCTGAGGCATGAGCGATGACAACTCCGAAAGAGGCCGGGGAGTGCGTGTTCCGGCAACGACATCCTCCCCTTGGGCGTTTGTCAGAAACTCCCCATAGAATTCCTTGTGACCGGTGGACGGGTTACGGGTGAAGCCCACCCCCGTCGCCGATTCCTCGCCGGTGTTCCCATATACCATCGCCTGTACGTTGACGGCGGTTCCGAGATCGGAGGGGATATTATTCAGCTTGCGGTAGGCAATCGCACGGGGGTTGTTCCATGACTTGAATACCGCCTCAATCGCCAGCGTCAGTTGCGTCCATGGATCATCTGGGAATGGCTCCCGCGTGTGCTGCTTGACAATCTTCTTGAAAGCTGCGGCAATCTCCTTGAGATCATCGACCGAGAGCGACGCATCTTTCTTGACGTGCCGCGCCTTCTTGCGTTCGGTGATGACGTCCTCGAAGACGTCCTTGTCGATCCCCAGCACTACATTGCTGAACATCTGGATAAACCGCCGGTAGCTGTCGTAGGCAAAGCGCGGATTATCGGTTTCATCGATCAAGCCTTGCAACGCCTTGTCATTCAGGCCCAAGTTCAGCACGGTGTCCATCATGCCCGGCATGGAGAACTTGGCTCCTGAGCGCACCGAAACGAGCAGGGGTTTTTCCGAACTGCCGAATTTGCGCCCCATCACCGCTTCGACTTTCCCCAAGGATTCTTTCATCTGAGTCTTGAGATACCGCGGCAGTCGCATATGGGTTTCATAGAACTGACTGCAGACTTCAGTGGTGATTGTGAACCCCGGCGGCACCGGAACCCCGGCCTTCGCCATACCCGCAAGACCGGCGCCTTTGCCTCCCAAGAGATCACGCATTGAGGCGTCGCCGTCGGCCTGACCTTGAGCAAAGAAGTAGATGGCCTGCCCACCGGGGGGCGACGGTTCGGCCTTCGGAGCGGGTATCGATATACGAACGGGCGGGCGGGACCCCATCGCCTTGACCGGGGGTAGTGGCATTGAGCTGGGCTTGTCGACCGGGACCGCCTTCGTCAGCGACTTCGCCTTCACGTTCTCCGCCTTCGCCTTCTTGGCAGGCTCAGTAATTTTGCGCCGGTCAGCCGCTTTCGGTTTGTTCGTGCCGGTTTTGCCCTTCTTAACCATGGTTCCTCCCTGAGGGAGAAGATGATTCCGCGTCGTCCGAAACCAACCTCAAGACCAGTAACGTATTGAATATCATCAACATATCACGCATACACAAAGCCGCCAACGGCAATGTAAGACCTAACTCCACGTCGGGCAAGGGGTTTTAGCAACAGACCAGGCTGCATACGTAGCCCGATCAAATCAAAATCTTGGCACGTCAAGAGGCCCGCTTCTCGCAAAATCACATCGTAAACAGGCGCTCACCCGACAAAATCTTGTCGAGCATCTGAAGAGTCTTCTCGACAGGAGCATGCATGAGGTCATGAGTATTGAGGGTGCCCTTAAAGAGAGTCTTCCTCGGCAACCCATCGAGAGCGTGGCCATGATTGACATTCACCGGTTCGATCTTTTCCGGATCATTCTTCGCGGGTTCTTCCTTGACCATCCCCTTGCGGTTGGCCTTCGTCAGTTGCCTTGCCTTGCGTGACTCCTTCTTGTCTCCGGGCCTGTCGGCGGCACCCTTCGAGCGTTTGGATACGATGCTCTTCGTGACAATCTTCACATCAGCATCTTCCGATTCCTTCGCGTCCACTGCCTGCCTCCTCGGACTTAGACCGGGTCCCCTCCGGCCATTTGAAAAGTCACTTCCAAGTGAAAAACTGTTACAAACACTATCCCGTCTCGCCAAAGACATAACACAGTAACTTTAACTACTTTAATGACAGAAGATTGACGCTGTCAAGGGGAAAATGATGCGCGAAGCCAAACATGCTAAAAATCTCCGGGCGGCTTATTTGTTATGAATCAAGGCATTACCGGCCAAACCTTGTGGCAAAGGATATCCCCTGCCGAGTTCGGCAATAGTCAACCGCCACCTTGTCTGGGCTGTTCCACGGGGACCGAGCATGTCCACATCGGGTCAAGCCAAGCCCTACCATTGGACCAACCCCCCTAAGTCGTTGTACTACATTGCCAGCCAAAAAGTTGAACAATTCTTTTGGATTCGAACAAGCGCCAACTTAAATTTCGTGGACCGGCAAATTTCATGGGAATCTTGTAGCCTATGGACATCAGGAATTCAATTCTCGACCTGATCGGTCATACTCCAATGGTCCGGATCATGCACTTGAATCCGAATCCCAAAGTTGATATTGTCGCTAAGCTGGAGTGGTACAATCCGTTGGGCAGTGTCAAAGAGCGTATCGCCTTCAACATGATCCGGCGTGCTGTCGCCGATGGTCGGCTGACCAAAGAGAAGATTATCTTGGAGTCTTCCTCGGGAAATACCGGGATTGGTCTGGCTCTGGTTGGCGCTGTGCTGGGGTACAAGGTCACGATCACAATGTCGGGAGGCGCGTCGATCGAGCGTCGCAAGATTCTCGAGGCATTCGGTGCAGAGGTTATCTTGACCTCCCGCGATGGGGGTTCGGACGAGGCGTGGGATAAGGCCGACGAACTTTATCGCCAGAACCCGGATCGATATGTACGTCTGCATCAGTACCAGAGCCTGGACAATGCCGCCACCCACGAAGAGGAGACGGCCGAGGAGATCTGGCAGCAGACAGACGGACAGCTGGACTGTGTCATCGCGACGCTGGGGACGACCGGAACAGCCGTGGGATTGTCCCGCGGATTGAAGCGAAAAAACCCGCAGATCAAGATCGTCTCAGTCGAGCCGCCTCCGGGGAAGCACGTCCAGCAAGGCATTCGCAACGTGGATTATTCACGCACCCCAATGATCTGGGATCCGTCGGCAGTGGACGAGCGGTTGGTTGTTTCCGACGCCGAAGCATTGGGCGCGGCTCGTGACCTGATGCGACGGGAGGGGCTTTTCGGCGGCATGTCATGCGGCAGCGCGCTGGTGGGCGCGCAGCGCGTGGCGCAGCGAATGACCGGTGGCCGGATTGTGGTCATCTTCCCCGACCATGGGTACAAATACCTGTCGACGCCGCTCTTTGATATGGACAAGAAAGCATGACCACATGCAAGCTTAAGCATCTGCTTCCTGCGCCGGGGCCGGTGTGTTGGATAACAAGCCCCATTACCGCCTCGTCATGAGGAATTGACTATGAGCGCTGTAGACGTCCCCGAACGCTGGATGTTCATCCCTGGTCCTGTCAATGTCGATGCGGCCGTTCTCCAAGCCATGGCGCAGCCGCCGATCAACCACCGGGGGAAAGACTTCGCTCTTCTGTTTGACACTCTCAGTCCCAAAGTTCAATGGCTCATGCAGACGAAGAATCGCGTGTTCTTCTCGACGTCATCCGCCATCGGGCTCATGGAGGCGGCGGTTCGCAACTGCGTGGCGAAACGTTCGTTGCACCTTGTCAACGGCGCCTTTTCGGAGCAATGGCACAAGATCGCACTCGCCTGTGGCAAGGAAGTCGATACACAAGAGGTCGACTGGGGCTGTGCCAACCGTGCCGAAGGTGTCCGAGCGGCTCTTGCCACCGGAAAATACGACACGGTATGTGCCGTTCATTCGGAAACATCGACATCAGTACAGAACCCCATCGCCGAGATCGCTGCGGTTGTCCATGAATTTCCCGAAGTGCTGCTCTGCCTCGACACGGTCAGTTCTCTCGGGGTGGCGCCGGTCTTAGTCGACGCGTGGGGAATCGATGTTTGCTTTGCTTCGGTTCAGAAGGGGCTGGCACTGCCACCTGGCTTTGCGGTTTTCTCCGTTTCCCAGAGGGCCATGGAGCGGGCACGCGCAGTGGCACACCGTGGCTACTACTTCGATTTTCTCGTTTTTGAGCGATATGCACAGAAGTCCCAAACACCGACCACACCATCGATCCCGCATCTCTACGCTTTGAATGTACAACTCGACCGGATCAAGCAGGAGGGGCTGGAAAACCGTTGGGCACGGCACCGCCGGATGGCCGAACTCACACAACAGTGGGCAGATCAACGGTTTACCTGCTTCGCCGAAGTGCCGTATCGCTCGGATGCCGTAACCGCGATATCGAACACGCGCAACATCGACCTGTCCGAACTGAACACCCATCTGGCGGCAGCGAACATGGTCATTGCCGCCGGCTACGGGAAGCTCAAGGGTTCGACTTTTCGCATCGGCCATGTGGGGGAAACGCAAGTCGGTCAATTGCAGAATCTGCTGGAATCGATTGATGACTTCCTGGGGACAAGGGAGGGTATTCGTTGAACAGCATGACGCGAATTCTGATACCCACAAGGCTGTCGCCTGATGGGGTTGCGCTGCTGGAGGCGACTCCGGGTTTCCGGGTAAATCTCTGTCCCGGTCTGAAGGGTATGGAACTCAACAAGGCGATCGCGGACGCCGACGCGGTCATCATTCGGAGCGACAATCAAATCACGGCGGCGACGATCGCCGTGGCGAAACGCCTGAAGTTGATCGGGCGCGCCGGTGTCGGTGTGGAGAATGTCGATCTCGCGGCGGCCACGGCGCGCGGTGTCGTTGTCTTGAACACGCCAACGGCCAGTTCCATCGCCGTAGCGGAACTGACCATGGCGATGATGCTGGCTCTGGCCCGCAAGATTGTCCCGGCCGATCGCTCGGTGAAAGCGGGACAGTGGGAGAAAAGCGCCTTCGGCGGCCACGAACTCTTCGGCAAGACGCTGGGACTGATCGGATTCGGGCGCATCGGACGCGAAGTCGCCCAGCGCGCGGCGGCTTTTGGCATGGCCGTGGTTGCTTACGATCCTTACGTCACGGAAGCAGCCGCCATCGCCGCCAATGTGACGCTCGCCAAACTCAATGATGTTCTGCGGACCGCTGATGTCATTAGCCTGCATCTGCCATTGAATGACAGGACACGCGGCCTCTTGGGGACAGCGCAATTGAAACTGCTCAAGAAGAGTGCACTGCTCATCAATGCATCACGCGGCGGCATTGTGGACGAAGACGCCTTGCACAAGGCCCTGGTGCACGGACGACTGGCGGGGTGTGCGCTCGATGTCTTCACGACCGAACCTCCCACGGATCCCTGGTTCGCGGGGCTCGACAACATTGTCGTCACACCGCACTTGGGCGCCTCAACCGCCGAGAGCCAGACGAAGGTTGCCATCGAAATTGCTCGAGCGGTCAGGACTGCCTTGCTCGACGGCATCTATGTCAACGCAGTCAATCTGCCGATCCGCGACGCGTCGGATCTGCCGCGTCTCCTGCCCTACGTGAAGCTGGCCGAGCGTATGGGAATCCTCTTGCGCGCGCTGGGCGACGGCCCCTGCTCATCGATCACACTGGAACTCGGTTCGCAGACCGTGTCCGATGCGAAGCTGATCGCGTCGGCCGCCCTCATGGGATTCCTCGGCCTCGAAACTGATGCGCCGATCACGCTCGTGAATGCCTCCCAAATCGCGGCAGAGCGGCACATATCCATCCCGGTGATCGATCAGGGCGCCCGTCCGAACCTCTCGACTACGATTGCGATCGAGGGTCATTTTGGACGCGTGAAGCGCCGGGTTATCGGAGCGGTCGAGGGCGGCCGTACGCCGCGCATTCGCGCCATCGATGAGTTCCTGATCGATATTGCGCCAGCTGGCCGGGTTCTGATCTTTACCAACCGTGACCGCCCCGGTGTGATCGGAGCCGTCGGGGTCCTGCTGGGAAAGGCAAAGATCAACATCGCCTCGTGGGTGCTGGGACGCAGGCAGCGAGGCGGGACGGCGCTCGGAATTGTGACGGTGGATGATCCCGTTTCGCCACGCGTTATGAAAGAACTGATCCAGCTTCCCAACATGGGGCACGTCGTTCAGGTCAATTGGGAAGCCGGGCATGGCGTCTGAGAACAGCATGATGGAATCGTATCGTCATTATTGATCTGAAGGCAGCATGGCCGGAGATGTCTTTCGCGGGGCTTGTGGGAATGAAAACAGCAAAGACGGTCGGCATCTTGGTTGAGAACGACTACCAGACATTGGAGGTATGGTACCCTCTGTACCGCCTGCGTGAGGCGGGTCACCATCCTCTGGTGATCGGCACGGGTTCTGCGACCGTGTACAAGAGCAAGGAGGGTTACCCCATCACGGCCGAACGGGCAGCCGGCACATTGACGTCATCGGACATTGACGCGATCGTCATTCCGGGCGGATGGGCACCGGACCGGCTGCGGCAATATCCCGCTGTCGTCGAGCTGGTGCGTCTGATCCACACCAACGGCAAGCCGGTCGCCGCAATCTGTCATGCCGGATCGTTACTGGTATCGGCGGGAATCTGTCGTGGACGGTCTGTCACGTCGTTCGCAGCGATCAAAGACGATCTGATCGCTGCCGGCGCCTCGTGGTCAGATCGGGAGTGCGTTGTCGATGGCAACCTGATCACGGCGCGCGAGCCCGACGACTTGCCGGCATTCATGAGCGCGCTCTTGCAGGCATTGAACTGTTAAAGGAGCCCGGAGCCAAGATGACAGAGAGTCCCCATGTGGAGCAGCATTTTACCGCTCGTGAGATCGTGCGCGACATCGTCATCGGTATGTCCGATGGACTGACCGTCCCGTTTGCCCTGGCCGCGGGCCTGACGGGGGTTGTCGCCGCCTCGGGCATTATTGTGACCGCCGGCCTGGCGGAGATCGCGGCCGGTTCGATTGCCATGGGACTCGGCGGTTATCTGGCCGCCAAGAGCGACGCGGAGCACTTTGCCAGCGAGCGGCGCCGGGAGGAATTGGAAGTCATTGAGAAACCCGAGATCGAGGAGGCCGAAGTTGCGGAGGTTCTCGAGGCATACGGAGTCACGGCCGAAGAGAGTGCACCGGTCGTGGCGGCGTTACGCCAGAGACCCAAGTCCTGGGTCGACTTCATGATGCGTTTCGAACTGGGGTTGGAAGAGCCTGACCCACGCCGTGCACTGAAGAGCGCAGCGACGATTGCTGGTGCCTACATTATCGGCGGACTAATCCCGCTGGGCCCCTACATCGTCATTGATCGCGCGCAGACGGCGCTGGTGATCTCTATCATCGTGACGCTGGCATCCCTGACCGTATTCGGATATGTCAAGGGGCGCTTCACCGGCACAACTCCCGTGCGCAGCGCACTCCAAACAGTCCTGATTGGAGGAGTGGCCGCAGCGGCGGCATTTATGATCGCGAAAGCAATTTCCTGACGAGGCGTGAGAACGGGTATGTTGATCGCTCATCCAGCCGTGGCGCTCGCCGCCAAAAGATTCGCGCCGCGAACGTCCTTGGGAACGCTGATGACAGCGGCCATGTTTCTGGACTTGCTGTGGCCGCTCTTTCTCCTTCTCGGATGGGAAACTGCCCGTATCGAACCTGGCAACACAGCGTTCACCCCGCTCGATTTCGTCTCCTATCCCTTCTCGCACAGTCTGCTGATGACATTGATCTGGGCGACGCTGTTCGCCTTGATCTACCACACGTTGATGCGCTACTGGCAAGGCACCATGGGCGTATGGATCGCTGTCGTCAGCCATTGGGTACTTGATGCCTTGTCGCACCGGCCGGACCTGCCGTTGATGCCGGGTGAATCAGCAAAAATCGGCCTCGGCTTGTGGAACCATCCCGTGGCAACCGTGGTCGTGGAGGGCGCACTCTTCCTTCTTGCCATCGGGATCTATGCCAGGCAGACACGTCCTGCCGATCGGATCGGCGTGATCGGTTTCTGGTCGTTCGTTGTGTTTCTGATTCTGATCTATGTTCTCAATCTGATCGCACCCCCCCCGGAGAAAGTGCGCGACGTGGCCATCGTCGGCCTGAGTGCATGGCTGCTGGTCGCCTGGGCATGGTGGCTTGATCGTCATCGTGTAGCCACGCGGCGGAATCGAGGCTGATGAACAGGACGATCATTCTGAAACCGTCACCTGAGTTTACTCCTCAGATCGGTCTGTTCGTCGCACAAATGGAAGAGTTGCGGCGTGAGACAAAACGGTATGTGCAGGATCTCTCGGCCGAACAGCTCTCCTGGCATCCGACCCCGAAGGTGGAATCGATGGGCACGCTCCTGCTGCACATCGCTGCGGTCGAGCTATCGTGGATTCAAGAGGATATTCTGCGGCAGCCTATGGATGAGGAGTGGCGAATTGCCTTCCCGATCCGCTATGGCACACCGCAACTGACCGGAGAATCGTTGGCGTTCTATGTTGAGAAACTCGACGCGGTGCGTTCTCAAGTCCGGCCAATGCTGCAGACGCTGCAGGACAACGACCTGGAGCGGACCATCACGCCCCTGGACGCCGCTGGCGATGCCAACCGGACGGAGTATTCCATCCGCTGGATTCTCTTTCATCTGATTGACCATGAAGCACACCACAAGGGGCAGATTGCGCAGTTGAAACGATTGCTGCCGGTCTGACCCTTAAGCCACAGGTAGCACTCCCATGACGAACGATTCACAGTTGTCTGGACCGCCTGAGCGTTTTCCCCAATTGAACGCGTTGCGTTCCCACCGCTCGATCCGTCACTTTACGGCCGACCCCGTGAGTGACGGGCAACTGGAGGCGATCCTCTCCACGGCGCAGCGGGCATCGACATCGTCAAACCTGCAGTCGTATTCCGTCATTGTCGTCCGTGATCCCGCAAAAAAGCAGCGGCTGGCGGAGCTATGCGGGAATCAAAAACAGATCACGGTATGCCCGGTGTTTCTCGCGTTTTGCGCCGATCTCCACCGCGCGCAGATCACGTGCGAGGCGGCCAGTTATGCTTTTGAAGGCCGGCAGATCGAGTATCTTCTCCTGGCGGTTGTCGATGCGACGATTTTTGCGCAGACGGCGCTGGCGGCCGCGGAGGCGATTGGTTTGGGCGGTTGCATGATCGGCGCCGCGCGCAATCATCCCCCGGAGATCGCCGAACTGCTGGAGATCCCGCCACGCGTCTTTGTCGTGTTCGGAATGACGCTGGGGTGCCCGCAACCGGGGAGAACCTTGCCGCTGCGCCCGCGGCTGCCGCTGGACGGAGTCGTGCACCGAGAACGATATAATCCGGCGTGCATGAAAACGGCACACGTTGCGTATGACCTGATGATGCGGGAAACGGGAATCTATGACGGACGTAGGATTGATCTGTCCGGCCGCGTGCCGGGATGGTCGGATCGGACAGCGGCAGAGGCCTACGGCTGGATCGAGCATTCGGCGCGCCGGTGGATCGACCCGGCAGCACAGCGACGCGATCTGCGGCCATTCCTCGACAAACAGGGGTTTGGCTTTGACTGAAGAAGGCCTGAAACCGAAAATCATCGCGCACCGCGGTGCCTCGCGTGTTTTTCGTGAGAACACGATGGCGGCCTTTGAGCAGGCTGTAGCTGATGGCGCCGATGGGATCGAATTCGATCTGCGGCTCAGCGCCGACCGGAAATGGGTCGTGCATCACAACGCCGATGTGCTGATCGGCGGCGCGCCAGCCCGTCTCTCCCAGCTCACACTGAAGGAAATCGTGCAGATTCCTCTCGGCACCAACGGCGAGAGAATTCCGTCAGTGGCCGAGTTTCTGACATGGGCAAAACGGGGCTCGACACCCCTGATGTTTGACCTCAAGGACACGGATGGCATCAAGGAACTCGTGGAAACGATCGACACGGCGGGGATGACATCACCGGCGACTTACTCGTCATTCAGCCGATCTGCGATTCGCGCAATCAAGCGATTCCGACCAGAGTGGCGTACCGCTCTGATCGTTGATGATCCGCGCTGGAACCTGCTACGCCGCTTCCTGTCCGGCTGGCTGTTCAAGTCGGCGCGAAGAGAAAGCGTGGATGCGCTCCATCTCCATGAACGCTGGGTGACACCGAGTCTGGTTGTCGCAGCCAGAGACGCTGGGATCGGTCTGGCGATCTGGACCGTGGACGATCCCCTGCGCATGACCGTGCTGGCATCCCTGGGTATCGATGCGATCATCACCAACGATCCGGCGCTGGGCCGAAAAACCATCGATCAGATGAACCATTGAGTCTGTAGCTCGCTTGCATACCAGGGAAGATTCCTTGTGACAAACTGGCAGGATTGTCGGGCGCTTAATTGTACTCAGTAGGAATTGCGCATCGATGACCGAAGCAGAAGCCACTCAAGCGATGTTCTGGGAACCGCGCGCCAATGACGCGGTGATCTGCACACTCTGCCCGCATCTTTGCCACGTGGGGAAGGGACTTTACGGCGTCTGCGGAGTGCGGAAGAATAACGAGGGACGGTTGGAGACACTGATCTATGGCCTCGCCGCGGCCATCAATGTTGATCCGATCGAGAAAAAGCCGCTGTTTCATTTTCTACCGGGAAGCAAGTCCCTGTCGATCGCGACCGTGGGATGCAATTTCAAGTGCGCGTTTTGCCAGAACTACGACATTTCGCAGGCCAGCAAGGGGAAGAATCGCGAACAGTTCGGGCGCGCGGTCACGCCAGGCGAAGTGGTCGCGATGGCGAAGCAGACCGGGGCCGCGACCATCGCCTTCACCTACTCGGAACCGACAATCTTCTACGAGTACGCGTACGATTGCGCCCGGCTCGCGGCCGGGGAAGGCATCCGGGGCGTGTTTGTCTCCAATGGGTTCATCTGTGAAGAACCGGTGCGCAAGATCCGCCCATACGTTCATGCCTACAACGTGGACCTGAAGTCATTCAGCCCGGACTACTATCGGAAAGTTATGGGGGCACGTCTCGAGCCGGTGCTCGAGGCAATCAAGCTGATCAAGCAGCTCGGCTTCTGGCTGGAGATCACAACCCTTGTCATTCCCACGCAGAATGATTCGGATGCAGAACTGACCAAGATGGCTGAGTTTGTTGCCGCGCTGGGCCCGGAGACACCATGGCATGTCACGGCGTTCCACCCTGACTACAAGATGACCGGCATCCCCCGGACATCAGTGGAGATCTTGCGCCGCGCGCGGAAGATCGGCCTCGACGCGGGTCTGCAGTTTGTCTACAGCGGCAATGTCCCCGGGGACGACGGCGAATCAACATACTGCCCCGGCTGCAAGACACGATTGATTCACCGGGTCGGGTACAATATCCTGACAAACCGTCTCAACAGCGGCCGCTGTCCCCAATGCGGAGCGGTGATTGCGGGAGTTTGGAGTTAGCAATCCCTGAGACAATACACATCACGGCGGCCGGAACTGACTACGTCCGTGAAATGGTGGTCACTACCTGGCCACCGTTTCTTTCCCCGCCTTCGCGGCCGATGCCGCGGTGCCCTGCAAGATAGCGCCTTCCCCGTCGATTGCCCCAGCCCCAGCAGCCGATCCGCCATCCATCTCGCCCAACTGTCCGGACCGCTTGCGCAGAGCCAGCAGACCGCCGAAAACCACCAAGGTCGTCCCAAACCAGAAGAGATTGATCAGCGGCTTCTCAGAGACTTCGGCCCAGAACACCGGCATCTCGGCCTTCGGGTCCTGTTTGTCCGTCAGACGAAGTTCAATCGAACCCGTTCCGGCATCGACCTTCTCGACCGCCAGCGTGTATCGTCCGCCGCCGAAGTCGGCGGTCACCGGCTCCAGCCCATCCGGTGAACTCACCAAGGCGGGACGGACAGTGTCAATCAGCATGTCGGTCGTGATCTGGATCGGGCATTCGACGCGTCCGACATTGCCCTCGCCGTGTCCGTTCATCTTGAACCCGAGAAAGGTGAGGTCGATACCGGCCAGTGTCTGGGTCTGACCCTGGGTCAGCGTCGTGATCTCCCCGGCCTTGCCCGGCCCGCCAACTTCCTCCATCGGTGATATATACAGGTCTTTGTTCCAGAACTTGATGACCGCTGGCTTGCGCATGACGCCCTTGCCGGGGAGATTGTACTGACGGGGTGATGCGAGAAAGGCCGTCACGGCGCCGGGCTTCTGGACCAAGATATGGAACGGCGTCCTCCCATGTTCCGCGTTAAGGTCCTTCCCTTGATACGTGAAGGTCCAGCCAAACTTTTCGACGGGCTGGCCCAACGGCAGCGCCACCTGTGTCCGGTGCTCATACGCCGATGAGACAGCGGCGCCAACAATCAGTATGGCCAGCCCAGTGTGGGCGATGTACGCGCCGGTCAAACGGTGGTGCTTGCGGAAGCGATCATAGACCAGCCAGGCGTTGGATGATGCAGCAAATCCGCCCAGAGCCAGAAGCACGATGTAGAGCGGTTCGTGAACGCCCGCGATGACGGCGACTCCGGCCACGACCATCGAGATGGCAAACGGAATCGCGGCCTGCGGCGCGATGAACGGCTTCGATGGCTTGATCCAGCGCAGAAACGGAAAGACGGAAAGCGAAAACAGAACGATCAGCGCAATCGGGGTGGTGGCCAGAAAATAGTAGCGGAGTGTGACGTTGGATGGGGGACCGCCCAGTCTTGTCCACAACGGCGTCGACATGCCGATCAGAACCAGAGCGCCGGCTACAAACAGAGAGAGGACGCCCATGGTGACAAAGAAGTCCACGGTCGACAATGAGCCGTAGGCCACGGTGGCGCGCACGCGTCTGAACCGCCAGACAAGAAGGCCGAACCCGAGTCCACTAAACACCGCGAGTGAAGCGATCAGATACGAGTTTATCCCCAGATCAAGGAACGAATGGACCGAGAAGTCTCCGAGGACGCCGGAGCGGGTAAGGAATGATCCGAAGAGCACGGCGATAAATGGCAAAATGGAAAACAGGTACGCCGAACGCGTCAGCGCATTCTTCTTCTTAAACATCACCAGCGAATGCACACCGGCGGTCGCGAAGATCCAGGGGATGAGAGAGGAATTCTCAACGGGATCCCACGCCCAGTATCCTCCCCAGCCGAGCACTTTGTACGCCCAGTACCCGCCCATCACCAGCGCGGTGCCCATCGTGCACCATGCGCCGAGAAGCCATACCCATCCGTAAGCCGCCCATTCACGGTACTCACCGCGCAGCCAGCCGGCAACAGCCAGAGCGAAGGGGAACACCGATAAGGCGAAGCCGAAGAACATGATCGGCGGGTGAATCGTCATCCAGAAATCCTGCAACAGAGGATTCAGCCCGGCGCCTTCACCCGGGTTCATCGTGGTCGCTTCGAAGGGGCTGCGCTTCAGCAAAATCATGAGCACTGAGATAATAAATAAACTGATGACCGACATCGCGTAGCGCTCAAACCGTCCGGCCATGCGCATCAGAATCAGGCCGAGGATACTGACATAAAAGATCCACAATAGCAGCGTTCCTTCCTGGCCGCCCCAGAGACAGGAGATCAGGAAGTACAACGGCAGATCGCTGGAGGAGTAGTTCCGGACATACAGGAACTCAAATCGATGGGTGAGGATCAGGGTCAAGAGGAGTGCCAGCGCCCCCACGAGCGAGAAGGTCACCGCACGGAACGACCATCGTGCCTGACGCTGCCAGCGCTCGCCACTCAGATAGAGCCCAAGCGCGGCGACGGCGCCCACTGTGGCCAGCCAGATAGCCGATTTACCCAGAATCTCCATCAGTACACTCCGATCTTTGCGACAGCGCCAGACTTGCGGACGGCCGGCCCACCCTCGTTAGACTTCTCTCATACAACTTTATCGGCATAAAAGGGGATGAATTTCGACTCGAATGCGGGGCGGTCACGGTTCTCCCGCGCTTAACCGGGCGTCGGTGTCACACAACACCCGTGTGAGGGCTGACTTGGCCGCGTCCCGGTCGGTAAACCGTTCGACGATTTCTCCCTTGCGAGTTAGAAGATAGACACCCTTGCCCCCAAAAATGCCCCAGTCGGCGTCACGCGCTTCACCCGGGCCGTTGACCACACATCCCATGACTGCGACCTTCAACGGCGACTTGATGCCTTTCAGTGTCTGCTGCACTTCTTCGACTAAGGAGAGCAGATCGATCTCCATCCGGCCGCAGGAGGGACAGGACACAAGTTCCGGCCCGCGCCGGCGCAATCCCAAGGCCTGCAGAATACCATAACAGGCCTCTATCTCATCGGACTTGGGTCCGGTCAGCGAGACACGGATCGTATCGCCAATGCCCTCGGCGAGAAGGGTTCCCAGGGCCACCGCGGATTTGAGCGAACCGGTCTTTACGGGACCGGCTTCGGTCACTCCCAGATGAAGCGGATAGTCGCACTTCGCAGATACGGAGCGATAGGCGGCAATGACCTCTCCTGGATTCGAGGACTTTAACGAGAGAACGATGTCATGGAAATCATGTGCCGCCAGAATCTCGACGTTGCGCAGCGCAGACTCGACGAGCGAATCGGGGTTATTGCCACCGTACTTGTCCAGCAGATCTTTCTCGATCGACCCCTGATTAACGCCGACCCGAATCGGCAGGCCGTGATCTCTTGCGCAGGCGACAACTTCGGTGATCTTCGTCTTGCCGCCGATGTTACCCGGGTTGATGCGCAATTTGTCAGCGCCCTTTTCGGCCGCCAAGAGGGCCAGCCGCCAGTCGAAGTGAATATCGGCGACGAGGGGAATGTTGATTTGGGGACGGATTCGGGCAATGGCATCAGCGGCTTCGGTATCCGGAACCGCGACCCGCACAATCTCGCATCCGGCCGCTTCCATCGCATGAATTTCCGCCACCGTGGCGGACACATTGCGGGTATCGGTGTCGCACATCGACTGCACGACAATGGGGGCGCCATCGCCGACGGGAACACCACCGATCGTGACGCGGCGCGTCTTACGGCGCGTCATCACCCCCCACACAGCGCCGCCCTCGGCGGGAGCCGGGACGCGGTGATTATCGCTTGTGATCGGCAACCCCTGGTTCAGCATGGAGAGTCAGTTGGCCCATCCGGCAGCGTGCTTCGCTTCCATTCGCGCCACCTGATCGAATGCATGATATGATGATCGGACCAGCGGCCCGGACTCCACATGTACAAACCCCATCTGCTCTCCAATCTGCGCCAGCTCCCGAAATTCATCGGGATGGTAGTACCGTTCCACCGGCAGGTGGAAACTCGACGGCGCCAGGTACTGCCCGATCGTGAGAATCTGGCAGCCGGCCTGGGCGATGCACCCCATACATTCGATCAGTTCGTCGTGGGTCTCCCCCACACCCACCATCAGACCCGATTTGACGATTGGCGGCTGGGCACGATGGAACGACCGTCTCAGGATCTCAAGCGAACGCTCGAACTGCGCCCGCGGACGGACCTTGGGATAGAGACGCGGAATGGTTTCCGTGTTGTGATTCAGAACATCAGGACGTGCTTCAATCACAGTTTCTAACGCCGCAAAGTTGCCATCAAAGTCAGGAATCAGCACTTCGATTCTCACCTGTTGATCGCGCCGGCGCAGTTGACGAATCGTCTCGGCAAATACCCACGCGCCCCCATCGGGAAGATCATCACGATTCACCGATGTGATGACAACCTGCTGCAGGCCCAGCGCGGCCACCCCTTCGGCCATCCGGCGTGGTTCGTCGGTGTCGTAGAGAGGAGGTTTCCCCTTTTTCCTCCTAGATAATCTGTCAATTGTGTCCATTCTTCGTCATTTGGCAAGTGCCACTCACTTGGGCATCCTTGTTTTGCAGCTTCCCAATTATATAACCGTCCATAAATATTACAATTGCTATTTTTATTATCATAACACCAACTTCCATTACTTGTTGCATAATTTAAATTTTCTGCCATCCAACACTGAGTACCAATTCTAGTCGTGTGATAACG
>JAVHPP010000005.1:0-22706 GCA_036170655.1 Candidatus Zixiibacteriota bacterium | reverse complement strand
AGAACAAGACGGGAGCTATCTCGATCACATTCACCGGATCTTCCAATTGATGGCCGTGCCGACCGGCGACATAGGCGGCAGATAGGACAACATGGACGCGTTCGCACTTCCATTCTTTTGGACCGCGTTGGTGGCCAGCCTCATTCTGGCCGGGATCCACGCCTATTTGGGATTTCACATCGTTCGCCGTGGCGTGATTTTTGTCGATCTCGCTCTGGCCCAAATGGCGGCTCTCGGTGTTGCGGTTTCATTGGTCCTTCAAGTACATGAAAGCGGTACCTTCACCTACCTGCTCGCCCTGGGAATGACGTGGGTGGGTGCTGCCGTATTCGCCTGGTTGCGTGGCCAAGAACGCAGCGCACCCTTAGAGGCATTTATCGGGATCGTTTTCGCCACCGCGCAGGCGGCGGTCTTCCTGGTGCTCGAAAAAAGTCCGGCGGGACCGGAGCACCTGAAGGAGACTCTGGTCGGCAGTCTCTTCACGGTCAATCCATCACACATCGCCAAAACCGCCATACTCTACACCTTGATCGGCGTGGCGCACTTCCTGCTGCGCAAACCCTTCTTCGAGATTACTACTGACGCAGCCGGAGCGCGCGGGCGGGGCCGCAATCTCTTCTTCTGGGACTTTGTTTTCTACGCGATATTCGGATTCGTCGTGACCTCGTCTGTCCAGATCGCGGGAGTGCTCCTCGTCTTCGGGTTCCTGGTGATCCCGGCGGTGGCAGGGCTCATGGCCACAGAAAAACCCGGGTGGGCGCTGACCATCGGCTGGATCTTCGGCTTTGTCGGGAGTTTAGTCGGGCTGCTCGCCTCAGTCCAGTTGGATCTCCCCGCGGCGCCGACGATCCTCGTGAGTCTCACCGTGCTTCTGGCTCTTCTGGGAGCAGGCTTGAGTCTGCGGACCTTTGCCAAAACGCGACGTCACCGTCAGGCGATTCCAAGACTCGATCAGTCGGAAGTGCAATCGCTTGCGGAGCAATCGAGTAAGTCCTGAGGGCTTATGGGGGAACACACTTTGATTGACTCGAACGTAATAAAGTTCGTTGAAGTGGATGTTTGCTGAGAAGAGATGCGGGAAGATCTCACTCCGCCACGAACGACGCCTGCACCGAATCCCCGACGTCGTATTCGAGAATCAGCGCTCTGTGCCGGCCAAAGATGGCGCCGCCACGCCCAATGTCGTACTGGCCTCGCACGCGCTCCCCGTCGGGCCTCCCCAGCATACCCAGAGTTTCTGGACGGGTCAGGCCGAGTTCCCGCAGACGGCCCAGGGCATGGGTAAACATGGCACGGCGGGCCTTCCGATCCGGGCCGAACCAGCCGGTCGAGTCAAACGGTCGTGATCCCAAGATTGGACGGCGATGGTTGTAGAGCACCTCTTTGATTGCCCCGGCCTTATCATATGCGAAAACACCATAAAGCCGACCTGGCTCTCCCACGGCCGCGCGTGGATCGGTGGATGAAATGTCATCGGCGGGACCAAGGTCATACCAGATTTGACGGTCATCGAAGTCGGCGGGGCCGAGGTAGTGCTCCACCTCGGCACGCGGGAAACCCACAAATCTGGTCTGCGCCAGCAGGGACTTCAACATCCGTCCGCGCGCGATGCCATTGGAATTCTGCCATCCCACGGGATCAAATGGGAGCGGCCGGTAATTGAGGTAAATCCCAAACAGCGCGAGAATCATCAGCAAAGCGGCCAAAAGCAGGACCGCGCGCGGCAGCCAGAGGCGCGGCGACAGGGTGGCGCCGGGTGTTTCGAACGGCGGTCGTGAGGTATTGAGCATGCGCGCAAGGCCGACGTGTAGGGGCGGGTTTCAAACCCGCCCGTTCGCCTCAGCAAGGGCAGGGCGGGTCTGAGACCCGCCCCTGCAGTGACACGATGATCGCGCTACTTTGCCTTCAGTTCCGCCCGCAATCCCAGCACAAAACACACCAGCGCCCAGATGCCGACCATCTGCGCGTAGGCCGTGTGATTGGCATAATCGAGGAATGCAAGATCGACCATTGCCAGAATCAACAGCACCACACCCGCGCCATACCAGTTTTTTCCGCTTCCCATATCAACCCTCCCTTGCTTGACATATCAATGCAGACTATTCCACTGCCTCAGATCTCACGCGGCCATCTTCGCCGAAGCGTAGGTCTCCGGCTTGGTGGCCCCATTGGCAATCAGGAACAATACCAGAAAGATGAGGTCCAGCGCCGCAAACGGCACATAGAACACCGGGATGGTGTCGGCGATCAGATGGCCGAACGCAACGCCAACAAAGGCCAGCTTCATCAAGATTCCCAGCGTGATCACGGAGCGGTTGCGCTGCGGATTCTGTGCAACAAGATAGAACCCGATGCCAAAGATGAAGATATGCGCCGCGGCAAGCTGGATGTAACCGGCGTGGTTGGGCAATGCCACGCCGAAGCCGTTGTAGATCGGCTTGTAGAATAGCGCGAAAACAAACCCCAAGATCAGGTCGTATACCGCCGCGACCATGAACAACCTCTTGACCCCTTTCAGCGTCATAGCGCAATCCCTCCTATTTGATCTGGCGTCCTCTCCTCCAATGGGGAGACGTCCTCAGCATCCGCCGGAATTTCCGGCGCCTGTCCTTGGTCACGTTATCCGAGTACAAAGTCTTCGCCAGCCAGAGGAATCCCCGTTGCAAGTCGCCAGTGCTCATATTCTTCGGCGTGAAGTTGATGTCGAAGAGCGTGCATAGCTCCCAGGCGCCGTCGCGAATGATGCGGCCCTCGCCCCTCAGGCGATTGTAGAGCGGCGTCCCCGGGAACGCTGTCATGATCGTAATCTGGACTTCGTAGAGCGCGGATTCCCGGACGAAGTTCCAGACCTCCTCAAAGATATCCGGTGTGTCGCCATCCAGTCCGAGAATGAAGCATCCGTTCACGGTGATCCCGTAGGATTGAATCTTGGTAATGGCCGACAGGTAGCGGTCGCGCTGCTTCATCTTCCAGTTGGCATTCAGTTCAATCCCGTCGAGACTCACGGCACGCGGACTCTCCAGCCCGACAAGAATCTGCTGGCAGCCGGAATCACGCATCAGGCCCAGAAGTTCGTCATCGTTGGCGACGGCGAGATCGGCCTCGGTGAACCACCGCAGATCACGCCCGGCAAGTGCGCGCAACAGTTCCTTGTAGTGCCCGTAATCGACGAAGCTGTTGTCGTCGGCAAATTCAATGAATGGCTTGTCCCACACCTGTCTGATCGCATCGATCTCCGCGATGACTCGGGGAACCGGCTTGAGCTTGTAATGGGGAGTCAGAAGAATCGAACTGGCGCAGAAGTCGCAACGATGCGGGCAGCCACGGCTGGTCTGGACGGTGATGCGATTATACTGCCCCGGATCGAGGAGATCGAAGCGCGGGAGCGGCGCGCTGGCCAGGTCATAACCGCCGGGCGGTGTCTGCACATAGCGTGGTTTGAGCCTCCCCCTCTCAAAGTCACTGAGCACTTGCGGCCAGACATCCTCGCCCTCACCGACGGCGACAGTCGTGCAGTGCGCGGCGGCTTCATCGGGGAGCGAGGAGACATGCAGCCCGCCCATGACGACCGGGATTCCCTGGGCGCGGTAGCGATCGGCCAGATCATAGGCTTCGTTGATCTGCGCTGAATACGAACTGATGGCGACCAGATCGTAATGATCCGGGAGAGCGGTCTCCTGCTTCAGATCGGCGATCTCCTTGTACTCAATCTCATGCCGTTCGGGCGTCAGTGCGGCAAGAGTGAGCAGGGAGAGACTGGGAAGCGAGGCGATGATGCGGTTGCGGTCGACAAAGCCGGGCAGCGTTAGCCCCAGTTGCGTGAGCTCGTCATTGTGGGCGCGCACCCCACTCATGGCGATCAGGCCGATTTTCATGACTTTAGCAGCTCCAGAAACGTGAGCACACTCGACGTGAGAAGACTGAGCACCGGGATCAGGAAGACTGGCCGCAAGCGTGGGACGTGCGCCACCAGAAAACAGCACGCCGGCATCGTCAGCGCGCCGACAATGCACCCCCACGACGCAAGTTCAAGTGTGCCCCCAAAAACGGGTAAGAGCCGCACCGTGAAGTAGAACAGAAGATTGATGATCGCCAGCCCGAAGAAGGAGATGTGCGCCAGCCGGTAGAGACGCCGTTTGAAGCTGGTGTACCCTCCCAACCAGTCGTCACGATGGAAGTTGGTCCCCAGAAAAAAGCCGAAGGCGATACCAGCAACGATCCACAACCACGCCAAAAGCAAGTTGATGCGGGCGGCAGCGGCAATCATCGCTGAGACGACCTCTTTCTATAATCAATCTGTTGTGTACAAGGTCGCAGCCTCGATCAGCTGCTAAAAGGAATCGTAGAAGGTGCCGCGAAAGGTGTCAACTGGTTTTATCGCTATCGATGGCAAAAATCACCATCTCCCACGACTGGGAGTCACAAAGGGTACGCCGTGCACGAGGCCGCGCGGATTACGCCCTCTCCCGGTGACGCGTCGTACCGGACGCCCGCTTCTTCGCGACAGGGGTCAGCGCCAGTTCGAGCACCTCTTCGACCGTGGCGACCGGGATGAACTGGACCTTCTCCTTCACTTCAGCAGGAACGTCAATCAGGTCCTTCTCGTTGTCCTTGGGAATCAGCACGGTCTTGATGCCGGCACGGTACGCCGCCAGCGACTTTTCTTTCAGGCCGCCGATGGGCAGCACCAGCCCGCGCAGGGTGATTTCACCAGTCATGCTGAGCTTCGGCACGACGGTACGGCCAGTGAAGACCGACGCGATCGCGGTCGCCATAGTGATCCCCGCAGACGGGCCGTCCTTGGGAGTGGCGCCGGAGGGGACATGGACATGGATGTCGGACCGATCGAACAGCTTGGCATCGATGCCGAGCTTGTGATGGTTAGACCGTACCCAGGAGTAGGCGGCTTGGACCGACTCGCGCATGACATCGCCGAGATGGCCCGTGTATGTCAGCACCTTCTTGCCAGGCATACGGGTGGCCTCAATAAACATGATGTCGCCCCCAGCCGACGTCCAAGCCAGCCCAGGGACAACCCCCACTTGCGCCGCGCGCCCCACCAATTCCGGTATGTACTTGATCGGTCCGAGGTAATCCGGCAAATCGTCGCCACGCACCGTGACCTTCTCGCTATGGCCCGTTGCCACCTGACGCGCCACTTTGCGGCAGACTGAAGCAATCTCCCGGCCAAGATTGCGCACGCCGGATTCACGCGTGTAGTCCCGCAGCAGTCGTCCAAGGGCATCGTCGGTCAGCAGTAGATTGCTCCGCTTCAGTCCATGGTTGTCCAGTTCACGCGGCAGCAGGTAACGCTTGGCGATCTGGATCTTCTCCAAATCGGTGTAGCCCGGCATTTCGATGGTCTCCATCCGGTCACGCAAAACAGCCGGGATGGGATAGAGCAAGTTGGCCGTGGTAATGAACATCACCGACGACAGATCAAACGGCACATCGAGATAGTGATCCGAGAATGAATTGTTCTGCTCGGGATCGAGGACTTCCAGCAGCGCGGATGCCGGATCGCCGTGGAAGTCGGTGCCGATCTTGTCGACCTCATCCAGCATGATCACCGGATTTCTTGCGCCCGCCCGGCGCAGACTCTGGATGATGCGTCCCGGCAGGGCACCGACGTACGTGCGGCGATGCCCGCGAATCTCCGCCTCATCGTGCATGCCGCCCAGCGAGATTCGCTCAAACTTACGCCCCATCGTGCGGGCAATCGAACGGCCCAACGATGTCTTGCCCACGCCCGGGGGGCCGACAAAACAGAGGATCGGCCCCTTAACTGACTCCTTCAGTTTGCGCACCGCGAGAAATTCGAGAATGCGATCCTTGACTTTCTCCAGCCCGTAGTGGTCTTCGTTCAGAATCTTCTGGGCGTGCTCGAGGTCAAGGTCGTCTTCTGTCTTCTTGTCCCAGGGAAGCACGACCAACCAGTCAAGATAGGTGCGGCTGACCGTGTACTCGGCCGAGGATGGGTTCATTTTCTCCAGCCGGTCGAGTTCCTTTTCCGCCGTTTCACGGGCCAGCTCCGGCATGTTGGCGGCCTTGATCTTCTCTCGGAACTCCTCGATGTCCTGGGTATGGTCGTCGGCTTCGCCCAATTCTTTCTGGATCGCCTTCAATTGTTCGCGCAGGATATACTCCTTCTGCATCTTGCCCATCTCGTGGGCCGCTTGGGACTGAATCTTGCGAGACAGTTCAAGCACTTCCACTTCCTTGCTCATGAGCGAAATCACCAGCTCGAGACGCGCCTTGACGTCAAACGTCTCCAAGACCGCCTGTTTCTGGGCGGTCACAATGTTGAGATTGGAAGCGATCAAGTCGGCCAACTTCCCCGGCTCCTCGGTGTTCATCGCCGTGACCTGGAGATCTTCCGAGAGATACGGAGACAACTCGACCGCCTTTTTCAGCAGTTCCAGCGCGTTGCGGACGATGGCTTCGATGGGCACCGTGCGTTCCAGTTTGTCCTCGTACGTCTCAATCCGCGCCACGACGAACGGTTCGTGACGGACAATCTCGCGCACCGAGAACCGCGCCATCCCCTGGACGAGGAAGCGGACCGATCCATCGGGGAAACGCAGCATCTTCAGGATCGAACCGACCGTTCCGACATGGTGCATCTCGTCGGCCAACGGATTGTCCCGCTCGGGGTCCTTCTGCGCCACCAGCCCGATCAGCCGTCCGCGCATCAGGGTCTGGTCGATCAGCCGGGCGTACTTCTGCTCGGTGACCAGAAGCGGGACCACCATCGCGGGGAAGACCACTGTCCCCTTGGTGGGCAGAAGCGGCAACTGCTCGAGTTCTTGCGGCGCGGTAACCTGAGTCTCTGGTTGGGCTTCGACGACTGGCACGCTTGTCCCCCTCTGGTGTGTGACGCTGTGTCTCCCTCAATGTGGCGCCGCCGCCCTCGGCTGCACTCCACAGGCGAGGGCGCCTGCGCTACATCTTATTGAGCGCTCTCCGATTCACGTTTCTTCGATCACAATCTCCCGCGCGCGGCCGACCGGATGCGGAAGCTTGCTGATGGTAATCTCCAGGAATCCGTCACGGTACGCGGCTTTCACTCGTTCGGGATCGGCAGTTTCGGGAAGATAAATGTTGCGCTCAAAGCGTCCGGTCGAGATCTCCATATTCCGGAAGCAACACCCTTCCCGATGCGCCAACGCGCGCCGCTCACCTTTGACAGTCAGAATGTTGTCTTTCAGCGTGACGGAGACTTCCGACTGTTTGACACCGGCAATCTCAACCAGCACAACGACGTTATCTTCGGACTCCCAAACATCGGTCGGCGGACGCCAAAGCCGGTTGGTGGCAGGCGCCTTCCGCCAGTTGGCCAATTGATTGAACAACAGGTCCATTTCTTCCTGGATCTGGCGCATGTCCTGTGTCAAATCCTTCTTGAACTCAGCCATGCTCATCGCCGCAGACTCCACTGACAGGGTTGATCGAATGGTACAATCTCACCCAAAATACGCACAGCCCCGAGTGTCCGGGGGCAATTTTGATACCCTCTACTGGCGCAACGGGTTCATGTATATCCTGTCGGCGTTCTCACGCCGACGTTTAGGCTGGCTGATCGAAATATGGAAAAGTCGCGACCATGATGAATGTCATCCTGAACAGAGTGAAGGATCTGTCGTTTTTCCCCCGTGGCGCGCCCTCGGTTGGAAAACAGATTCTTCGTCGCTCCGCTCCTCAGAATGACACGCATTGCGTTTCTTAGCCGCCCATTGGGCAGAGCGGTGTTGCACCCGGGCGTCTTACGGATCGTACCGGGTTCCGAAGTGTATCGGGAGCATTCACACATTGAAGCGGAAGATCGTGTAGTCGCCATCGGTCACGATGTAATCTTTGCCTTCGAGGCGGGTCTTGCCAGCCCTGCGCGTCGCGGCCAGTGACCCCAGCGTCAGGAGGTCCTCCACGGGAGTGACTTCGGCCCGGATGAAACCGCGTTCGATATCAGAATGGATGACACCGGCGGCCTGGGGAGCGGTCGCGCCGCGCTCAACCATCCAAGCATGCACGTCTTTCTCGCTGCCACCGGTGAAGAAAGTGATCAGCCCCAGAAGCGTGTACGACGCCAGGATCATCCCGTCGAGCGCCGATGCAGATAGCCCCAGATCGGCCATGAAGATCTTCTGGTCTTCTTCTGGCAGGTCGTTGAGTTCCACTTCCAGCTTCCCCCGCACGACGTGTGCCATGGACCGGGGGCCGAGTTTCAGCAGATCCTGCCATTCGCTCGCGCTGTGGGCCGAGCCGGAGTCGGGGGCATTGACCACAGCCAGAAGCGGCATGCCGGAGAGAAATCCATACCCGCGCATCAGCTTGCGTTCAACAGGTGAGAACGGCACCGTGCGGGCGGGCTGCGCGTTTTCGAAGGCCTGTCGGCAGCGGACCAGCGCATCGTACTCGATCTGATTGTCCGTCCGACCTGACATCACTTCCCTTTCCAGACGCGTCAGCCGCTTCTCAATCACGGCCAGATCGGCCAGAATCAACTCATCGCAAAGCAGGCGTGCTTCCGATACCGGGTTGGGGGCCTCGCCGAACTCACGCAACACCATGATCAAGGCGTCGAGTTCACGCAGCGCTGGGGGAAGGGCGGCAACTTCGGTGGCATCCCCGGTCAGTGCCGGGAAATCCACATACTCGATCTCGTTGTACACTTTCTTCGGCGGGGAGAATAGATCATAGAGACGGTCGAGACGCGGGTCGGGCACCTTGATCACACCGCGGCGTATTTCCGTGGGCGCCAGATAGGCGTCTACATCGGCATGGGCTGCAGCGACCGCGTTGAAGATGGTCGTCTTACCCGAGCGGGGCTGGCCGATGATTCCCAGTTTGAGCATAAGGTCCTACGTAAAAAATGTTCAGACAGTCGTCGTGCAGTCCACACCATAGATTTGGCACTGACGCTGGATCAGCGCCAGATTCCCCAGACCTACATCGACGGCCCGTTTCAGCGTGCGACGAATCTGCTCGCGGAGACTGGTGATCTTGTATCGTTCCTTGATGGTGATCAAGGAAAGGATCTCCGGGTCTTCATGCAAACCAGTGGGATTCTCCTTGATCTGGAACCCCATTGCGTTCTGCGATGCCCCGATTTGCTGCGTATACCGTTCGACGAGCGATGCAACCTTGAGTTTCTTGGCGGCCAACTCACCGAGATCCTGTAGGACCGTCAGTTGCTCATCCGTCAGCTGGGCGATGACATCATCAGTCAGTTGCTGGAAAACCATTAAACACCTCCACCCAAAAGTTCAAGATGCTCCCATGGACAAGATAAGGGTTGAGAGGCCTGAGAAGAAGTGTATCATGTTGAAGGGCATGCCACACAGCACAGAATTGACAGCATGCGATTCGTGAGGAGCATGGCATCAACATCCTGATGACCGGCGGAACCGGATTCATTGGTCGGCCCCTTGCCGACACGCTGACCGGCAGAGGGCATGTGGTCACGGTGCTCTCGCGTCGGCACGTCCTCCCATCGGATGAGAATGGACACGTCCGGCTGGTCCATTGGCAGGGCCCGGCCGCGGACATACCCGACGAAGCCTTGGCCGGTGTGGATGCAGTCATCAACCTCGGAGGCGAGTCGATCGGCTCCGGCCGCTGGACCAGCGCCCGAAAAGACCGCATCTTCGAGAGCCGCATTCTGACAACACGCCGTCTGGTAGCCAAGATCGCCGCGGCCGCAACCAAGCCGAAGGTCCTCGTCTCGGCATCAGCGATTGGTTACTATGGCGCGCACGGGGACGAGGAACTGAATGAAGCCTCTCCCCCGGGGAATGATTTCCTCGCCATCGTCTGCTCGCATTGGGAGGATGAAGCGAAGGCGGTGATCAAGTATGGCGTGCGGCTGGCGTTGATCCGGATCGGCGTTGTGCTGGGCCATGGCGGGGGTGCCCTTTCGCGAATGGCGCTTCCCTTCAGGCTCTTTGTCGGGGGACCCGTAGGGTCCGGGCGTCAGGTGTTGTCGTGGATTCATCGTGATGACCTTGTTGCTCTGATCTGCCACGCGGTCGAGAACGAACATGTTTCCGGCCCGATCAATGCCACAGCCCCCAATCCCGTGACCAATCGTCAGTTTGCGCGGGTTCTGGGGCGGGTGCTGCGGAGGCCGAGTGTCTTTCCCACGCCCGGACTCGCCTTGCGTCTGGCACTGGGCGAAATGGCGGACTTGGCGCTGACCGGGCAGCATGTCCTGCCCAAACGGGCGCTGGAATATGGATTCACCTTCAAGTACACGGAACTGGAGGGGGCGCTGCGTGAGGCGCTCTCTCGCTGACGGATTGCGGATCAACCAGATGATCATCGAAGACTACGCATCCATCTATTTCGAGACCCTCCAGGGACGGTCGACACCACCGGTGTACGACGGGAAATTTGTCCATATCAGCGGACCACGCGAGGAATTCCTCGTGCTTTCCCCCGTGGCTCTCTCTAAGTATCACGCCAACATCGTCGAGCGTTTTTGTCACAGGCACAAAGACGTCATGTTCCGTCTGAGCGGCGATGACGGCCGCTTCACAACGCCGGGATGGGAAGTCTGCGGCGGCGGACGGTTCCACCTCGATCATGTGCAGCGCTTCTTGCAATTGTGGGGAACATCGAAGGCGTACGGGGCTTTTGATGCAGAGGCGCTCCGTATCAAGGCCAAATCTGTCACAGGGTGGACTGAGTACACGATCCGTCTCGGCGAACCTGCCTGATCCGCCCGCGACGGCTCACCTCAGGAACAGCATCGCCACACCGCCGACAGCTACCAAGGCCCCGAGAACGGCACGAGGCGAAACTTTTTCCCGGTAGATCAGAACAACCAGCGGGAGTACCAGAACCGGCATGGTTGCCATGATCGTCGCCGCGATCCCGGCTTCGACATACTTGACGGCGATGAGCGAGAGCCAGACGCCGAGGAAGGGTCCCAGGATTGCCCCGGCGATGACCACGCGCGCAATCGAGAGCTGTCTCAGGAGCAAGAGCGTCGAGCGCGCCTGCCCACGGAGAAGTGCATACGACCAGATGGTGACCGCCGCAGCAATCATACGCACCCATGTTCCTGCCAGTGGCGTCACGTCGCTTGCGACCAGAACGCGCCGTGCGATCACTAACCCGATCGCCTGACCCGCTGCCCCACCAAGCCCCAGGAGGACGCCCAACATTCGTGAACCATGAGGATATTCGTTGTTCTGAGAGTCACGCTCGGCCGTCACCCAGCAGATGCCAGCCAGTGTCGTGAGAATCCCCGCCCAGGCAACCCACCCGAGTCCTTCATTAAGATAGGTCCATGCCAGCAGAGCGGCGAGGACAGGCGCCGAAGACATGAGCAGTGTGGCGCGACGCGGCCCAAGAATCACAAGAGCGCGGAAGTAGCATGAGTCGCCAAGGACGAGGCCGATGACTCCGGATACGGCCAGCCACAATGAATCGCTCACCTGCAAGCGGCCGATAGGGGAAACAGTTGCTGTCAGAGCCAGCGCGCCGGTCAGACAAAGCGCGGCGATGGGAATCCGCAGCTTGTTGAGGTTGAAGGCTCCGATCTGACGACCGGCACGGGTGAAAACGATCGATGCCAGTGTCCAGCAGAAAGCCGTGCCCAGCGCCGCTAATTCACCCCAGAATAAAAGCATGAGGTAATGTCTGATGTTCCCGCGGGAAGGGCAAGGCGAGCCATTCCCCCGCGAGCCGATGAGGCTGTCAAGAACACAGGCAGTTGGGCTATGCCATCTTGCCAATCCGGCAAGATCGCCTATATTGCTTGAGTCCGCGCGGTTTGTACCAGCCGTGTCAGAAAAGGGCATTCATGAAGAGAATTCTCGCAGTCAACGCGGTGTGGTTGTGTTGTGTATCATCGTCTGTCCTCGCACGGACAGGACCCGACCCCGGGGCACCAGATTCGATCTGGCTGGACCCGGTCCCCGCATGCGTGCAGGGCGATACGACCTTCACGACGACCCTCTACACGGCCAATGACGAACCATTGAAGCACGCAACTATCGTCTTGGCCTGGACATCGCCACAAATCGGGATCGATTCGGTCTCGCTGATCGGGAGCCGCTGGCAGACCATGGTGACCGGCGGCAACGGTTTCTTTGTTGCAGACACGGGTCTGGTTGACGGCGTTCTGACCCCCACTCGGTACAACATTTCATTTCTGCCGTTCACGTCTCTGCTGTCCACCGGATCAGGAGCTGCCTGCCAGATCTACTGGCACCGCTCCGGTCCGCCGCCTGCAAGCGACACCCTCGTTGTCGTGGATACCTCGACGACATCATCGGCACCATCCGTGCGCAATTCAACTCTCTTCGGCACATCGTCCCAGCCAGCGGACAATTTTGTCCCGGCGTTCGTCCCGGACACAATCCACGTGTGCCCTTGCCTCTGCGGCCATCAGGGCGATCCCAACGGCAACGGACTTATCGATGTTCTGGATGTCGTCGCCCTTGTCGATCGGTCTTTCGGTGGAGCCACCTGCACGAAGGATCCCATCTGTCCGGCGGAGCGTTGCGATTTCAACGGAGACGGGGCGACAGATGTGCTCGATGTCGTGGCAGTGATCGACTACGCCTTCAGTGGCGGTCCCCCTCCGGCGGCCATCTGCGCCCCGTGACGATCGCCATCTGCCCTTGGTTCTCCGTCGGGAAAGGACGTCATAGCATGGGCGTCCCGCCCGTGGCCAGATGACCCAGGCCTCACTGCCGCCCGGCGCCTCTGTCACTGTCCATCTGTAACGCGTGGGGGAGTTCACAAAGCCATTGAACGCTCGTAGGCATTTGGTTATGCTGAATAACTTTTCGCCGGTACAACGCTGGGTGCGTTTGAACGGCAGGATTGAGCCAGCAGGGACACGATGACCAAGAATCTCAAACCGGAAGACATTAACGTCATATTAGCAACCGACTGCGGTTCGACCACGACCAAGGCGATCCTGATCGAGAAACGTGGCCCAGAATACCGCCTGATTGTGCGGGGGGAAGCGCCGACCACGGTCGAAGCGCCCTTTGAGGACGTCACCAACGGAGTTCTCAACGCGGTCGGCGAGGTCGAGGAGCTTTCTGGGCGTAAGCTTTTGGACGACAACGGGAAAATCATTTCTCCGGCCAACGGAAATGTCGGCACCGATATCTACATCTCCACATCCTCTGCGGGCGGTGGCTTGCAGATGATGGTCGCCGGTGTGGTACGTTCGATGTCGGCGGAGTCGGCCGAGCGTGCTGCCTTGGGGGCTGGGTCGATCGTCATGGATGTCATCGCCTCCAACGACCGGCGGATGCCGCATGAGCAGATCGAACGGATACGGCGTCTGCGCCCCGATATGATCCTGCTCTCCGGCGGCATCGATGGCGGCGCCACCACCCACGTGGTCGAGATCGCGGAATTGATCGCTGCCGCCGATCCAAAACCACGTCTGGGCAGTGGATACAAACTGCCAGTCATCTATGCAGGCAACAAGGACGCCGCCAACAGCGTGAGAGAAACTCTCGATGAGAAGACAGACCTGACCGTGGTCGACAATCTCCGCCCCGTTCTCGAACGGGAAAACCTCCTGCCGGCCCGCGAGAAGATCCATGACCTGTTCATGGAACACGTGATGGCGCAGGCGCCCGGTTACAAGAAGCTCATGTCCTGGTGCGACTCGCCGATCATGCCCACACCGGGCGCCGTCGGATCGATCATCAAGCGCGTCTCGGAGATTGAGAAGATTGAAGTTGTGGGTGTCGATATCGGCGGCGCCACCACCGATGTGTTCAGTGTCTTCCAGGGTGTCTTCAACCGGACCGTTTCGGCCAATCTCGGCATGTCGTATTCGATCTCGAACGTCTTCGCCGAAGCAGGTCTTGAGAATGTCATGCGCTGGGTCCCGTTCCACATGGACGAACGAGACCTGCGCAATCGGGTCAAGAATAAGATGATCCGCCCGACGACCATCCCCCAGTTGATGGAGGAGCTGATCTTCGAGCAGGCAATCGCCAAGGAAGCCCTGCGATTGGCATTTATTCAGCACAAGTCGTTCGCCACAGTCCTCAAGGGCGTCCAACAGCAACGGACAATCGCGGATGCCTTCGAGCAGAGCACATCTGGGGCGACCCTGGTCAACATGATGACCCTGAACATGCTCATCGGCTCCGGCGGCGTGCTGTCTCATGCGCCCAGACGCCAGCAGGCGGCGTTGATGTTGATTGACGCGTTCTTGCCTGAAGGCATTACACGCCTCGCCGTCGACTCGATTTTCATGATGCCGCAGTTGGGGGTCCTCGCCGCCGTCCATCCGTTGGCGGCAACCGAGGTCTTCAACAAAGACTGCTTGATCCACTTGGGAACCTGCATCGCCCCCGCCGGAGAAACGAAATCTGGCAAAGGCACCGTTATGGACTACCAGATCGAACTGCCCGGCGGCAAAGTGGAAAAAGGGGCGCTTGAGTTCGGTACAATGAAACTAATCCCCCTCGGCACCGACGAGAAGACCGGCCTGCCCGCAACCGCCAAAGCCGTGTTTGAACCCGCCCGCGGATACGATCTGGGCGCCGGCAAGGGCGCCAAAGTCGAGAGGACGGTTTCTGGCGGCGTTGTGGGCTTGATCCTCGATGGCCGCGGGCGCCCATTCGCCGTTCCGACCGATAACACGACGCGTGTCGCCAAACTCAAAGAGTGGATGTTGGAACTGAACATCTACCCGCGCGAGGCGCTGGAGCGGAGGTAAGATTCTGGCGCTGACGGAGCATGGATGCGGTATGGATGCAAACGAACTGAAGACGAAGCGCCCGGAGATTATGACTCTTGCCTCCCAGTACGGGGCCTTCAACGTCCGTGTGTTTGGTTCGGTGGCGCGCGGCGAAGCGGGCCTGGATAGCGACATCGATCTGCTTGTCACGATGGAAAAGGGGCGCTCATATTTTGACTTGGTTGGACTGTGGCAGGACTTGGAGGAACTTCTCGGAAGAAAAGTCGATGTCGTGACGGATGGCGGGCTGAGCCCCTACCTGAAAGATCGGATACTGGCGGAGGCCGTTCCGCTATGAAGGACCAGCACGCCTACCTGATGCACATTAGGGACGCAATCCGACGGATTCAGAAGTATACCGCGACGGCGAAGACGCCTTCTTCGCCGATGAAATGAAGCAGGACGCGGTCGTGAGGAATCTGGAGATCATCGGAGAGGCGGCGAAGAACGTTTCTCAAGAGTTCAAGACCCTTCACCCGAACGTACCTTGGAAACAAATGACCGGGACTCGGGACAAGATTATCCATGAGTATTTCGGTGTAAACTGGGATCTTGTCTTGGGACATCGTCGAGAACGAATCGCCCCGCTGGCGCGCCAGATAGACGCACTGCTCAACAGTTGAGGAATGGTAACAAATGGCCCATGCATACACCCCCGGACTGAAAGTCACCGACCAGGTTTGGCTGGTCAAAAAGCGCATACTTCCCCTGAAGGGAGACGTGATTGTCTCCAAGGGCGATCGGGTCGAGCCGGACACCGTGGTGGCGCAAACCCATCTGCCCGGACCTGTCGAGCCGGTCAACGTCGCCAACATTCTGGGCGTTCCTCCGGAGGACATCGATGAATGCATGCTGAAAAAAGAGGGCGAAGCAGTGAAAAAAGGCGAAGTGATCGCCCGCTCAGCGTCTTTCTTCGGCCTGTTCAAGACGGAATGCACATCGAAAACCGATGGGACGATCGAGAATGTGTCGCATGTCACCGGCCAGGTACTGTTGCGCGGGCAGCCAATGCCGGTGCAGGTGAAGGCCTATCTGAAGGGCGAGGTCACAGCCATCCATCCCGAAGAGGGCGTGTCGGTCGCCTGCATCGGCGCCTTTGTTCAGGGGATCTTCGGTATCGGCGGCGAGACGGAGGGCGAGATCAAGGTGATCTGCGCCAGCCAGACCGAGATTCTCGATGAAAGCAAAGTCACACCGGCTTGTGCGGGCAAAGTCGTGGTTGGCGGCTCATTGGTCACCGCTGGCGCTATGAAAAAGGCAATCCAGGTCGGGGCGCGCGGGATTGTGGTCGGGGGATTTGACGACCGCGATCTGCGTGACTTTCTCGGCTATGATCTTGGCGTCGCGATCACCGGCTCGGAGGAGCTGGGGATTACACTCGTGGTCACCGAGGGATTCGGCCAGATTGCCATGGCTCAAAAAACATTCGAGCTATTGAAACGTCACGAAGGCAAGCTCGCCTGCATCAACGGCGCCACACAGATTCGTGCCGGCGTGATTCGTCCGGAGGTCGTCATCCCCAAAGACATCCCCGCCTTACCGGAGAATGTCCCCCAGCCGGAAAGTGCGGGTCTGGAAATCGGTTCGATGGTACGTATCATCCGTCAGCCGCACTTTGGGCGTCTCGGGACAGTCGTCGGATTGCCAGCGCCGCTGCAGAAGCTGGAATCGGAATCGTCTGCACGCATCCTCGAAGTCGAATTCGACAGCAAGGAACGGGCCATTGTGCCGCGCGCCAATGTCGAGATGATCGAAGAAATCTGACGCTATGATCCTCCAATGATTGAAAGGCTCGTTACAGAGATTCGCATAGGCGACGTTCTGAGCATCGCTGTGGCAGGCGCACACGGTTCCATAGTGACCGATGACGGTGTCAACCGGTGGACTCTTCGTTTGGGATCAGACAAGAAAACCCCCCGTCCGTTTTCACGGACAGGGGGGTGAAAGACCATCAGCGTGTCGTGCCGGGTCAGCGGGCGCCCTGCCATGCGGGGAGGTGTGTCATCTGGCGATCAACCTCGACTTCCGCCTTGTCACGAGCCCAGTTCTCGGACTTCATCACGTAGTGGATCATACCTTCCCGGATTTCGCTCCGGGGCTTCAACTGGCCTGACGTATCGGTGCAGTAGAGGCAGTAGAGATCGCCGGTGTCGCCGTTGCCGTGTTGTGATGGCTGGGACATGGGCATTCCGCACGCCTCGCACCGTGGACTTTTGACCATGTTTCCCTCCTTCTTTGAGGGTCGAATCTATCATTAAATCCCCTGGCCGGAGCGCACCCCGTTCAGGGGCGTTGCACAACTGGATACGGCTTGCAAACCGCACCTATTCTTACTAATCGACCATCCGTTCAGTTTGTTCCTGAAATGGGATGGCGACCGTTGCCTTTCGCGCACCCCACATTGTTAAATTGTCACGGATCACTGCACAGCCAGGTGTCGCGACCCATCTTTATGGAAGACGCTCTCTGCGAGACAATTCAGGGCACACCACCGCCCCTTGTGTTGCTGCCACGCCTTGCGACGCAAGGCGCAACAACAGTTTGTCCGGCAATACCCTACGCCTGCCGGTCATTCGGCAGACGTTCGCTCAAATCGCGACGGTAGAACTGCACAAAAGCTAAGACGAGAAGCACAATCGGTGGCACGATGGCCCAAAAAGCGGTCCAGAAGGGCATCAGTCTCTCCCCACAAGCGGCACTCCCGAAAGCGGGAAATCAGCCGCGGTTGAAATACTTATCAAGTCGCCAATCCGCACATTGACGAATACGTTCACACAATCCCACAACTCCATGTAAAGCAAAAACTTCGGCCCTGCTCGGCCCCTCCGAAGAAGAAATCTAGACAAAACCCAACCTCCCGCAAGAGAAAAAGCGCATACCCGTCCCAGTTTCTTCATTTTTTCCCCAACGGGCCACTGCAACCCCGACCATGTGCCCTACTTTTTTCATCGGCTGAGATGAGGACAAATCTTATGGCGACAATCATGATGACGTCCATCGGCGAAGTGAAAAACAGCGTCACAGCACCGGCCGACAGCAGCTGGGGAGAGATTGAATCCCGCATTGTCCTTGATCCTCACTGGCTGGGCGCGCTCGACGGGCTACAGCAATTCTCGCACGCGCAGGTCCTCACCTATCTCCACAAGGTCCCCGAGCAGGAACCGGTCGTGGCGTCGCAGCGGAGGCCGCGCAACCGCCCGGACATGCCGCTTCTGGGCGTGTTTGCCCAGCGCGCGCGGGTCCGTCCCAATCCGATTGGACTGACCACTTGCGAGATTGTGAGAGTCACCGAGAGTGAACTGACGGTCCGGGGACTCGACGCAATCGACGGTACCCCGGTGCTCGATATCAAACCGTATGTCCCGGCATTCGACCGGGTCGAATCTCCGTCAGTTCCCGAGTGGGTGGACCGGCTGTTTGACGGCTACTTCTGACGCGGCTGTGAGCGGACGCCGGTGTCCTTCGTGGCGGACTTGATCGCCTGCCAGAGTTCCGCCGCTTCGGTCGTGTCGATCTGTTTCAGCTTGTTGTACGCGGCCATGGCGTCCTCCATGCGGCCGAGCCTCACATACGCCACTCCCCGGTACTCCATTGCCTCCGGGAAATCGGGCTTGAGCGCCAGGGCCTGGTCGTACGCCTCCAGCGCTCCCTTGAAGTCACCAAGGTTGCGCCGGCAATAGCCCAGATTGGAGAACGCTTCCGGAAATTTGGAATTCAACCGGGCTGCCTTCTCGTACTCTTTTCGCGCGCTCTTGAATTCCTTCACCGCCGCGACGCTGTCTCCGTGGGCCAGGAGTGTATCGGCTTTCTTCTGATGTTCGACGCCCAGATTGTAGACTTCGACGGCCTGCTTCTCTTGCTGTCCCGCGTCTTCTGCGGATGATTTCTTCCCCGACGGGAACGCTTGAACCTGACCCGGCCAGAATGAAACCATCCCGAAGGCCGCGATAATCACAACTGCCACCATCCACTGCTTTCGCATCCATTGCCTCCTCACGCCTGTTGTTTCCGCTCTGGACTATCGGAACTGGAGAACTTGATCCTTCGTGATGACATGAACGCCCCGATGTTTCGCACTATCTCTTGGGGGAACAATGGCGTACGGTGGATTGTTCCACCTGTCAAAGCCGCTGACCGATGCCACCATCCAGCTTCGGCGTGGCTCGGTCTCGTGCCAAGGGAAGCGCATGCCCCGAATCGCTGCTGTCGCCACTGCCCTTCCGCCATACAAGATCACACAGGCCGAAGCGCGTGCCTTTGCCGCGTCGTACTTTCGCTCACAGCGGCGTGACGTTGATCGTCTCCTCCCGGTTTTTGACCATTCGGGCATTGAGTCGCGTTATCTCTGTGTGCCCCCTGATTGGTTCACCAGTCCCAAGACCTTCGCCGAGAAGAACGGCCTGTACATCGACTGGTGCACGCGACTCGGCGCCCAGGTGATGCACGACTGTCTCGATCAGGCCGGTCTGTCCGCCGGACGGATCGATCATCTGATCTTTGTTTCGACCACGGGACTGGCGACGCCCTCAATTGACTCACGTCTCATCAACGTGCTTGGCCTGCGCTCGCATGTCCGGCGCACGCCAATCTGGGGTCTGGGCTGCGCCGGTGGCGCCGCCGGGTTGTCGCACACCTACCGTGAGGCCATCTCCGATCCGAACGCGGTTGTCATGCTGGTCACGGTCGAGTTGTGCGGCCTGACGTTTCACTTCGGCGATTTCTCGAAATCCAATTTCATCGCCAGCGCATTGTTCGCTGATGGCGCGGCGGGGGCGCTGGTGGTGGGCGATGACGTGACAGAGTGCGCGGCGGGCGGCCCGGCGATCCTGGCCGCGCAGTCAACCATCTGGCCCGATTCGCTCGATGTCATGGGTTGGAACTTCGACAATGTCGGGATGCAGGTGGTTTTCTCGCACGCGATACCGGGTATCGTGAAGGAGAAGACACGCCAGAACATGGACGAATTCCTCGGCGAACACGACCTCACGTTCGAACAGGTTCGTCACCTCGTCGTCCACCCGGGCGGCGCGAAAGTGATCGATGCCTACCAAAACGCTCTCTCGCTCGATTCCGGCCGTATGGCGCAGGCGCGGACAGTGCTGCGCGACTTCGGCAACATGTCGGCGCCGACGGTCCTGTTTGTCCTGAAGCAGACTCTGGCCAACGGGTCAGTGTCGCCGGGAGACTACGGCGTCCTCACCGCCCTCGGCCCCGGTTTCTCGGCGGAGAATGTGCTCTTGAGATTCTAACCGAAGGGTGTGGTAAAAAGCCGGGCAGACAAGAGTGTCTGCCCCACCAGATGCGTCGCAAGTCGATGTATCTCAGTGATGGGGGCCAGTATGCGTGGCCGTGATCTTCGGGGCGTGTTGAAAAAGTACCCGAATCGAGTGTTCCGTAGTTCGTGGCGATGAGTTTGCTTCGCTGCGCTCGCAATGACTGCATTCGGAACTGCATGTGTCAGCAGTCATTGCGAGGAACGTCCCCGCCGAAGGCGGGGTGGTGACGAAGCAAAGTCGCGGCACCCGCGGCCACGAATTGTGGTACGCGGGGGTTTTTCAACACGCCCCTTCGATCTCGGTCTGTGACAAAGTGACGTCGCGGCGCGTTCATCATCCTTCAAGTGATCTGGTCCACAGGCAACGGCTGAACAGCAGGACGCCGCCATTGTCCGTCTTCGGCGGACCCGCGATCACAGGGGATTGTTGAATAACCCACTGTCGGTCGCGTCGCGTAGTTCGTGGCGGTGAGATTGCTTCGCTTCGCTCGCAATGACTGCATTTTCTCAACGCCGATTCGATTGTCTTGACAGTCATTGCGAGGAGAGAGTTCCGCTGGAGGCGGAACGACCGACGAAGCAATCTCGTCCTCTCCCTGTCCCTGATGCAGCCGTGAGGCTTTTTCAACACACCCCAGAGATCGCGGCCACGCCTGTTTCGCAATCGTCCTCACTCGTTCACTCTCTTACACAACTCGCTGCGCCGCTGGCGCCCGGCTGCTGTTCTCAGGCCGGACGGTACGGGATATAGGCGCGGGCTCGCCACTGCTTGTGGCCAAAGAAGCCGTTGCGCCTCCAGTAGAACTTCGGAAAGCCGACCTTCCTGTTGAGTGCGTAGAACAGCCCAGCCCACTTCTTGCTTGAGAGCATTTCCCAGGGGAAGGATCTGTCGAGTTCGGCTTGCGTGATATCTCTGATCTGCTCAGCAGCATCGGCATCGTGCGACTTGAACCACTCTGACATGACACCCGCAATCTCGTCCTCAGGCGATCGCGCCCTCCGCATCGAGGGCCGGACACACCAATACGGTCTTCCCCAGAGAGGCTTCTTCAGAACAAACTTCTCCCATCCGAGGAGTGAATCGTTGAAGGCACATAACCACCGTGCCTGCTCATCGGTGTTGCTCCTGCTTCGTACTTGCTCTTTCGCTCTGACCCATTCGCGCCGCTGAGCATCCTTCACGATCTTGTCGACACCCCAGAGACCCAAGAGAATTTCGAATACCATGCTTTGCCTCTATCCTCAGGGTAACCCACTCGAGCGCCAGGCGAACCAGGAATACCGGATCACCTGAGGAGCGTTTGGCGGAACGCCGGGTTACCGGAATGGTTACTTGATCAGATTCGCAAAAGGGTACACGCCATGAACAGTCGCAAACTTCGCCTTGGTCTCGATTTCCAGGTCGCGAGCGTCAGCGGCGGGGCACTCGCGCCACCGAACCAGTAGCCTCTTGCTGTCCTTCAGATGCCACAGAAGCCGCCCACCCCGATGACCGACAGGCTCGCCGAAACCGAATCTAACCAAGTCGTCAATCCGACCATGCAACCCTTCCCGACTGGCTGCCTTCCCGACATACAGGACTCTGGCACCCTCGACCCATTTCGCGTGAACTCTCTTCATAGGATAGCTGGGGTCTTTGCCGTCGAACCATCCCCCTGAACTCTTCGGGACGAAGCTCGGGTTTCGACGCATCAGTCGCAACACGATGTAGATGCCAGTTTCCCAAGGTGGAAATCTATCACACTGACCCGAATGAAGCTGTTCTACCGTAACTGGAACGGAGAATCCCTTGAAGGATATGCCATCGATTTCATCCATTGGGTCAATCATCTAGATTCCTTTCTCGCTGTGCAGCAAGGTAGCAATCTCTGGATCTTGCAGGGCAGCTCGCATGATACCAACCAGCGCGTAGAAAGCACGGACCTTGGCACAATAGCGGAAATGACAGAAATCAATCCACAGTCTGTCGTCATAAGCGAAGTAGGGTCGCTCCACGCGCTCTGGTTGATGCAGTCTGAACACCTTTGTTGCGATCTCCTTTACACGGTCGCCGCAAAACACTACGATTTGTGGATTGATCAGTTCGAGTTGCTTACGCAGGAAGTCTTGTTGCCTGCCCGCCCAGTCCTCGACTTGGTCCATGATAGCCGTTGATCCACCGGGTTCTTTCTTAAGATTCATGACGCTCATCTGATGGCGGCAAATCCTCCACGATTCGACGCCTTGGACAGTATCATGAGACCTGCAGTCGTCGAAGTCAGGGACGGCTCTCAGTCCCGTGTTCAGAACCGCGTACGCCCACCTCGCAATCTCAATCCAACCATCCCATCCAATCGGGTGCGGTTGCCATTGTGAAGTCTCTACCAGCGAGGTGTAGAATTTGTGAGGCTCCTTCAGCAAGAACAACAATCTGTATGGCGCCATGGCCCAATGCGCTTCACTGAAAACGCCATCCCGACACCAGCTCTCCGCGCCACGTTCATCAAACAGGTTTCTGATTTCAGCGCTAAGTCCCATGCCTTGCTCCTCTCATTGGCTCGCGTTAGCAACGGGGGGCAGTGCGTTCGTGATCGGCAATTCATCTACCCGCTTTGAGCACTTCCGCCAGCTTCACAGGCGCCACCACCTTCACATACCCCCTCCAGCTCGCAATCCAGCCCTTCAATTCATCTGAGATAACCACCTCAAGCGTGAGTGTCAGGGAGC
>JAVHPP010000004.1:0-5247 GCA_036170655.1 Candidatus Zixiibacteriota bacterium | reverse complement strand
CTGCCGAGCCTCTTTGCGTGCGGTGCAAAAAGAGGCTCGGCAGGAGCCTCGCCCTCCCGAACGATGCTTTCGGCGATCACTCCGATCCGGTTCTGCCCATTTGGCCTTGAATTGAACATCCGCACCCCATAACATGGACCCGCCGGGGCCAGATTCGTGCTCGGATCCTGAGTGTGGCCTCAGTCCGTGCAACCGCACGAAGGAGAATTCCGTCTATGTGTCTACACGCGCTGCAGAGAAGAAGCGCGAGAAGGAGGAAGGACATGGGAGCGATACAATCAATGGGTAAAATGGGGAGACTTCTCATGGCGATTGGCTTGATTGCAGGGATGACCACTGGTGTGGCGGCGGCGCCGGCGTCACTGATTCCGAAAGACCTGCTGTTTGGCAACCCTGTGCGGGCCCAGGGACGTCTGTCGCCTGATGGCAAGCGCATGTCGTACCTGGCGCCCAAGGATGGCGTGCTGAATGTTTGGGTCAAGACCATCGGGAAAGACGACGACAAGGTGGTCACGGATGACAAGGTGCGCGGCATTCGCATGCACGCCTGGGCCATGGACAACAAACACATGCTTTACCTGCAGGATCAGGGTGGCAACGAGAACTGGCACATTTACTCCGTCAGCCTCGATGACGGGTCCATCAAGGATCTCACCCCGTACGAGAACGTCCAAGCCAGCATCGTCTCGCTCGATCCGGCTTTCCCCAACGACCTCTTGGTCCAGATGAACAAGCGCAATCCTCAGTTAATGGATTTGTTTCACATCGATCTGACAACGGGTGACACGAAGATGATCGGTGAGAATCCGCTGAATTTCGTCGGCTGGATTCCCGACAATCAGCACAAGGTCCGTGCCGCCTACGCGGCCGCGCCCGACGGCGGCTTTGATCTGGTTGTGCGTAACGCCGAAACCGACTCGTTCCGGACATTGATCCATTGGGGTCCTGAAGACGAGGGCCAGCCGTACGGTTTCACTCCCGATGATCAGGGGATGTATGTCGGTGATTCCCGGGGCTCGGACGTCATCCGTCTGAAGGCCATCGATCTGAAAACCGGCGACGAGAAGATCATCATTGCCGATCCCAAGGTGGACGTTGGCGGGATCATGATGAACCCGTCGACGCACCACATCGAAGCGGTCTCCTTCAACTACGATCGCGAGCGCTGGACCGCGATCGACCCGGCGATTTCCGGCGATCTGGCGGCGATCGAGAAGTTCGGAGCTGGGGAGTTCTCCATCGTGAGCCGTGATCTGGCCGACAAAACCTGGCTGGTTGCCGTCAGCGCTGACCTGAAGCCGACACGTTACTTCACCTACGATCGCGCCACCAGGAAAGAGACATTCCTCTTCGCCACGCAGCCGAAGCTCGAGGAGTTTACGATGGCGCCGATGGAGTTCGTCGAGATCAAGTCGCGCGACGGGCTCACGCTGCCTGGCTATCTGACGCTGCCCACAGGGGCGTCGCCCAAGAATCTCCCCTTGATTCTCAATGTCCATGGTGGCCCGTGGGCGCGCGATTCCTGGGGATTCAACCCCGAAGTCCAGTGGATGGTCAACCGTGGGTATGCGGTGCTGCAGGTCAACTTTCGCGGGTCAGCAGGATTCGGCAAGAAGTTCCTCCACGCTGGCGACAAGGAGTGGGGCCGGAAAATGCAGGATGACCTCACGGATGCAGTGAAGTGGGCCATCGAGAAAGGATACGCCGACCCGAAGAAGGTCGCCATCTACGGCGGCTCGTACGGCGGGTATGCCACGCTGGCCGGGGCGGCCTTTACTCCCGAACTCTATGCCTGTGGTGTGGACATTGTGGGACCGTCGAACATCATGACGCTCATCGCTTCCATTCCTCCCTACTGGGCGCCGATGCTGAAAGTGTTTCACACGCGCGTTGGCGACCCAGGGGCAGACTCCGTCATGCTCAAGGAGCGCTCGCCGCTTTTCTCCGCGAACAAGATCAAAATCCCCATGCTGATCGGGCAGGGCGCCAATGATCCGCGTGTCAAGCAGGCGGAGTCCGAGCAGATTGTCGCCGCGCTGAAGGGAAACGAACAATACGTAGAGTATGTCGTCTATCCCGATGAAGGGCATGGCTTCGCGCGTCCGGAAAATCGGCTGGATTTCTACGGGAAGTCGGAGAAGTTCCTGGCCAAGTATCTGGGCGGGCGTGTGCAGAATTGATTCGAGCCTGCGTTCTGTTATCTTCCGAACTCACAGGGGCGCGCCGTCGTGCGCCCCTGTAATTCTTTGCCGGTACCGTCCGGAAAACTCCACCGGTGGCCTCCCCGTTGGCTTATCATTTGCCTGTGGGAACGGATACAACCCGAATCGCCGCAAACGTCCGTGTCTTCCTGGATTCTCTCAACGCGGAGATGGTCCGGCTGGGACGCTCCCCTGACTCGGTGACTCTCGTCGCTGTCTCCAAGACCGTTGGGCCGGAGGCTGTTGCCGCCGCCGCGTCTGTTGGCCTGACCACGTTCGGCGAAAACCGTGTGCAGGAGGCGAAAGACAAGATTCCGAAGATTGTCACGCCCGATCCGCTGCGCTGGCACCTGATCGGACATTTGCAGACAAACAAGGCCAGAGATGCGGTCACGCTGTTCGATCTCATTCACTCCGTTGACCGCTACGATCTGGCCGCCGCGCTCGACCGGCGTGCGGCGATGTCCGGGAAGAGGCAGGATATCCTGATCCAGGTGAATACAATCGCCGAATCGCAAAAGTCGGGATGTGAACCGGGTGTCCTTGACGAATTGGTGGCGCGAATTGCCCTTCTGCCGCACGTGCGGATGATGGGACTGATGACCATTGGGCCGTTTGCCAGCGAACGTCTGCCCATCGAACGGTCTTTCCGGCTGCTGCGACGGCGATTCGAACGTCTGTCGCAGTCCAATCTGGGATGCGGCCAGATGCGCTACTGTTCTATGGGGATGACCGGCGACTGGCCGATTGCCTTGGCGGAGGGGGCCAACATGCTACGGATTGGCCGCGCGATCTTTGGTGAACGGACGTGAATCGAAAAAATCGGTCTGGCCCGTATTAGGTGCTGACTTTCCCGATGGTTCGTATATAATGAATGATGGAGGCAGGGGCGTCCGGCACAGAATGGTCTGTCGCCGCACGCACAGGAAAAAATGAACCGGACATATACCATCACTCCCGAAGTTGTTCGCGGACGGGATTTCCGCCGCAGGGCGCTGGGGTACAACCCCGATCAAGTGGACGCGTTTCTCGATGAGATTGCCGATCAGCTCGAGTCGATGCAAACCGATATGACGGCGTTGCGCGAGCGCTTGACCGTCGCCGAACAGATCACCACCGAGTACCGTGAGATGGAAGAAACAATCAAGTCGACATTGATCGAAGCGCAAAAGGCCGCAAGCGACCGCCGCAAGGCCGCCGATGCGGAGGCCAACAGCACAATTACCAAGGCCTGCCTCGAGGCCGAGACGGTCACCAACGAGACGCACCAGCGCCTGTCTGATGTTCGCCGTCAGATCGACGAGCTGACCGCGGTCAAGGTGCGGTTTGTCTCGCAGATTGAAACACTGCTCAATTCCCAGATGGATCACCTGCGGGCCTTGACCGAGGAATTCGTGCCTGAGCGCAGTCATCCTGTCGCGCCGGACAATCCCCCGCTTCGCAGCCCTGAGGCCGATGGGACGCTGTTTGCCCAGATGGCTATGGGTGACCCGGAAACCTGAGATTCACTGTTGACGGAGCCGGCCTGCCTCAAGGTTCCATGTCTATTACCCACACCCGCCGGCCCCTCATGATGTGCGTTCACGGAATCACGTAATCCTTTCCAATCGCCGGGAGCACACAGCATGCGCCCGCATCAGGAGATCATCATGAACGACTGGAAACGCCAGATAGACGAAGCCACCGCTGCGATTCGCAAGCAGACGAACGCCACGCCATCGATTGGTATCATCCTCGGCAGCGGCCTCGGCGCGCTCGGCAAGGGGATCGAAGTCGAGAAGGCGATTGGGTACGAGACCATCGCCCATTTCCCCCGCTCGACGGTCGAGTCGCATGCCGGTCGTTTGCTCTTTGGACGGCTCTCCGGCAAACCGGTGGTTGCCATGCAGGGACGGTTCCACTATTACGAGGGATACACGATGCAGCAGATTACCCTGCCGGTGCGCGTCATGCACCAGTTGGGCGTGAAGATTCTGATTGTCTCCAATGCCTGCGGCGGGCTGAATCCGCAGTTTGTGGCGGGCGACATCATGGCCATCACCGACCACATCAACCTGCTGGGCAACAACCCGCTGATCGGCCCCAATCTCGACGACATGGGACCGCGCTTCCCCGACATGTGTCATTGCTACGACCCCGAACTGCTGCGTCTCGCCGGACAGGCCGCGCTTGATCTAAAGATTCCCATGAAGAAGGGTGTGTATGTCGCGGTCGCGGGACCGAATCTGGAGACCGGGGCGGAGTACCGTTTCCTGCGCACCATCGGCGCCGATGTGGTCGGCATGTCCACCGTTCCCGAGGTGATTGTGGCGCGCCATCAGGGGACACGTGTCGCCGGTTTCTCCATCATCACCGATATGGGTCTCCCCGACGCCCTCCACCCGACCGACTTCGACACGATCATCGGCGTGGCCAACCGCGCCGAGCCGGTGTTGTCGGCGCTGATCGGAGAGTTGGTGAAGCGGGTGTGAGACGCGTCTATGCCGGAGATGTGAGCCGACGCGTAGTTTGCGCCCGCGCAAGTGGCGCAGCCAATCTTCCTTTGGTAGGCCGGACACTCTTGTCTGGCCTCTGTCGGACAGAGATAGAGCAGCTTACACGCTTGAGATTATGGAGAACGATCACGACAGTTCCCCAGGTAATCCGTCTACGGTGAACAGGGCGGACAAGAATGTCCAGGCCGCTGTGGTTTCTGGAGTGTCCTCAGCGGCGCTCGCGATTCGGTTCCGCAATATGCCTCACTGGGAGATGGGAGGATGCGTCTATTTCGTGACATTTCGGTCTGCGCGCGGTAAACTTCCGGATGTGGCCCTCATCAGATCGCGGTGATCGGCCTGAACGATCATCAGAAGAAGTACAATCTGTTATTCGGAGTGGTCATGCCAGATCACGTTCACCTGCTTCTGCAACCCTCGGAAGCCGGACCGGGTGTGCACTTCAGTCTATCCGGCATTATGAAGGCGATCAAGGGCGTGAGTTCGCGCCGAATCAATCAATTGCTGGGCGCCTCAGGGACGCTCTGGCAAGAGGGATACTTTGATCGTAT
>JAVHPP010000003.1:2740-64408 GCA_036170655.1 Candidatus Zixiibacteriota bacterium | reverse complement strand
CCACCTGTCACATTCTCCCCGAACCTACCACTGCTGAGTGAACAACGAGAAAGGCCCCGTCATCGGGCGGGGCCTTTCGCGATTCTCTCTGAAGTGGTGGGCCCTAACGCACCCAGCCCTTTTTGTCGAGCGTCTTGAGGGCTTTGGCGGAAATGCGCATACGCACCCAACGCTTCTCCTCTGGGTTCCACACACGCTTGGAGACCAGGTTGGGGTTAAAGCGCCGCTTGGTCCTGTTGTTAGCATGGGAAACGGAATTGCCAATGTGGGGGCGTTTACCGGTAATGGGACAACATTTGGACATGATGGATTCTCCGTGAATGTTCGGCCATTCTGGGACCGGATTGGCAATATACGCCGGGTGCCCGCTGTGTCAAACCGCGTGGCCGCGATTTCCAATCGCGGTCGGCCGGAGGCCGATTTAGACTGTACCGATATGGTCACCGTCGCCAGGTGCCCCACCCGAAGGGTGGGAAGGATCGTTCACTCTGCACAGTTGCGAATCCACGACGACCTCACATTGCGTGTCCGGGCTCTTCGGAATCGTCGAAGCGAACCAATTCGTCCCAGGCCTCACCATGAGATCCCACCCTGCGGGTGGGGCACCAGCCGATTGGCGGGGCCTCAAATCATTCTCTTGTGGTCAGTACGGATTTACCGCACCCAGCCCTTTTTGTCGAGCGTCTTGAGGGCTTTGGCGGAAATGCGCATACGCACCCAACGCTTCTCCTCTGGGTTCCACACACGCTTGGAGACCAGGTTGGGGTTAAAGCGCCGCTTGGTCCTGTTGTTAGCATGGGAAACGGAATTGCCAATGTGGGGGCGTTTACCGGTAATGGGACAACATTTGGACATGATGGATTCTCCGTGAATGTTCGGCCATTCTGGGACCGGATTGGTAATATACGGCTGGGGTCTCCCGCAATCAAGAAATAAAAGTATCCTTTCGGCGGTCCGCAGGCTGGCCGCGTTTGATCGCAGTCCGGCCAGACAGCCGCTTCGGTCTTGACAGGTCCCCGTCTCCAACCCAGTTTGAGCCCTGTGAAGAGTCGGCACCCGCATGTCAGCGACCGCAAGTGGCTTCTCTATCTTCTCATTGGCTCCGCCATTGGCGGCCTGATCGGGGGATGCAGCCGGAGCCAGTCTGATAAGACTCCCGACGGACGGACGATCATCCGTCTTTGGCAGTTTTGGACAGAGGCGAAGGCCAGAGCCGTCATCGGCAAGGCCGCCGGGGACTTTGAGACCGCCAACCCGGAGTACAAAGTCGAAATCACCGATCTGACATGGAATGACGGCCACCAGAAAATTGTGGCGGCATTCGCGGGCGGAGAGGCACCCGATCTGCTGGAGCTGGGGTCCGACTGGATTGCCGAATTCGCGGATGCGCAGGCCCTGATGGACCTGACCAGTGAGTACATGCAGTTGCGCGACACTTACGCCGGATGGCCCGCATCAATCTATCAAGACAAGTGCTGGGCGCTGCCCTGGTATCTCTCCACGCGTGTGCTGTACCAAAACGACGAACTGGTGAGCGCGATCGGTGATCAGCCGGGCCATGCGCCGCTCACTTGGGACGTGTTGATGGGCCGTGCCAAGAAGGCCAACCAACTTCAGCCGAAGATCTTCGGGTACGGCGTCAACGCGGCGGAAAAGCACCGGCTGTACAAGAAGTTTCTCCCCTACCTGTGGTCCCGTGGCGGTTCGATTCTGACGCCGGATGGCAGCCACTGCGCGCTGAATTCGCCCGAAGGCGCCGCGGCACTCCAGTTTGTAGTCGATCTCAGCCAGTACGGGCTGATGGAAAAGCAGGCCCAGCTCGATGAATTGTTTATGGAAAACCGGCTGTTGTATCACATCTCCGGCGACTGGTTGCACGAACGAATCAAGGTCTCCGGATCGCCGGTCAGGTATTCAGCCCATCTCATGCCGTATCCGTCAGTGGGCGAGGGCGGCCAGATTTCCTTTGCGGGCGGAGAATACCTGACCGTACCGCGCCGGGCCAGGCAGCCGCTGGGCGCGATCAAACTGGCGAGACAATTGCTCAACGAGAAGAACATTTTCAATCTTTGCATCGCCACCGGGTGTGCAACGCCATCGCACAAGACGGTCGCCGCCAATCCGTACTTCGCTGAGGATTCTGTGCGCCGGGTCTTCGTTCAGCAACTGGAGCAATCCCAGGCGCCGCCGGTCCACCCTCGCTGGGTCGAAATCGAAACCGAGTTGGAGTGGGGTGTCGAGCAGGCCCTTTACAAGAAACTGACTGTCTCCGAAGCGCTCGAACAGACTTGTGCGCGGATAGACAAGATCCTCGCCCAGCCCAGTAAGAAATAACACAGTTGCCCCTGGCGCTCGTGTCCCCGAGGACAGCAACGTGAACCTGTGGCCGTGACATCAGGATGAACACACGGGGAAATGTCACGCGCTGGCTCATGGCCGCCCCGTGGGTGGTCACGCTCACCCTGTTCTGGGCGTACCCGTTGGGGCACGCCTTGGCATTGTCGTTCACCCGATACGATATATTCGGCGGCAGTTGGGAATGGGTCGGCCTGGCGAATTTTCGCGCGGTCCTGCAGAGCGGAGCATTCTGGACGGCGCTGTGGCATACGGTGTTGTTCACTGCCGGAACGGTCCCTGTCACCACGGCGCTGGCGCTCGTGCTGGCGCTGGCGCTTAATCAGAGGATCTGGGGACGCGCCCTTTTCCGTGCCGGGTTCTTCGCCCCGACCCTGACCGCCACGGTGGTCACTTCGCTGGTTTTCATCCACCTGTACAGCCAGCAGGGGTATCTGTATCAATTGGCCGGTTGGCTTGGATTCAGCGTTCCACCTCAGAGTTTTCTCCTGTCGGAATCAACGGCGCTGCTCAGTGTCATGCTGATGGATGTATGGGTATCGATCGGATACTACGCGCTCCTCTTTCTGGCCGGATTGCAGACGATTCCGCGCGAATTGGTCGAGGATGCTTCTCTGCATGGGGCCACCGGATGGCAACAGTTTCGCGCCATCACCTGGCCGTACCTGAGACCGACGCTGCTTTATGCCTTAGTGATCAACTTGATCAAGAGTCTCCAAATCTTCACGGAGATCTTTGTGATGACTCAGGGGGGGCCCGTGGGATCGACCACCACGTCAGTTTACCATGTCTACACAGCGGCTTTTGAGCGCTTCGATCTTGGGTACGCCTCGGCTGCCGCTTATCTGCTGTTCGTGATCATCGCGATTGTTTCGTTGATCCAGTTCAAGCTCCTGGCCTTTGGCCGTGGAGCGGAAGAATAGGACGCGCGATCCATTGCGCACCCACATGGCGCTGGCAAATCACGATAGGCAATCGAACCGAAGCAGGCGATTTCTCTCGGTTGTCCTCTTCATCGCCTTGCTGGGAATGCTGTTTCCCTTCATCTGGATGATTGTGGGATCAGTCTCACCACGATGGAATGCCGGGTGGTTCAATCCGCTCGTGGAGAAACCTGTCTGGGGCAATTACCGCGACCTCTTCGCCTCCATGCCCTTTGGGAAATATCTGATGACATCGGCAGTCGTGGCAGCGATTGTCACGTTGGGGAACGTCGTCCTGTGCTTCCCGGTCGGGTATGCGCTGGCACGGTACCGGTTTCGCGGGCGCGGCCTGCTCTATGCGGCGGCGGCGCTGGTGCTGATGGTTCCTCAATACGTGCTGATCGTTCCCATGTTCATTCTTGTTCATCGACTGGGCTGGTACGACACATTGTGGGCGCTCACGCTACCGGTGATGGTCAGCCCCTTGGGGATCCTGCTGATCAAAGGGGCCGTGGCGGCGGTGCCAATCGAGATCGAGGAGGCGGCGCGGATGGATGGCGCCGGGCCGTGGCGCATTGTCTATCGGATCGTCCTGCCGATCTGCCGTCCCGCGCTGGCCGTGCTGGCGGTGCAGGTTTTCTGGCTGACATGGAACGCGTTCCTCTTTCCCTTTATCCTGACCGACACCCATGTACGGACATTGCCGGTTGCGCTGGCGATGTTTCGCGGGTACCAATCGGTCGACCTACCCCACCTGTTTGCTGCCGCCACACTGGCCACACTGCCCGTCGTGATTGTGTTCGTGATCTTCCAGCGGCAGATCGTCGCCGGAATCACGGCTGGCGCGGTCAAGGGCTGAGCGTGGTTACTGGCTCAGACGGCCACGAATGAAGTCACCAATCCCATCGGCGATTCCACGAGCGGTACGTTTGATGAAGGCGCGCTGCGTGAGGAGTTCCTCTTGCTCCGGCACGATGATGAAGGTGCACTCCACGAGAATCGCCGGGTACTGTGTGGGACGGATGACAGCGAAGTTGCCCTGTGTCAAGCCGAAGTCGTCAAGATGGGTCGCCGGTAAAAGACGCCGATGGACGCTCTCGGCCAGGTCGCGGGAAAACGGGTGATAGTAGTAGACGGCACTCCCGTTGTGAATCAGTGGATTGATCCCATCGGGAGAGGCGTTGTTGTGGATGGAAACAAAGATGTCGCCACCACCCGCCAAGGCACGGACAGGACGATCATACAGCGGAACGTTTTCGTTGCCTGAACGGGTCATGACAACCCGTGCGCCGCGTGCCTGGAGCACATCCCGTACCGCCAAGGCGAGTTGCAGGTTGGCATCTTTTTCCATCAGTCCGGTTGGACCGATGGCCCCCGGGTCGGCGGAATGGCCGGCATCGACAACGATCGTAAGCCCTTTGAGCCCCTTGCGCACGACAGGAGGACGCCGGAAACGGACCACGAGTCGCGTGTCCTCGTAATGCGCATCGTACCCCCAGACCGGCAGTTTCAGATGCGCATCGACCTCATAGACCTGGGGCTGAATCTGGGTCCAGGAAATGTGATCGATCAAGTCGTCCTTGGGGTCCTGCTCGATCCAATCGGTGTTCGACGTCGCGCCAAAGATCAGGAGGTGCATGCTGACCAGATCATCATCGACGGTGATCTTGAAGGGAAGTCGCTCGGAAGTGCCGATGACCAGTTCGACCGCTCCCCCGCCAGAGGGCGCGGCCTTGGTTGCAATCCGCTCGATTGACGAGCCGGGCAGCGGGGTCCCGTCGGGCAGTAGGCGCGTCTTGGCGGTCTCAATCCACGCTTCGTACCCGGGCGCCGGTTGAATAATTGTCCATGGCCCGGCCTCTCCCCACCAACGCGCACGGACACCATAGGGTTGAAAGATCGACAAATAACCCATGCGCGGACCGAGACGAAGAATCTGCACGCTGTCGAGCAGCTCGACCACACGGGGAGAATCGGCGTCGACCGGCCGGAGCGCACCCGGCGCCGTGGCGAACGCCACCGAGTCAGATTCGTGTGTTCCCGTCCCATGCCCGCGATGGAGCTCGACGGCGATGCGCAGCGAGTCAGACGTCACGACGTCCGGCACCCGCCAAATGCCGTGGTATCGGCCACGTGACGGCGGCTTCGGGACGATCTCTGGCAAAGAGTCTTGTGACCGGTCATCCTGCTGGAATGCAGCGAAATCGGAGAGATTTTCCGGCCGGAGTTCGGTCATCGCATAGGGGCCGAGGGTATCCGTGGGCGAAAGGACGCGGAAGAAGGCAGCCCCACCCGCTGTGCCATCGAATCCCACGCTGATGTCGTCACCGGCGCGCACGGTCCTGCGCCACATCGGACGGATTGTTTCCTTCCTGATCATCGCGCCGCTGTCAGACGGTATGGGCCTCACGTCGGCGATCTGCACTGGAAGTGACAGTGTGTCGTTTCCACGCTGGTTCGACGCCTTCAGCCGAAAGACGAACTGTCCCGGATGGACCGGCACGAAGGCGAGGAATCCGCCGGTCCGGTAGACGAACACCTTGACCCCGTTGACGGTGAGTTTGGCGCCCGGTGTCACCGAACCAAGGATGAACATGGAATCGACCGGACCGATCGACTGCTTCGGCCTTGGGTAGATGACAGTGATTGTCGGGGGCGACTTCGGCAGGGTTGCGTCTTTCTTCGTGGCCGCTAACGCGCTTTGCGACACAAGCAGGGAGAGAAATCCAGCCAGCAAGCGACGGTGCGCGGTCACGCGCATGGCGAACGCGGCGCGGTGCACGAAATGGGGATTGAGACATCGTCTCGGCATGGCCCGAATCTCACGAATTCCCGCGTGTCGCGCAATGAAGGACAACAAAAAACCGGCCCCCCGTGGCGGGGGGCCGGGGACTAAGACGTTCATTAGAAGCCCAGTTGCAACGTGAAATACTGGTCGTTGTCGAAGAGATCACTCTGCGACCACGCGTAATCGAACTTCACTTTGGTATCTCCCAGATTGAACACGAATCCGGCGCCCGCGGACGGTCCAAACAGATACTCTTTCTGGTTGGAGTAGTTGTACCCGCCACGGAGAAAGAACTTCTGATCGAATGCGTATTCAACGCCGCCACGCCACTCATCGTCGGAGAAGTTGTTCGACTGGAATGTCCCGGTGACGTTCACCATGGATTTCTGAACATCCATGATCCTGTAGGCGCCGCCCAGTTGCACATACGAGGGGATTTCAAACGATGCCGAACGGGACCGGGTGCCATGCGGGAGACTGTTCGGATCCGTGCCGGTCGGCGTGTTCAGATCGAAACCAGGGCCGTCATAGCGCATCTTGGGGCCAAGGTTCTTGATCACCCCGCCAAAAGTCAGGTTGTGCCAGCCGGGTGTGTAGCGGAAGCCCACATCGACAGCCACGCCGGTCGCCGTCTGCTGGGCGATTTTCTCGTACAGGATGTTGGTGTTGACACCGATCGACACGCGGTCGGTGAGTGTGCGCGCATACGACAAGCCGATGACGGAGAACGAAGACGAGAATGTCTCGCCCGTTCCATCGGGAAAACTGGTCGTCGTGACCGGTTCTTCGCCCATCGAGAGGATCTTCGCTGTAATCCCCAGCACACCGGCATCGCCGACGTGGCGGGCGGCCGCGATGTAATCGACGTTGATGTCGGCGATGTACTGATGGCGTGAAAGCATCAGATCGGTGCCTTCCATCACTGATGCTCCCGCAGGATTCCAGAAGAACGCATCTACGCCCTCGGCAAAGGCAACAGCCGATCCTCCCATCGCCGAGCCACGCGACCCGACCGGGATGCGCAGATACTGGGCGCCAGAGGATCCGATTTTGAGATCACCGCCCGCGCTGGCCGTGGAGGTCCAAATCCCCCCGACCGCCAGAGCGACCATGATTGATTTCCAACGCATTGTCTGCCTCCATGAGAGTGACCCAACCCAAGGCGGGGCCACGTACGGTCAATAGGTATTGAGCTGCTCCACCTCGGTGAACACAGCCAGTTTGCCCACTTTGGTGCCAAGACCTTCCGCCTCGACGTGATAGATGTACAATCCTGACGCCACCGGTATGCCATTCTCCGTCAGCACGTCCCATGTCAGTTCCGACGTGGCGGGATCAGCTTTCACCAGGGTACGGACCAAGTCGCCCGCAAGATTAAAGATGCGCACGGTCGTCTTGGCAGCAGGCATATTGACGAACTTGATGAGCCGGCGGAATTGGTCGAGCTCCAAGTCCGACACGTTGTAGTACGGATTGGGCACGGGATGGACCTTCTCGACGGTATTCGCGATGACCGTGCCTTCGACCGTGCCTGGCTTGTGGGTGACAAACTGGAATGTGTCAGCCGGCGTGATGACATGGTTTGCAAGAATTTCGAACTGGTCTTGTCCACTGGAGTCGGGAGAAAACGGAACATCACCCCGCCTCGCAGCAGTAATGAACCACATCACAGGCATCGGATCACTAAGAGCCACCCCTTGATATTCCGACTTCGGTGTTTCTGTGTAATCGTCCCGCAAGATCCATAACCATTCGCGCGGGCCGCTCCCGGCTGTGTTGTTTCCCACGTTGTAGTCGGGCGGCCAATACTCGCCATCGACAAGCCCGCCGGTCGCGTTGTTCTCCAGATATCCGACGGCGAGACGGCGCGGCGGATTAGACTCCATGTCCCAAGCTGATAGCGGAACACTCTTTGCAAAGTCTTGGAACGCATACGAACCGCTCGGATTCTTGATGAACGGTGCAAATTCGGGCTTGGCCGGCGCGTTTTGGGCGCCCCGGAGATAACGATAGCCGTAAGAGACGTTCGGATCATTGGGATCAAAATGCCCCTGTGTGTCGACCGTGGCCAGTTTCAGCAAAACAGTCCCGACCTGCGCGACAGGCACGCACTGATCTTCCGATGTGCCAAAGAAATGCGTCGGGCAGTCCCAGCCAATCGCCCCGCTAAAGCCCTCGAACCCGAAGTCACCTGCGCCGCCCGCAGAAGTGAACCGCCGCGTGCCCGAGGGGATGTCATAGTCCTTCATACCGGGGGGCGGGTTGAGAATCCGGAGAACCATCCCGTCGGCTGATTTGGAGCTGATACTGGCGACCTGATTGGTCAGCAGATTGACACCCTTGGTGAGGTCACGCAGTGTCCAGTGAATATCAGGATCGAATGCGACCAAGTACGTATCCCCTGTAATCGCATTTTGATCGACAAAATCCACCAGCACCGAACCGTCCGCATTGCCGGCAATGTGTATAGTCTTGTCGGAGGCCGCCAGCGTATCAGCCAAGACACCCGTCTCGGAGCGCGGGTTCACCGTGGCCACCTGAGTGCCGGCCAGGTTCTCGAAGGATTCGGCGATGATGCCGAACGAGTTGGGACCAATCGAGAAGTCTGATTTGTTCTGATCGTCGTAGTTGTACGACGTCACGGTGAAGTAGTACGGCCTGTCGTTGATCATGGCCCCACCGCGGATGCGGTCATTGGTGACCCACAACTCATGCGTCAGGCCGTTGTCGCTCCCGTGCTGAACGACGATCCGCTCCTTACCCTCGGGGTTATCCACGTCGTTGTATATCCGCTGGACACCATCATTCACATCGAACGTGCCGATGTTGGTCCAGGGGCCTGAGCTAGACATCCCCTGGTAGATATTGAAGCCCTCCATCAGAAACGTCTGAATCAGCGGATGCTCTCCGGTCAGAGTGTCGATCGGGCCGTAGCCGTACTGGACATTGCCATCGGCTTCGGGTCCCCACAACAACTGGACTGCCCCATCGTGCGGGATCGCCCACAGAGTGGGTTGGGGCGGCGGGCCGGGGATCTTGAAGTTCATGTCAAAGGTTGACTGGGCGATCCGGTCGATGCGTTTGAGTTCCGTGATCGAGGACAGACGGTCAACTCCTTGGCCAACGACGATGGCGGCCACCACTTCTTGAGTGTCATTCGGAGCCATGGTGAAGGGACCAGTCGTCATCATGAAGCGCCGGTCCGCCGGCTTGTCATCGAGCCAGCCCGTCCCGGCCACGGGATCACCAGCGACCACAAACTTGGTGACCACCCCATCGGGGTCCGTCTGAGGTTCCCCAGTATTCGACAATCCCCGCATGTAGTTGAATGTCTGCACACTGTTGGCGGGGTCGGTGCCGTTGATGTACTTGTTGAACGACGTCATGGGCAGGTTCTTGTACCCCTTGATGTAGGCGCCTCTGCTCGATATCCACGCTGAATCACCCGGCGCAGGCACAATCGGCCCCTGGAAAAAATCGTACCCGCCGGCAGGAGGAGCATCACCATAGATGTTATCCGACTTCGAATTGTAGATGTAGCCGAGTGACAACAGTGTGTCGCAGCCCACCAGATCGTCACCGGCATCGCCAAGGTCGGGATCAGACCACAATGAGATGAATGTGCTGTCGAGAGTGTTGCCACCCTTGTTGATAATCGTGAAACGCATGAACATCGTCTGTCCCAAAGCGCCAGCACGGGCATAGCCAAAAGCATACATCTGAATCTCGACACCCAGTGGAGCGGTGGAGCCGGAGTTGTTCGAGTGGGCCCCGCGATCGCCGTCGTTGTAGACGGCCCACAATGCCTGCTCGCCCTGGAGCAACGGAATGCGGTTGCCTTCGGCATCCAGCGAGTCCTGGCCGCCCTGGTTCTTGAGCGCCGGGGCGCCATCGTCGAACGGCCAGTCACGATAATCGAGATTGCTCTCCCGCGTGTCGCCCTTCTTGATCTTGTAGACCCGATAGCTGCCAATATCCGGCTGGGAAGACCCGTTCTTCATTGGACCGGGAACATATTCGTTCGAGTACTCAGCGACGGCAATGCGGATTTCGCCATCGACCTTCGCCCCCGTCCAAATGCCCCCGGCATAGATGAAGCTCTTGTTGGTCCCCTTGGGAAAATACCCGCCATCGTTCTTGCCAAAGTGAGCTGTCTTGTCATAAGCGAATGATCCCGTGTTGGTGACAAACATCAACAGGGAATTGGCATCGAAATACGTGGTATTGTCGATAATCTCCGTTCCCGCCTGCCACGCCATGCGGTTTGGTCCGGTGGCCCGGGCACTGGATGCAGCCAGCACCAGACCAATGACCACCGTTGTCCATTTCCACCGTTTCATCCATGTCCTCCTTGCACGGTCCCTCGGACCATGCGCTTATCCCATCGCACTACGATCAGCCTCAGAACGCATAGCGGACACCGAAGCGGATCTGCCGCGGTGTATCAAAGTTGGCCGGATCGCTCTGGCGGAAAAGGTACTTCTGTTCGCCCGTCAACAATGACGTGTCATGCGGGTCGCTCAATCCATTCGCGTATTCCTGACCGCTCGGCGTCGAAAGCCAGCCCGTCTCGTCAGGGAGTCCGGAGACTTCGTAAACATGGATCGGATTCTTCCGATCGAAGGCATTGATCACCCAGAGATAAAGATCAAGTGTCGCTCCGCCGAGTGAAATCTCCTTGTTGGCCTTAAGGTCCAAGCGATGAACCCATGGTCCCCTGCGGGAGTTGACCGATCCCGCGGGAGTGGGGGCGATGGCCGCCAGAGAAACTTCATTGTACATGTTCGACGGCGAGTAGGGGAAACCGCTGCCCGCGGAGAACACGAAATTCACACCTGAACGCTCGAGGGGAAAGAAACCGCCCAGATTCGGCCCTTCCTTAGCCCCCGCACGGATGTCCAGAATTCCGGTCAGTTTGTGACGCTGGTCGAATTCCAGGTAGCTGGTCTGTTTGGGAGGCTGAGCCACGGTCCAAGCGATGTTGCTCTGGGAATTGGCAAACGAACCAGTCCCATCGGCATACTGGAGCGTGTAGTTGATCTGCGCGGAGATGCCGCGATTGCGACGCATATCGAGTTGAAGCTCCAACCCCTTCACCGTGCCATAGTCGCGGTTCCGATAGGTCGAAAAACTGTTGGGAGCGGCCGGCTGCGTCACGATCTCCGTTAGATTTTTAATGTCCTTGTAGAAGGCGGTGGCGTCGAGCGCCGTGTAGTCGCTCAACTGCCTGCGCCAACCAACTTCGTAGGCCGTCGTCTCCTCTGGTTTGAGATTGGGGTTGCCAAAGGGATAGAAGTATCCGCCGGTTTTGATCTTGTATTCCAAGTAGCCGTAGTTCACATAGAGGTTCGCAAGATCGGGACGCTGGAAGAACTTCCCGTACGTGAAATGCAGGACAGACCCCTCGGCGACGGGGAACCCGACACCCAACCGGGGTGACAGACGCGACACCGACTTGGACGCGGTCAAATCTTCTTCGGTGAGCCTGCCCGCCTCCGTGGCCAGGCTGTCGCGTACAGCCGGCGACAACGTCGTATCGGTCTTGATCAGGCTCAGGAAGTGGAACGGATCGAGAGGATTTGCGGGATCGCGCAACTGCTGGGTTTTGTAATCAAAATAGTCGAGACGTACGCCCGCGTTGACGATCAGCCCCTGCCAGTCGAACTTGTCCTGAATATATCCGGCGACGTTCAAGGGGTGTTTGGCTCCGTTGAGACCGCTGTTGACCTCTGTTCCTCTGGTCGCATCGAACCCGTAGAAATCCGCATCCTTGAATCCGCCGTTGGCTCCGAGATAGACATCCTTGGGAAACAAATGCCGATAATAGCGGAGCGTATGCCGCTGGAAGTCCGCCCCGATCTTGATTTCGTGATGCGCGTTGACTTGGCTGACCAGATCGAAATCGCCGCCCACGTAGGACGACTGACGGAACAGATAGTCGTCCCAATTGGACGATTCATCTGCATAGACCGTGGTTATCGTATCAACCACTTCGCCGGTCGTGTCATAGCTGACGATGGTCGTGTCATAGATGAAGGCAACGTCTCGTGTCGTGCCATCTGGTAGAGGAACCGTCACCGTCTTGGTATAGGTCGGAGTTTTGAGCGGGAAATAGACACCCTTGTCGAGGCTGTCAGGATCCAGCTTGTTGTTGTCCCACGACCAGAAAAGCGTTGACGCGTCGAAGCGGGGGTTCCCCTTGGGACGGCCATAGGCCCAAAGATTGTCGAAATAGACACCATCGCCGCGCATGCGCTCTGTGCTGAACCAACTGCCGGCAACGGTATAGAATGTCTTGGGACTCAGAGTGTGGGTCACATTGCCCCAGAACGAGTAATTCTTGTCCCGATACCGGGGAGCGTGCGCGAGGTCAAACTGGTAGTCGCGCCTGTACTCACTCCAATTCTCTTCCGACCCGATCGAGCCCAGTTTCGCCGAGATGTTCCCCGAGGGCCGCCAATTGAGCTTTCCTTGCCAGTTCCACAGACCCGAACTGTTGTGCGGGAGCTTTCCGGTTCCGGAGGTGAATTGGTCGTTGTACCACGAAAGGGGGTTGATTGAGTCTCTCGTGATACCAGGGGTCAGACCGAGCTCGTTGGGACGCGGATCCCGATCACCGGCCCAGCGGCGTTCACCGGCCGCATAAAAGGTCAGCTTGTCTGAGTGCGGAATCACGGGACCATTGAGGGCCAGGCTGTAAATGTTATAGTCGTAATTCTTGGCGTGGAAGTTATCCGTGACGGTCTCCGCCGTTCCGTGCAACTTGGAAGTACCTTCCTTGGTCGTGACATTGACGGCGCCGGACATAATCAGGCCGTATTCGGCGTTGAATCCACCGGTCACAACGGAGACTTCCTTGATCGAGTTATTGTTGATTTGCGTCGTCGAAAGCCCGCTGAGAGGATCCTGTTGCGAGAAGCCATCGACGTAGTAGGCAATCTCCGACTGCCGTCCACCCCGGAGGTTAATCCCGCCAGTCGTGCTGTTTTCGCGGGCACCGCGGACTCGGACCGAGGGATTGTCAGAATAACGAACCGCACCCGCCTGCAGGCCGACAATGTCCTGATACCCGCGCGTCGGCATGTTCTGCACATCCTGCTCACTCACGATACGCAGCGACGAGGTCTGGTCCTTGATGACCAAGGGTCGTTCCGCCATGACCGTGATACCGCCCATTTCCACGGTGCGGGACGTGATCTCGAAGTTCTGGTAGGTCGTCAGGTCGACGGAGACACCCACATTCTGAACCACAGCGGGCGTGTAGCCGACGATGGACGCTTTCAATGTGTAGGTTCCCACCGGGATATTGAGCATGACGAACTGGCCTTGTTCATCACTGAGCGCCCCGATGGTCGTGCCTTCGATCATGATCGCCGCGCCGGGTATCGGTTGTCCCGATTCCCGGTCTGTGATCACGCCAGAGATTTTGCCGGTGGTTCCCGCTATGGCCATAGACGCGACGAGCGCCAGCCCAGCAGCCACCATCCACCAGCGGTTGAAATACTGTTGCAAGGGTCCCTCCTTTAGATCAAGTGAACGACAATTTCTTCGTTCGAATACCTTGGGACGAATACACCCGTCGCGATTGGGACGTGTGCGAGAGCAATCGGTCATAGATCCCCCTTTGGATGCCCGTCGTGCATTGACCGGGAATTGGCAAACACCGCGAGTGTGTTTCCAACAAACCCGCTGGCTCCAGCCAAGCAGGACAGGTTGGCGCCGACTGTGCGAAAAATCCGAATTGGTGCGGTCGCTTCCATGCGATTGTTCCGGGGATCACGCACCGCGAAGGTGCGTATCCCCTTTAGTCTCTTCGGTCAGCAGACCGTTTTCAGCAAGGGCGGAGAATGATCGAAGCTGGACGAATGTGCCCCAAACCCATGTTCCCTCAGGCGGCCGCGCCAACAGACCGCCACTTGCCCCACGGTCAATTTCGGACAATCAAGGCACCTGTCAATGAAAAACTGACCTCGGAAGACGACACGAGGCGGAAACTTCGACTTGCGGGGCTGACAAAGATTACGAGGGCAAAAGGGGGATTCCGAAGCCTAGACAGGACGTGGTAATCTGCTGTTCAAATCCCTACGGCGCGATTCGTATCCTATTGAAAAATCACAACTTAGACACGAAGTCAGCAATGCGTTCAAGCCCGATATTGATGTTTTCGATCGAGTTGGCGTAGGAAAAGCGAAGGTACCCTTCACCGTATTTACCGAAGGCAGTCCCTGCCAAGGCCGCCACCCCGCTTTCTTGAAGGAGTCGGTCTGCCATGGCTTGGGCACTCAAACCCAATTTGGAAATGTTGGGGAAAACATAGAAGGCGCCTTGGGGCTTGCGGCAAACCAGCGGTTCGATCCGGTTCAAACCGTCGACGATTGCATCCCGGCGACGCTGAAACTCCCGGCGCATATTCTCCACGGGTTCCTGCGGCCCGAACAGGGCGGGACCGATCACTTTTTGAGAAAAAGTCGCTGTGCACGAGGTGCTGTTTGTCTGGAGCTTGGCGACGGCGGAAGCCAGTTTTGGCGGCATGACACCCCAACCCAGACGCCAGCCCGTCATGGCGAAGGTCTTGGACATTCCATCCAGCAAAATCACCTGATCGAGGGCTTCAGGGACAGCGTGGAGAATGCTGACGAACTCTCCCTCGTACACGATGCGCGAGTAAATCTCATCGGCAAGGATATAGATGTCCCGCTCGACGGCAAGACGCCCCAATACCTCGAGTTGCGCACGAGTGAGAATGGAGCCAGTCGGATTTTGTGGAGAGTTAATGATGATGAGCTTGGTTCTCTCAGTCACGAGGTCAAGGAGTTCGTCGATATCGAGTTGAAAACCGTTCTCCTCCCGGAGACGAACCGGCACGGGACGAGCGCCGACAAAGCGGATCACGGATTCGTAGATGGGGAATCCGGGATTCGGGTAGATCACCTCATCTCCCTCGTCAGCCAGCGCGAGGATGGTAAAATACATGATGGGTTTGGCGCCGGGAGTGATCACAACACGATCCGGCCCGACGGTCACGCCACGGGTATCGGACACATACTTCGCGACGGCCTCACGCGCCTCCGGGAGTCCAGCCGAAGGACCGTAGTGGGTGGCGCCGTCTCTAAGGGCTTGGATCGCCGCCTCGACGATGTGTGATGGGGTGGCAAAGTCGGGTTCGCCGATCTCCAAATGGATGACGGTGCGCCCCTTCCGTTCCAACTCACGCGCTCTCTCCAGCACCATGAAAGCGGTCTCTGTACCCAGATCCGACATGCGCTGTGCCAATCTCACGGAATGCGCCTCTTTGGTGGTGAGCATGTGTCCCATTCCCTTCGTGCTTATCGAGCTGCTGTTCTGCGGCGGCGCGGATCGAATCACGGGATAATGACAATGTACTTCAATAGGATCTCGCCATCTTTCGTGTCAAGACCTGGCGTGCCGCCGCAATGATATGAGTGGAGGTCAACCCGAAGGCCGCCATCAGTTCGGCGGGCTTCCCCGACTGGCCAAACCGATCGTTAACTGCAACAAACTCCATAGGGACCGGGCAGGTGCGGACCAAGACTTCCGCGACGGCGCTTCCCAAGCCGCCATGAATCTGGTGTTCTTCGGCGGTCACCACGGCGCCGCAGTCTTCCGCGGCTTGGGTCAAGAGCGGGCGGTCAATCGGCTTTACCGTATGGATGTTGATGACGCGTGCCTCGATCCCTTCTTTGGCCAGCGCCTCGGCTGCCTGGAGTGCCTCGTACACCATAACACCGCAGGCGACGATGGCCACGTCGCCACCATCCCTCAGGGTAAGACCCCGCCCCAGTTCAAACGGCGTGCTGGGATCGGTCACGACAGGAACATCCTCGCGGCCGAACCGGATATACACAGGCCCCCACACGTCCGCCGCGGCCAGCGTCGCTTTGCGGGTCTCCTCGTAATCACAGGGAACAATCACTTTCATGTTGGGCAGAACCCGCATCATTGCGATCTCTTCTAAGGCCTGATGGGTGGCGCCGTCGGGGCCCACCGATATCCCACCGTGGGCACCACCGATCTTGACGTTGAGGTCGGAATAACAAACGGTCACACGAATTTGATCGGCACAGCGACAGGTGGCAAAGGCGCCATAGGTGGCCAGAAACGGGATCTTCCCAACTAAAGAGAGACCGGCCGCCGCCGTCATCATGTTCTGCTCGGCAACGCCCATTTCGATGAACCGCTCCGGAAACTCCTTGGCGAAGAAACTGACCATAGTGGAATCGGTGAGATCACCGACCAAGACGACGATATCGGGATTGGTCTGTCCCAGTTCGAGCAGCGCGCGCCCAAATCCTTCTCGTGTTTTCTTCATTGCTGGCATCATGTTCTCGCTTGCCATTGATCGTGCGTGCCCCGGCGCTGGTTCGTCAGTTCTTCAGCAGACGGTCGGCCCACTGGGCATAGGTGGTTCCGAGTTCGGTCAGCGCGCGTTCCCCTTCCTCGGGTTTGGGGGGCTTGCCGTGCCACTCGTATTTGTCCAGCATGAACGAGACGGGATACCCCATGACTGTTCGCGCCAGGATCACCGTCGGTTTGCCCTTGGTGTTTCGCGCTTCTTCGAACGCATCAAGAACCGCCTTCATGTCGTGCCCATCAATCTCGATGACATGCCAGCGGAAGGCCCGGTATTTGTCGCCCAAGGGAGCCAGGCCCATGACATCTTCAACATGACCGTCGATCTGTATATTGTTGTAGTCCACAACGGCACACAAGTTGTCAAGTTGATAATGTCCGGCAGCCATGATGGCTTCCCAAGTCGAACCCTCTTCGTGTTCGCCATCGGAAAGGAGTGCATAGACGCGCCGGGGATGGCTGTCCATACGCGAGCCGTACGCGGCGCCGAACGCGATCGAAAGCCCCTGCCCGAGGGAACCGGAAGACACCTCGACCCCGGGCGTATCGAGACTCGATGGGTGCCCCTGCAGCTGCCCGTCGAGTTTGCGGAACTTCATCAGGTCTTTCAGGGGAAAGAAGCCGGCCTCGGCCAGCGCCGAGTAGTGAATCGGGGTAACATGCCCCATGGAAAAAAACCACATGTCGCGACCCGGCCACTTCGGCTGACGCGGGTCATAGACCATCTCGTGAAAGAATAGCGCGGACGCAAGATCGGCAAAATCCATGGGGCCGCCCGTATGACCGGATTGCGCCGCCACGAGCATCGTGATGATATCGCGCCGCAGATCGAGCGCTTTCAACTTTAACTGGTCGAGGTCAAAGCGAAACGGGTTATTGCGCGTCATCCTGTTCCCTGCCTGTCCGTTTCCCGCCCCGACAGCAGCGGGCTCTCACGATCAGGAAGATACAATGTTCCGCCAGCAAAATCTCGCACGACGTTCAAGTTGGTCGATGGATCCATCGTTTTTGACAACCCGATCCACGACCAGACGCCGCTGACTCCAGGGCATTTGCTCTCTCATGCGGCTTTCGATCTCCTCGTCAGACCATCCCCGCTGCCGGAGACGCTTGTATCTCTGTGTGCGTGGCGCCCAGACACCGACGAGATAATCCCAAGGAATGCGCGCCTTCCCCCATTCGGGCAGCAACGCCGCATCGACAATGACCGCACGGTGACGGGGGGAGCGTCTGGCCGTTTCGATCTGCCGGTTCAACTCTCTCAAGAGAAGAGGATGCACAAGCCCGTTCAATTTGCCAGCCGCTTCCGGATTTGCAAAGGCCCGTTGTGCGAGAATGGACCGGCGAAGGATTCCACCCTCCAGGATGTCATCCCCGAAAACGCGGGCTAACCGTCGCCTCAGCAAGATGGACCGGTCCACAACCTGCCTGCCAATCTCATCCCCCGAAATGAGTAGCCCTCCCCACTTTTCAAAGAGGGCAGCTACCGTCGATTTGCCAGCTCCCACACCGCCGGTCACACCGATCACGGGTCGTCTTTGTCTGGAGCGCAGCGTGGCAGGCATCAGATGTCGGATGGGGATGACGTGGGCCGAGTGGCGCGGTCGTCTACTGTCCGCGCGGGGAAACGGTGTTCAGCGCCGGCCAAGGGAACCGTCGGCAGAGAATCTGATCATCAGCCAACTGTAGCATGAGATCGCCAATGGCCGTGGTCATTTCTGGCCGCATCAAAAAGATCACGGCAACCTCTGGCATCATGCCCGCGACCTGTGTCAGGTCGCTGCTGACAATCAAATTGTCGGCGTCTCCCTGCACCCCATGGACATCGAAGTTCACCCAGCGCCCGCCGGTGCCGTAGGAAGCAAGCACGACAGGGAGGTTCCTTCCGGATGACATCGTGTCGGCCACACGCGTCCAGACGCCCAAATTGAATTGCCAGCGTCCGTGATCGGTAATGATCCAATGCTGATCTGGCACCTTGCGCCGGCCTTCGTTGAGTTCGAGACGATAGTAGGGCACACCAACCAAGTCGAGGACTGCGGACATGGCCAGCGCCTGTGAGGATCCCTGGCCGGAACGTGTCCTAATGATGTCGTCAAAGGAAATATCGATGAGTTCATACGACCAGAGGTTGCCCCATGCTTCGAGGGATTTTTGTGATCGCCCGGGGGAGGCGACCGGCCGACCGCATAACTCAAGAAAGCGGACTTGGAAGGCAGACAGTGAACGGGCAAGATCCTTCGGCCGGGACAGTTCCGCTAGTTGCGCGACCGGGGCGCTCAATTGATCGGCCCAGTAAACTGCCGTGCGCACCATCCCGCTCTCACAGCCCAGCGGGATACTGTCAGCGGGGCGCCCGAGGCATTGTGCCCATGCCTTCTGAAGCGTTTTGTCATAGGTGCCAACACCTCCGAAGGCCACAATGGCCGCCAGAAGCTTCGCTTGTTCGTTTGGCAGTTCGGCCACGGTGCGCATCCTGCCGGCACGGACCTTTTCTGCCGCCGTCATACGGGGGGACCCGCCAGCGCCCAGCTTTTCCACGGCCCTGGCAAGGGCAGGGTACACGCTCCGGTCGTCTCTGCCAAACAACGGGTAGTAAACGGCCCGTTCGTTGAAGACAATCGCCGGAGAGATGCTGCGGCCTCCATCCGGGAGTCCGCTGAGCGAACTGGGTGAGACAACGCTGGAATCGATCAGCAGGTATCCACGACCCTGTGTGTCAATGATGACGAATAGGGCCGTATCAGGCTTTCCGGTTCGCCGCATCTGCGTGTAAATCATGGCTGCTGCTTCCGCGGTCGAGAGGCGACGGGACGTCGCCCGCAGGAGGACTGCCGCCGAAGGCAATCGGCGGTCCAGCCACGAGGTCGAGAGTGTGCTGTCCTCGGTGTCGAAGATGCTGTCTGGCAGGATCGACCAAAGGGTCCAGGAAAACGCCCCGCCCTTCCCTTCGCCACGCTGCAATTGACGGTACAATTCCAAGTTGCGACCATCACGATCAAAATAGGCGGCCTGACTTCCGGGAAGATGCTCGACAACTTCCGAGAAAAGAGAATCGGACTTTAAGTAGATTTCCGGGTACGGCACAGATAACGTCCGATAGGCATAGAACGCATAGCGCAGGGCCGGAATAACTTCCGCCTGTGCCTGCAGGGTATCCCAAGCCGCCCAATGAAGGGCACCGGACTTTGCGCCCGAGGCCACAGATGGCCCGGACACCAGATACAAGACCATCAGCGTTGGCAGAGGGGTGAACCAAGAACGGAACAATGCCTGGATCCGTACCATTCCTATCCTCGTCATTTTGCTTCCAGCCAGTTGGGACCGGCGCCCAGATCGACAACCAAGGGAACATCGAGCGTCACGACATTCTCCATGATGTCTTTTACCATTCCCTGGAGCCATCGGACCTCTGATTCGTGTGCATCGAACACAAGTTCGTCATGGACCTGAAGGGCCATGACAGAGCGCTTGCCGCAGAGTTGCCGGTCAATCTCGATCATCGCCTTCTTAATGATGTCGGCAGCGGTACCCTGCATCGGTGTATTGACAGCCATCCGTTCGGAGAACTCGCGTCGCTGGCGGTTCGATGACGACATATCCGGCAGAAACCGCCGGCGACCAAAGAAAGTCCGCACCAACCCATCCTTGCGGGCTTGGGCAATCGTGTTGTCGATGAAGCGCTTAACGCCGGGGTAACGCTGGAAGTAGGTATCGATAAAGACCTTCGCCTCACCAACACTCATGGCCGATTGTTGCGATAAACCATAGGCAGACACACCGTAAATGATGCCAAAATTGGCGGTCTTGGCCAGCCGTCTCTGTTCCGGCGACACATCTTTCTCGGGAATCCCAAAGATCTCACTGGCGGTGCGCGCATGCACATCGGCCGCGTCACGAAAGGCTGCCAGAAGCGCCGGATCCTGCGAGAAATGCGCCATCAGACGCAGTTCGATCTGCGAGTAGTCGGCGGTGAGAATCCGGTGGCTCTCGTCGCGCGGTATAAAGGCACGGCGGATCTTGCGGCCTTCTTCGGTCCGAATTGGGATATTCTGAAGATTCGGATCGGTCGACGACAGCCGTCCGGTGGCCGCCACGGTCTGGTTGAATGATGTGTGCACGCGCCCGGTCGACGGATTGACCAGTTCCAGCAGGGCGTCCGTGTAGGTCGATTTCAATTTCGCCAACTGGCGGTACTCGAGCATTAACCGGGGAAGCTCGTGCTCGACGGCCAGCTTCTCCAATACGCCCACATCCGTTGCGCGTTGCGCCGTCTTGGACGTCTTACGCAACGACGACAGCTTCAGAACATCAAAGAGGATATGCGCCAGTTGCCCCGGAGAATTGACGTTGAACGTCTCCCCGGCCATGGCAAAAATCTTCTCCGTCAATCCGTCGATCTGGTGCTGGAATTCGTCGGACAAACGTTTCAGGTATGCCTTGTCGACACAGATGCCGGTAAACTCCATCCGGCCCAGCACTGGCGCCAGTGGCAATTCGATTTCATGGAAGAGTTTTTCCACTCCCGCCGGGGCCAGTTGCGGTGACAGGATATGGAAGAGGCGGTACGTGTAATCGGCGTCTTCAGCTGAGTAGCATGTCGCTTGATCGACGGGCACTTTGGCGAAGCCAATCTGCCGTTTGCCCGAACCAATCAGTTCCTCAATCGGTTGCATCCGATGGTTACAATGCCGTTCCGCCAGTGCGTCCAAGCCATGGGAACGGGTTTCCGGGTTGAGACAGTATGAGGCGAGCATGGGATCGAAGCCGATGTTTCCCAGCTCGATGCCGTACTTTGTGAAGATTTGGGCGTCATACTTGACGTTTTGCGCGATCAGGCGCGGACGCTGGTTGGTGAGAACCGGCCGTAGCAAGTTCAAGACATCCTGAAGCGGCAGATTCGCGCTTGTGTCTTCGTGTCCCAACGGGACATACCAGGCTTCCGCCTCCGCAAACGACAGAGAAATCCCGACCAGCTCCGCATCGGGTGTCGCCAGCGAGGTCGTTTCGGTATCAACGGCCAGCCATTCCGCCTCGCGGATGCGTTGCACCAGCTTCTCCAGTTCTGCCAGTGAACGCACCGGATTGTAGACACCCGCCTTGTCGGCAGATACCAGAGGAGACGCCTCATTGCCCGTGAGATCAGGTCCCAGCCACCTGACCAGAGATTTGAACTCAAGCTCGACAAAGAGGCGGGCAGCCGCTTTTTCGTCGAACGACGTGGCCTGGAACCTTTGGGGCTCCCATTCAACAGGGCAGTCTGTTTTCAGGGTCACAAGGTCCATGGAGAATCGGGCCTGGTCAGCATACGTGGTCAGTTTCTCACGCAACGCCTGGCGCTTGACCGTATCCGCTGCCTTCAGCACAGACTCCAGATCGCCGTATTGATTGATCAGTTCGATGGCGGTCTTGGGACCAACTCCCGGCACGCCGGGGACATTGTCGGACGAGTCTCCCATGAGGGCAAGCAAATCACGGATGCGTTCAGGGGGAACCCCGTATTTCTCTCTGACGGCATCGTGGTCGAGCCACTCGACCTCCGCGCCACCCCTGTGCGGATTATAGATTTTGATCCGGTCGCTGACGAGCTGTGTCAGGTCCTTGTCACCGGATACGATAACCACATCATATCCGCCGTCCACTGCCTTGAGGGCGAGCGTGCCGATCAGGTCATCGGCTTCGTAACCGGGCATCTCGATCAGGGGACAACCCAGCGTGACAGCAACTTCCTTGACACGCGTCAGTTGCGAAATCAGGTCATCGGGCGTCGGTGCCCTGGTCGCCTTGTACGCCTCGTGCTTCTCATGGCGGAAGGTTGGCTCTGGACGATCAAACGCGAAAGCCCAGAATTCCGGCTTCTCCTCCCGTCGCAGCTTCAACAGGGAGTTCGCCACGCCGAAAATGGCGGATGTGTTCTCCCCTTTGGAGTTGCGCAAAGGGGCGCGGATGAAGGCAAAGTACGCACGGTATGCCAGCGCGGTCCCGTCAATCAGATACAGACGTGGTTGAACTGTCATCATTCGGCCCCGGTCCCACCGGAGAAGTAACGGTGCATCCCGTCGTCACGCAAACGAAAGGGTAGCGGCAGGATAAGCGGATAAAACAATGGAAAAATCAGGCGGGGAAAGAAGTCAACTCACGGCACGGAGACGCTGCAACATCTCCTCCGGACCAAGATACCCCTGAATCACATCGCTCACGTCGCCACGCGAGTCGATCAGGATGACCGTGGGCAGGGAGTATTGCTTCAGTGCGAACACTTGTAGGAAATGCCGGGTCTGGGAATCGCCGCTGCGCTCGAGTTGCAGTTTCAGCGGGAAAAAGCGTCGGACCTCGGTGACAACATGGCCATCGGACCAGGTGACCTCGTCGAGTTTCTTGCAGTTGGCGCACCAGGTCGCCCATGTATCGATCACAACCGGCCGGCCCGCGGCGCGCGCGGTCTGGAGTCCCTGATCCAAATCAGTCGTCCAGAGGATTCCTTCGGACTGGCCGACACCGGCTTCCAAGAGTCCGCCCTGCCGGGAAAGGGGCGGCCAGATGAGTCCAGAATTGACGAGATAACCACCGATCAAATAGATACCCAAGATGAACGAAATGATTCCGATCGTCTTCTTCAATCTCGGGAAGAACGTCGATTCGGCGGTCAGCCGATCCAGTCCGCCGCCGAAGACCCCTTCTGCAAGAAGGAGGAGACCTGTGAGGATCGCCAGCAGCGCGGTCGGGATCAGTGTGCGCAGGAAGTAAAGCGCCATCAGCAGAAGAACAAACCCGAAGAATTTCTTGACTGAATCCATCCACACGCCGGCATTCGGCAATGCTTGGATGGCGGAAGAGAAGGTCCCAATCAGGATGAACAGCGTTCCCAGACCCAGCGCAAAGGTGAATAGAATGAAGAATCCCAAGAAGGCCGAGCCGGTTGTGGCAACATACAGCATGATGCCCGCCACAAACGGGCCGACACACGGGGACACGACCAGCGCGGCGACCGCGCCTAAGACGATGGCTCCCCCCACACCACTCCCGCCGCGTCCCGCCATTTTGTTGCGCAACGCCAGTGGAACCTGAAGTTCATAGAGACCGAACATCGAAAGCGCAAAGACGACAAAGATGGCCACGATGAGACCCACGACAACAGGGTGCGCCAGCCAGGCGCCAAAGACTCCGCCGGCCGTGGCAACAATCATTCCCATCACGCCATACATCACAGCCATTGTCAGCACGTAAAATAGAGAAAGCACAAATCCCCGCCCCATCCCCCTCGCCTGACCGGCAAAAATGGACACGGTGATAGGGATCATCGGGTAAGTGCAGGGGGAGAACGACAGCAATAGGCCAGTTGCGAAAGCCAGCAGGAAGGCCAAAACATAACCCCAACCACCGTAGCGGGTTATCAGGTGTTGCAGTTCACTCGAAGATTCAGTGCGTGACGACCCACCCGCATGAAGTTGTGTATCAGGCGAAGGCCCAGCGCCAAGCACCGGAGCAAACACCTCTGACTGGAGGAGAGGACCGCGTTGTGTCGCCACCAGGAAAGCCCATTTAAGCGAGAGATCAACCGGAGCAACGCAAGACTTGTCGTTGCATCCCTGGTAGCGCAGCGTACCGTCGATCTCCACAGGGCCAGCGGCGGCCGCGTCCACATACAGCGGAACCAAGATTGTCGCCCCACTGGAATACACGGACATCTTGTCGCCCAAGAGGGGAATCTCCCGGCCGAAGGGATAGACAATCTCTCCCACCTTCAATGAGGCGGGGACATGGAGTTCCAATCGGGTTGGAATCAGGAAGTCCTGCAACGGATGCGCGGAATTGACATGCCATCCCTGCGCCAACTCGAGCCTGACAGCCAGCCAGACCGTGTCGCCGACCTGTGCACGGTCGAGAGATTGGAACCGGCTGACGGTAAGAATCTCCGGTGTGTCCGCCCCGCGACCCATGTCAAACTGGGCATGGGCAAGCAAAGGGAGACAGACCACCAGCGCCGTGATGGCAAACCCGCGAACGAGGAAAGTCAAAGGGGCTCGGTGTGCGCGCATTGCGGGTCGGTTATCTGGCATGGTACTCAAGACATACCACTTCCCGGGAGCAGTGGTTCCCCAAAGATCGGCAAAAGGAGAATGGAGGCAAGAACGATTATGGCCGCGCAACAGAGACACACTGGCACCGACGCCGGTCTTACTGCGGCTTTGTCAGCGCGGCCTCAACTGCCTTGCGGATGGCATCGTGATCGAGATGCCGGACAATCTCAGACGCGAGCTGGCTGGCGACTTTGGCCGCCACCTGGTCGACAAGCGTGCCGCCCCCGGTATGCTCAGGCCCGGATTCTCCTGTACTTTGAGAGGCAAGGGACTTGCCGGTCTGTCCACTACGTCCGGACAATCCATCCAGAGTGGGCACTCTCATGCTCGCCATCTCCGTCACGTCAAGAAGAACGAGATCATCATCTTTTGAGCTTTCTGTTGTTTCGCGGGCTGGCGGAACGAGGCCGCGCTTCTCCATTTTGGCCGGGGCCGCCGCTTCGATAATCCCGGAGTCAGACGAGGCTTGCTGCCGCTCCGACTCCGCGCCGTTCATCTCGGCGACAAACCAGTCGTAGTCGTGGGTCATACCCGTCGCTCCCGGCTGAGCGGGTTTCTTCGGCGACGGATTCTGAGCGGAATTCATGGAGCGATCCTCCCCGGATACGGTGGTTTCAGGGTCATTGGCTACGTGTTCATTAGGATCGGCAAATATGCGGAGAGCATGATCGATGCCGAGATCCTCGGGTTTCCAGTCTGCCGACTTGGGCCTGGATACCGCCGGGGCTAAGCCATCTACCCCTTCGGCTCTTCGCCCGATGAGCGCACTGATGAACTCTGTCAGCGTGTCTTGACCGGGGAAATGGAGGACATGCAGACCCGGCCGATATGCGTCTGCCGCCTGCGTGGCTGTCGCCGAAACCCCAGTTCCGATCCACAGCACCGGCGTCAAGCCCAAATCGTCATCTTGCCGGACACGATCGACCCACTGCGGCGCCGACAGTTTGGTATCGTCGAGATCGAAGAGAATGAGGTCAACGGGTCGTGACTTGACACACCGAGCCAGATCCTCGAGATCAGTCACATAGTGCGTCTCCACACCGGCGTTGGCCAGCAGCGTTCGATAACGTTTCTGCGTCTCCGGTTTGCGGGCCACTACGGCAATAGTAACCATGATCATCCTCGCGGTACGACTGGGAAGGTCCCAGAATTATCGTTTCGTTCGCTCGGTCGAAAGTTTCTCCGATGCGCGCTCCAAAATCGCACGTTCTTCATCGGTGAGATTCTCGTAGCCGACTTCATTGATCCGGTCGAGGACACGGTCAACCGACTCCATCAAGGCGCGTTGATCGTCCCAGCGCCGCTTCAAGCGGCGTCCCTTCTGGCGCGCGCGCCAAATGCCAACAAACGCAAACGGTCTCGGGATGTGGAACGACCGTCCGCCGAGTTTCAGATAGAGAAATCCGACGGCCAGCCCACCCAAGTGAGTGAAGTGACCAATCCCATCAGCGCTGTAGCTGAACGTGGCGACTAACTCGATGAGACCGAACAAGACAACCACATACTTCGCTTTTATGGGGAGAAAGAACCACAGATAGATCGTACGGTTTGGCCAGAGCATACCGAAGGCCAGCAGGACCCCGAAAATCGCACCCGATGCGCCGATCGTGGGAATGGGTTGCCCCCACAAAGCCAGCACGGTCACCGCACCAGCGCCAAGACCACAGATCAAGTAGTACTTGAGGAACTCCCGTGCGCCCCAGGCATCCTCGATGTCCCGTCCGAACATCCAGAGAGCGAACATGTTGAAAAGGATATGGAAAAAACTCCCGTGCAGAAACATGTAGGTGAAAAGTTGCCAGACCGCGCCCCGGACAACCATGGTGGGCGTCAGACCCAGGTATTCCACCAACGGGAAATGTGCCAGAATCTGGAGGAGGTACACCCCGCCGTTGACCAGCAATAGGATCTTGATGGCCGGCGGAAAGGCGCCGCTACTCAATGAGCTATCGTTCCAACCGCTGTCGTCCCGAATGTTGCGCATTGATTGACCAACCCCTGCCCCTTATTGCTATTATCGACGCGGCCGAGGCATAAATCCACGTACGGCACCCAGTGACACGGCACCCACTACTCTGCATACGGCAGACATGGCCGGGACGATTAGGATCGTGATGGTCGCTTACGCAGTAGAAGGTTCCAAGACCCACCGCGGAACGACACGTGCCGCATGGCTCAACATGGCCAAAACGGAGCAGTACTTGTTGATGGAAAGTTCAACGGCCCACTGCAGGTCTGCCTCGGTCAGGTCCGAACCGCGAACGCGGTACTCCAAGGTTAGTTCCTCGAAGATGCGGGGCGCTTCGTCGCGACGCTTGCCGGACACATGCACCGTCAGCGCTTCGACGTGGCGTCGCTTTTTCCGCAGGAAAGCGACCACATCCATTCCCGTACATCCGCCCAGAGCGCAGATAACCATCTCCATCGGGCGGGGACCTGAGTTTGTGCCGCCGTCTTCAGGAGACGCGTCCAAAGTGAGGAAGTGGTGCGAGTCGGTGCGAGCGGCAAAGGACATGCCGCCATCCCAGACCACGTCAGCATACAGTAGTGCGGAGGCGCTCATGGTGTCATCGCCCAGTCCCGCGCGGAGTGCAGGGCTGCGGCCTCACGGAATTATCCAAGCAGTTTTGTGATTCGCTCAACGAAGTGCTCTTTCGCCACCGCGCCGATGATTTGATCCACCTTCTGTCCATCTTTGAAGAACAGTAAGCTGGGGATGCTCATGATCCGGTACTGTCCGGCGACAGCGTTGTTGTTGTCCACGTCCACTTTCGCCACCTTCAGACGTCCCTGGTATTCCTCTGCCAGTTCCGCAACAACGGGGGCAATCATCTTGCAGGGGCCGCACCAAGTCGCCCAAAAGTCCACCAAGACAGGAATATCAGACTTCAAAACTTCGGATTCGAAGGTCGCGTCGGTCACTTCAATCGGTTTCGCCATTTTTCCTCCCAGTTGGGGTTCCAGACTAAGTCCATTTGCAGCCGTTGTCAATCGCTCTTTGGCCGCCATGTCAAACGATAACACAAGTCGCGTGATCCGGTTCCCCCGTTTGGCGAACGAAACCCATTCTTTGACAAAGGTCCCGATCAGGAACGGCGGAGAATGGCCGCCCAATTCAAACGCTGAGAGGTCATCCCACCCTTCCAGTGCGCAGTCACGGGACCTGGGGGGAGGAGTTCGCCAACAAGATAGTGTGAGCCAACGACCAGGATTATGCCATTCGGGCCCGCCATTTCTTTTGCCCGCCGGAGTGCCATTGCGGCATCAGGATACCAGACAAATGGCACCGTCTCCTGACGGGCCAGGCGCTCCATTTCCGCTCGTTCAATCCCGCTGCTGTGAGGAAGCGGACACCCATTCCAGTGTGAAAGAAGGGGGGCCAGCAGGCGCCACATCGCCGGGTAATCCTTATCGGTCCGCGTGGTGAATACGCCGATGGCCTTGCGGCGTCCAAAGATCTTCTGCCAGGTACGAACCACCTGCTGCACCCCAGAGACGTTGTGGGCAACATCGAAGACAACCCGGGGCGTCAGGTCGAGAATCTGAAAGCGACCCGGCCAGCAGGTCGTGTTGACACCACGACGAAGCGCCCCCGGTGTCAGCGGAACTATGCCTGAGTGTAGCAACACGGCCGCCGCCAAGGCCAGCGAGAGGTTGGCGACCTGGTGATCACCCAATAGAGGGAGGTCGATTCTCATCTCTCTCAGTTCCCGCGCCCAAGGGTTGTCATGTGCCGCCAGCACTTCGTGAGCGGTCCACAAGGGCGCCCGGAGATTCCGTGCCGCCTTTTCCACTGTGCGCCGCGCCGACGTGGGCAACGAGCCAATCAGAACCGGCGTCCCCTCTTTGATGATTCCCGCCTTTTCGCCGGCGATCCGAGAACGCGTACGGCCGAGAACATCGACATGGTCCAGATCAATGTGTGTGATGATACTGAGAGCCGGGTTGAGAATGTTGGTGGCATCGAAGTGCCCGCCCAAACCGACTTCGACAACCGCCATATCGAGCCCGTGGGACGCGAATGAATCGAAGGCCAGGGCGGTCACCGCTTCGAAAAACGTGTAGCGCTCCCGGTGAATGGTCTGCCAATGCTGATCGAGGAAGCGTATGACCTCCTGTCGTGCAATAGGATGTCCCTCGATGTGGACCCGTTCGCGGAAATCGCGCAGATGCGGAGAGGTGTAGCGCCCCACATGATACCCTGCAGCGCGCAAGATGGAATCCAGAAGCGCGGTCACAGAGCCTTTGCCGTTTGTGCCGGCAATGTGCACAGAGAGGAAACGCCGGTGGGGGTTATTCAAACGCCGGCAGAAGCGCGTGATATTGTCCAGTCCTAACTTTATCCCCCAGAGTTCGAGGGAATACAGGCGGCGGATGGCCTCAGGGTAAGTCAGCATCACAGGGAGGATTCGACGCCGCTCCCCGTGGCCGGCAGGGTGACGCCTGTCTTTTCGATAACCCCGGATCCCGGACCGCAAAGGAAGGTAAGGAGACTGACCAGAGTGGATTTCAATTCCGTCCGTTTGACGATACGGTCGAGGAATCCATGTTCGAGAAAGAACTCCGAGCTTTGGAATCCCGGCGGCAACTCCTGATGGATTGTTTCACGGATGACCCGAGGACCGGCGAATCCCAATTGCGCACCGGGTTCGGCGACGATCACGTCGCCGAGAGACGCAAACGACGCCATCACACCGGCGGTCGTGGGGTTGGTAAGAACAGCAATGTAGGGAATCCGGATTTCCGCCAATTCGGCCAGCAGAAAGCTGGTCTTGGCCATCTGCATGAGCGAGAGAATCCCCTCCTGCATACGCGCCCCGCCGGAAGAGGCAACAAGGACCAGGGGAACACGCCGTGTCAACGCACGCTCAATGGCCCGTGCGACCTTCTCACCAACGACCGATCCCATGCTGCCGCCGACGAACGCGAATTCCATGACACCGAACGAGACCGTCCGGCCATCCATCTTGCCGATGCCGCAGACAATCGCATCGGCCAACCCGGTTTTTTTCTGGGCGTCGGCGATCCGCTCGGGATACTTCTTCTTATCCCGGAACTTCAGGGGGTCGCAGGAAATCAGACCGCGATCATATTCCTCGAGCACTCCATCATCGAGCAACAATCGGATATAATCGGCGTGTCCAATGCGAAAGTGGTACTCACAGGACGGGCAGACCCAGAAGCGCCGTTCCAGTTCCCGTGCATAGATGATTTCGCCGCATCCGCCGCATTTCGTCCACAAGCCGTCGGGGATGTCCTGCCTGTCTTGCCGGGTTAGCCCGGCTTTGGCCTTTCGGAACCATTCCATCAATTCATGTCCTTTGTTATATGTCACCGGCCGCGTTCGCGGCGAAAATCTTCAGCAGGACCAGTGCATCACACACCGGCTTGCGATAGTATGCGCGGCGACGGCCGATGCGACGGTACCCCAAGCGGCCGTACATCGCCAGCGCCGGCACGTTGGTGATGCGTACTTCGAGCACCGCGCAAACCGCCCCTCGCGACTTGCCTTCGCGCTCCGCATGCTCCAGAAGCGCCCGTCCCAGCCCTCGTCTCCGATATGAAGGAACCACCGCCACGTTGTGAATCTGCACTTCATCAGCAACCAACTGCCCACAGAGATAGCCGCAGAGTGTACCGTCGGCGCCGGTCGCCACGCGGTTGAGCGGCTGGGAGACAGTGAGGGCTTCAGCGAACGACTGCTCCGACCAGGGGTCTGTGAAGATCTGCTGTTCGAGAGAAGCCACCATCGTCACATCACTGTCTGACATCAGACGGATGACTACCTTGCTGTCCGTCATGATGCCTTGCGAAACTGCGGAGGCAGACCATAGTCCAGCGGGGACTTTTCCAAGGAGAACCGGTGACCACCCTGCAGGCTCTCCTCCCCCCATAAAGCCAGACGATCTCCGGGCACCGTGGCGTCCGACTCCGCCACGACCTCCGCCTTCTTCCCAAGAGAAGCGATCCAGCGATCTCGATAACCCAGCACGCCGGGTCCGGTGATCCGGCAGGATTCTGCGGATGGTGGCAGCCATTGCCCGATGACGACCAAGCTTGGCGCCGACGGCCGATCACCGGAGTCCAGACGGTATGCATAGAACTCGTCACCGCGATGATGGACCACACAGAACTGGGTCTTCTCGCCTATCTTCAAACTATCCACGCCGTGTTCGCGTTCATCAAGCCATCTTCTCCGTTGCACGGTCGGAACAGACCATCCGGTCACCGGAATGTCCATCGCCAGGGACCAGCCCGTTGCTGTCGCCCAGCCAATCCGGATGGCCGTGAGGGATCCCGGACCAGTTACCAGAGCCAAGCCGCCAATGTCACGGCGGCTCCATCCGGCGCTGGCCAGCGCACGGTCAATCAACTCATCGAGAGCATTTCCGCGATGACGATCCGGACGGCTGTCCCATCGTCCAATGGGTTTGTCTCCGTCGGCCAAGCCAACGGTGAGACGCGGAGACATTGAGTCGAATGCCAATACGCGCATGTTTTTATTGCACCGGCACACTGCCAAAATGACGGATATGGATCAACCGGCTGCTGGAATCACACCGAGTAAATGTCACGAACCAGCCGACCAGAGGCCACCGTCGCCGGACCTTGTCAGCCCACTCAACGAGGCAGATCCCCGGCCCAGAAAAATACGGCCCCAGGCCGGCAAAATCCAGTTCATCCGGCTCGCCAATACGATAAAGATCCATGTGACAGATCTGGCAGCGGCCTTGATGACAATTCATCAGCGTGTAGGTCGGAGACGGCATCGGCTCCGTGACGCCCCAAAAGCCGCCAATCGCTCGGGCGAATACTGATTTCCCTGATCCCAACGGCCCGACCAGCCCAACCCAACTGCCGGGACACAGCAACTGCGCGAAAGATCCCGCCAATTGCTGTGTCTCTTCAACGGAGCGGGTGAGATGTTCCCCCAGCAGAGATTCTGATGCCTTGTTATCCCCCTCCATGGTATTTCATCCCCACCGGCCATTACCGCAATCGCTGTCTATTTCGGGATCAGCGTCGCCACAGGGAGTATCATCTCCGGGAGTGAGATCCCCCCATGCTGGAATGTGTTTGCGAACTTCCGCTGATATTCGTTGAAATTCGTGGGGTAGACGAAGTAGAAGTCTTCTTTCGCCAGCAGGTACGTTGTGTTCATGGTGAACATTGGGAGGCGGTAGGTGCGTGGATCATTGATGATGACAGCTTCCTTGGGATCGGCGTTGAGATTGTCCCCGAATTTGTAGCGAAGATTCGGGGACGAATCGCGGCGCCCATGCGCCATGGCGGCACGCATGCCCATGACGCTCCCGTGGTCGGTGGTGACAATCGCCACGGAGTTGGGTTCACGGGCGATCTTACGGAGGACCTTGATCCAGGATGAGTTGATGAACCATGTCTTCATCAGTCCGCGAAAGGCGGCTTCATTCGGCGCCAGTTCGTGGAGGATTTCGTCCTCGGTGTGGCCATGCGCAAGGTGGTCAATGAAATTGTAAACGACGGAGAGCAAGGGGGTGTCTTTGTATGACGAGAACTTGCGGGCGACATTTTCCCCTTCGGCGAAATCAAGAACCTTGACATACTTTGCTTCCGCGGGCAGACGGACCCCGAGACGATCGAGTTGTTGGTCCAGGAGCTGGTGCTCCAGCCGGTTGCGCGAGAACTCATCCTTGTCGCCGATCTGCCATAGCTCGGGATAAAGACGTTTGATCTCGTCAGCGAAAAGACCGGAGAAAATGGCATTGCGGCTGTACGGCGTCGCTGTCGGCAAGAGAGAAAAATAGTAGTCGCGTTCGATCTGAAATTGCTCGGCGAGTTCGGATTCGATGTTCAGCCATTGATCGAGCCGCATGCAGTCGATCACGAAGAAGTACACTTTGCGGCCGGCTCGCAGATGAGGCGCCAGATAACGTCCAACCACATCGACGGACAGTGGCGGGCGATCCGGTGAGTCGAGATTGGCCAGCCAGCGGGGGTACTCCCGTTCCACCCAACGCGCAAACCCGGCATTCCATTCCTTCTTGCACTCGCGGTGTGTCTGATCCAGTCCCAGGTTGACAAACGAATCGAGCTCCAGATCCCAATGGGACAGCAACTGGTGGGCAGCAATCCACTCTCTCCAGCCCGACTGCTGCGAGAGAGTCTCACGAAGGCTGTTGAAATCATCGACATACTTCTTCGCCAGATGCTCCGATTGGATCTTGCGGCGTTCCAGGAGACGTTTGATGACCGAGAGAATCTGGGACGGGTTGACGGGTTTGGTGAGATAATCGTCGATCTTCTTGCCGATCGCCTGATCCATGATGTGATCTTCTTCGCTCTTGGTGACCATGACGACGGGCAAGTTCGGGTCAATCTTCTTCAACTCTTCGAGCGTCGTGAGTCCGTCCATGCCCGGCATCTGCTCGTCGAGCAGCACCAGATCGAAGCGGCGCTTTTGTATCCACGCAATCGCATCGTTCCCTGAGTGAGCGCCGGTGACTTCGTAGCCTTTCCCCTTGAGAAAAAGAAAATGCGACTCAAGCATTTCGATCTCATCGTCCACCCAGAGTACATGACGGCTGGCTGCAGGCATTTTGTCCCTTTCGGCATTCTTACGGCGTGGCTTGCTCCGGTGTGGGTTTACCCCGGCAGATCGATGACGAATGTGGTGGCCTGGTTGGGGATTGATTCCTGCAGGTAGAGATCGCCACCGTGATACTCCATGACAATCCGCCGTGCCAAGGTCAGCCCCAAACCCCATCCGCGTTTTTTGGTGGTGAAACCCGGATGGAATATCTTCTGCTGCTGAATACTTGCTATGCCGCGTCCGTTGTCGGTCACGGTGATCCGCGCGCCACTGCGGGGATGGGGGCCAGCATGAATCTGAACCGTGCCAGTTTTGGGATCGACCGATTCCAGGGCATTTTTGATGAGATTCTCCAGCACCCACGCAATCAATTCCACATTGATCGGTATCGGTGTCGTCGGGTCGGCGGCGAAAGAGATTTGGACACCGCCGCCCTGAAACGGCAGCCGTTCGCGAAAATACCCGACAACCTCCTGAATGACCGGCTCGATCAATTGGGGTTTCCGGTCCGGCTCCGAGCCGATCTGGCTGAATCGCTGGGCCACGCGATTCAGGCGGGCGACGTCGGCCCGCATGTGAGAGATAATATCGATGGGATTATCGACGTCGGCCTCCGGCTCCTTCGCGCCACCCAAAGCGGACCGCTCCTGCAGAATCTCGAGCCATCCCAGAAGAGACATTAGGGGAGTGCCGAGTTGGTGGGCCGTCTCTTTGGCCATCCCCACCCAGATGTATCGCTGTTCGGCACGCTTGATGTTCCGGAAACTCATGTAGGCGATGAGCAGGAACAGCGTCGTCAGACCCAGCATGACGTAGGGAAAGCGGGCAACGGCACGAATCAACCCGTAGTTTCCGTAATGGAGGTTATAGAGTACCTCCCCTTCATAGGTGATTGGCACGGGCGGGTACTCAGCGCGCATGCGCGCCATCAATTTCAAGACCTGCCGCCGCGTCGCCGCACTCGTGTCTCCTTCATCAATACCCTTTAACCCGCGCCAGTAGAGAGGATCCCCGTGCCGGTCGGCCACAACAATGGGAAAGTCGCTCTTGCTGATGATCTGATCGAATAGATACCCAATCTCGCCCGGGTCGGTCGATTCGGCGGCACGCTTCCACTGACTGGCGTAGGCATTCGCAAGTCGGGCCTCCGACGCCTTCAACTCGCTGACCATTGTCTGCGTGGAGTACACGAGAAGGACCGCGATCATGACGATACCGAGGATAAGCAGTCCCTTGAAGGCCAATGGGAAACCGGTGTAACCCGTGCGCCCATGGAGCATCATCCACAATCGCCGTCGCATGGTCAGGACCTGGGATCGTTTCAAGGGAAACCACCGGTGGTGTGTTCGATGCCGGACTCAGAGAATTTCTATCTGCCCACCCATGTAGGGGACCAGAACATCGGGCACACGGATGGTTCCTCTCTCCGTCTGGTAGTTTTCCCAGACGGCAATCACTGTCCGCGGCAGCGCCAGCCCGGAACCATTGAGCGTATGCGGGAAGAAGGGCTTGCCGCCTTTGGACCGGGCACGGAGATTCATCCGCCGGGATTGGAAATCATTGAAGTTTGAGCAGGAGGAGACTTCCAGCCATGCATCCACGCCAGCCGCGTACACTTCCAGATCGTAACATTTGGCCGCGGCGAATGACAGATCCCCCGTCGCCAGCAGTTTGACCCGGTACGGGAGTTTCAGCGCCTGCAGGACCGCCTCGGCATCCGCGACCAGAGATTCGAGTTCCTTCTCCGACTGGTCCGGGGCGACGATTTTGACCAGTTCCACTTTGTCGAACTGATGGACGCGGATCATTCCCCGCGTGTCTTTCCCATGCGCACCCGCTTCGCGACGGAAGCACGGCGTATACGCGACGAAGCGGCGCGGGAGGCTTTCGGCGTCGATTATCGACCCGGCGGACAGATTGGTCAGCGGGACTTCCGCCGTGGGAATCAGGTACAGATCATCGGCTTCAACCCGGTACATGTCCGCCGCCAGCTTGGGCAACTGTCCCGTCCCCTGCATCGTGCGAGCAGTGACAAGGTACGGGAGACGGTGTTCGAGGTAGCCATGGGCCGCATGGCGATCCAGCATGAAGTTAATCAACGCGCGTTGCATCTTGGCCCCGGCCCCACGAAGCGCAAAGAATCCGCTGCCAGACACGTTGGCGCCGGCGGCGCCATCGTAGATGGCCAGCGCTTCTCCCAATTCCCAGTGTGGGGCGGGTTTGAAAGACAAGACCGGCTTTTCCCCCCAGAAACGCACGTCCCGGTTGGCGGACTCATCACCGACGGGGACATCGGGGTGCGGGAGATTCGGTATCCGCAGTTGGCACTGGAGGATTTGATCTTCGACTTGGCGCAGCGTTTCATCCAGAGACTGCGTCCGATCCGACAAAATGCGGAGCGATGCAATGGCCGGGTTGGTGTCGGTTCCGGCCTTCTTGGCCTTGGCGATATTCTCCGAGGCGACATTCTTCTCGTGCTTGAGTGTTTCAACGTCACCGATGATCTGACGCCGACGTGCATCCAGCGCCATCAGTTCATCGACACAATCTGTCTCGTGCTTGTCAGCGATCGCGCGCCGGACCACGTCAACATTCTCACGGATGAATTTCAGATCGAGCATAGGTATCTCTCAAACCCTCCCTTCGAGCAGAAATCGTCACATTGACATCGGGAACGCACTATTCCCGCCCTCTACTCTCTCGCATCTCGTGGGAGTGGATGACCCGACATCTGGGGAAACATGTCGCGGAGCTTCGGGCCGTCGTTCGTCTGAGGAGCATACCCGGGAATGACTTGCGCCAAGAGCTCAAGAGTCTTCGCACGGTCGCCCTCACGGGCTACGGACAGCAAATCGGTGATACGGGATTCGAAGTCGGGCGATGCATCGTCGACGGCATCGATCATCCAGATCTTATCGTTGGCCGACCGCCGCGGCGTGACATCAGGACCGAACAGGTCTTCCTCCATCTTCTCGCCTGGCCGCAGCCCCGTGAACGTGATGGCAATGTCACAATCAGGACGGAGCCCGGACAGCGCGATCAAATTCCGTGCCAGGTCCACGACGCGGATCGGCTCACCCATATCCAAAACCAGAAGTTGCCCGTTTCGGCCGATCGCCGCCGCCTGCAAGACGAGTAGAGCCGCCTCGCCGATGGTCATGAAGTAGCGTGAGACATCGGGATGGGTGACGGTGACCGGACCACCGGCGCGAATCTGTCGTTCAAAGAGCGGCACGACAGAGCCGTTCGAGCCCAGAACGTTGCCGAAACGGACGCTGACAAACTTCGTCTTCTCTTCTTCAGCGCGCCGGAGTGCCAGCAGTTCAGCCGCCCGTTTGGTGGCACCCATGACACTTCGGGGACACACGGCTTTGTCGGTGGAGATATTCACAAAAGTCTCGACCCTGCGCTCGAGCGACCAATCCATCAGGAAACGCGATCCGCCGATGTTGTTGAGAACGACGACATCGGGGAAGTCTTCGGACAGAGGCACCTGCTTGCTGGCGGCCGCGTGAAAAATAACGTCGGGGACACACCCGGAGAATCGCCGATGAAACCGAGCGCGATCCGTGATGTCTACCAGGAAACCCTTGACCACTCCCGCATGGCCGTTACGGGACAACTCCTCCAAGAGATCGTGCATGGCGTTCTCGGCACGATCGACGAGCAGCAAATCGGCCGGTCCGAACGTCACGATACGGCGGGCCAGTTCGCTGCCGATTGACCCCGCCGCACCGGTTACCATGACACGCCGTCCCGCCAACAATTGCGCGAGCGTGGAGGGATCCGTCTCGACGGGGGCGCGGCGTAGCAGATCTTCCACTTGGACCGCCCGCGCCTGGCCAACGCTGACCGGTCCTTTGAGAATCTCCCGAAGTGACGGCACAGTCTTGAATGGCAACCCCGTCCCCGCGCAAAGCGTGACGATCTTGCGCATCTGGCGTCCGGTCGCCGAGGGAATGGCAATCAGGATCTCCGCGACACGGTACCGCTTGACCGCGGTCAGCAGTTGTGTCTCATCGCCAACGATCGGGACACCGTGCAAACGCGCTCCATGCTTCTGGGGATCCGAGTCAATGAGAGCGACGGGAACCATGGTCCCCGGACTCTTGATAAGCTCGCGCACCAGCATTTCCCCGGCATCACCGGCTCCCACAATCATGATTCGGCGCCTTCCGCGCAGGTACCGGGGGGTCAGCTCACGCACAGCCCGCAGCGCAAAACGGTCTCCTCCCAGCAGGATCACCATCAGGAACCAATCGATCAGGAAGACCGACCGCGGGTAACCGGGGACGCCAAAGAAGAAGACGGGGAGAACGAGGATTCCTGTTCCGGCAGAAACCCCCTTCAGGATAGAACTCAGATCATTGATCGATGCATACCGCCACACTGCCGAGTAAAGCCGAAAATAAATGAAGGCGGCGATGCGCACCAGAAATACGAGCGGGAGAGTGTTCCAGAAGGCGGCCATCGCATCGGACGGAATATGGCCATCGAAACGCAGCCAAAACGCGGCATAGTACGACACGACCACCAACCCGGCATCTGTCCCAACCATCATCAGTCGCCGTCCACTGATGCCCACTGCTTCGTCACGGTCAGCGGGGCTGGATCGCAAGGATGGCAGAAGGCGTCCCCCACCCAGAAGAATCAGCAATGCACCCCAATATCCCACCAAGACCGTGCGCGGCTCGGTGAACGAGTGTGTCGGGTCGAAGGTGAGGACAGCCAGCAGCAGAGTACCAAAGGTCACGGCGTGGAATAAACGCGTGAGTTCGGCTGTCACCGAGGCAAAACCACCGGTTCGGTACAGCCCGAAAATGGCAAAGATCAAAAGCCACCCAACGGAGATCCACCAGGCCGGGCTCAAGTACTCAGCCGGCGTGGCGGTCGCCGCCGCTTCTGGCCTGCTGGAGTAGAACCTGAGCCAGAGAACAATCGCAAAGGCGCCCTGAATGGCCACCAGATCCCAGATGATCCAGCGCCACCGTCCGACCCGGCATAGGCACGCCTTCAAGACGCCTTCGAGGGACACCGCCTGCACCATATAGTCATGATACTCGGAGAACGGTGTTTTGACCAGTGAAAACGGGTGGCGGGGCGCCCGCCGCGAGTCATCTGTTGTGCACCGGATTGGTTTGAATCACTTCATGGACCAGAGCACAGAGGGCCAGACGCCGCTGCTCGACGTCAAAATTGTCGACAATCCGTTGTCGTGCCGTGTGCCGTCCTTCGGGTGGCGCGTTGAGCGCTTCACGGATGGCCTTGACGGCGGACGGCACCGACAGATCATCCAGATAGAACCCGGCATCCCCCACCACCTCGGGCAGGGCGCCATTGTGCGAAACGACGGGGATGCAGCCACAGGACATGGCTTCGGCGGTGGCCAAACTGAAGCTTTCATGAACTGAACCCTGGAAGTAGACTGAAGCCATCTGGTACTGACAGAGCAGATCATCGCCTCTGAGTTCCCCCAGCCATGACAGGTTGGGCAGGCAATGCGAAACCATGTCCCGGCCGGCCTGATCTGCCACTGGCCCAACGGCAATGAAGGAGATATCAGGCATGGCGGCTGCGGTTTGCCAGAAGAGGGTCCATCCCTTATTCGCCAACGTGCCACTGGCAATCGAACCAACGCTGAGGACACCGTGGCGTTGACTCGTCATCTGGGTTCTATACACTGACGTATCAACCGCGTTGTATATCAACCTCACCTTGCCTGCCACATTGGGGTAGTGTCGTTTGAGGTCGCGATCGGAGTCAAGGGAGACCGAGAACACTTGCGCTGAATGCTTCAGAACCCAGTTTATGATGCGAGCGTGGAGGGAGCGCGGCGGAATCCCGTAACCGATTTCCGGCACCCACGCGGCCTCGTAACCACCGACGATGGTCACGACAGGAATGCCAGCGCGTCCCGCAAACCAGACAGCCGGAGCCGCATGTCGACCGGCGAACCAGATGACAACCACATCAGCGGCCTTGATCTCGTGGCGCAATGCGGGCAGAGATGACAGACCCTGGAACGGGAACAGGACCGCCTCGAACTCTGTCTGGAGAATCCGCAGATCCTGCCGTGTGAAAGTCGCCACCAATCTTGGTGCAACCAGCAGGACACGATTTCGCCGCCGGGGCTTGGTCTGAGACGTTTGGTCCACCATCACAAAAGGAAGCCAATCAGAAGTGAAACACTTCGCGCAGTGCAGGCAGAACGCGCTTTTCGACAATTGTCTCCCAAGAATACTCCCTGACCGCTGCACGGAGTGCACGGGAGAGAACTTCACGGTCGGAGTCGAGAGTCTCCCTGATTCCGCGTGCAAATGCCCCGCTCTCGGCTGGAGCAATGGTGATAACGCCTGCGAAGCGCTGAACTTCTGGAAGCGGGGTTGAGACGACGGGCAATCCCACGGCGCCGTATTCATAAAGGCGCATGGGATTGACCGCGCGGGTGTACTCATTGTCCGCGTGCGGAATAAGCCCCACGTCGAGTCGCTTCAGAACGCCAGGAAGGGAGTCGTACTGCCGTTGACCGAGAAAATGAACGTTTTTCAGTCTCGCGATCGAATGGATCGAAGCCTTGGGATGAACCGGACCGATGAAGACAAGGTTCCACTCAGGATTGCGGGAGAAGATCTCTTCCAACAAGGTGAAGTCCAACAACTCGCGAACTGTACCCAGACACCCAATCCGCGGACGGGGAATTGCATCGATCGCATCCGCCGAGATGAGTGGAGTGGCGAAAAAAGACGACGCCACACCGTTGGGCAGGAACAGAACGCGGTTGCCGACTCTCCGGCGAGATTCGACGAGCGCACGGGATGTCGCGAATGTGATGTCCGACATCTGCAGGAGCCTGTCCTCGGCTTGCGCGTCCCATAGAGCGGGCTTGCCGAGCGGGGTCCGCGAGTATTCGTCGTAGCATTCGTAGACGATACCCGAATGATCGACCGTACCGGTCACCCAAGTCTGCACAGGGTGGTAGAGCCAGTGAATGACCTTTTGGACACGCGGAAAGTGGCTGTCAATGAATCGTACGAGTTGAGTACGAATCAGCGCCCGGTTGACACGGGCCATTCCCGGTATTCTTGAGGCGATCATTTCATGCGATGGCATCCTCGGTGTGATCACACACAGTCTTGGGGTCTCGATTTGAACGCGAGTGAGCCAGACCCCCGTCCAGAACTTCCGCGGATACTTCCATGAAGTCACATCGACTGTGATCGGCCGGTTGACACACACCATGGCTGCGTTTGCCGGGAGGCTCTTTGCCAGAGCCAAGAGCAGATACCGCCGATGAAAGGTATCCCATTCTCCGGCCAGATGCACGAGGAGGAGCGTGTCGACAGACTCATTCATTGCATGCATGGGAAGTGAACTCCATCGGACATTGGGCCAATTTACCGGTCAAGTCGTTTGATTGCCCCAAGCCGCAATTGCGCCAGTTCTGGAATCCCCAAGCGTGGCCCGGCCAGCACGAGCAGCAGGCCGCCGATCAGGACACCCAGCACGACTCTCGCCACGGCGGCTGTTATCGTCTCAGCGCCGGGTACATGGCTCATGACAAACCATCCCGGCAGGGAGCCGGCCAAGACGAGGGAACCGGGCACCACAATGTACCGTCCCCATCCTCTCAGCTTGCCCACAGTGACCCAGTGGGGGAGCGCAAGAAAGAGAATCGCCGCGCCGATCACAGACCCCACGGTCGTTGCCGCCGCTATTCCCTGCACGCCATAGGATTCCCGCCAGATCAGACTCAGCAGATACTTGATCGCCACGCTGGCGACGGCGGCCAGCAGAATTGGTCCCCATCGGCGTGAAGAATAGAAAACTTTCGCCGCGACTGCCATGAATACGTTGGGCACGATGGAAAGACTGTAGAGGAACAGGATCGATGCGGTCATTCGTCGGGACTCTGCATTGAAAACGCCACGCTCGTACAAGAGGCGGATGATGTCGCTGTTGAAGACCATCAGAAGGACCGCCAGCGGGACCACGGCAATCATCGACCAGCGAAACGCCCTATCAAGAATATCGCCTGCCCGCGCGTGATCACCCGATTGGATCGACTCGGACAGATAGGGGAAGATGGCCATCCCCACCGCCACGCTGAAGATCGATTGAGGCAGTATGGCCACGAGGTTGGCGTATTGCAGAGCGGCAATCGAGCCTGCGGGCAGAAATGATCCGAATTGTCGGTCGATCAGGGCATAGAATTGCGGGATGGTGTCCACGAGGAGCACCAGCGCGATCCAGATCCCCAGACCATCGGACTGGGGTCGCGCCAAAGGCAGCGTCGAGTCTTTACCAGTTTCGGCGACAGAGCGCCGAAACGGCACAAGATTCCAGATGGCGGAAGCGGCATTGCCTGCGACAAAACCCCAAGTCAGCGTGCGCGCACCATCCGTGGGGCTCATGACCACAGCAACGATCATCGCGATGCTTTGCCACATGGATGACAGGCCTGGCTGAAGAAACTGTTTACGCGCCAGAAGCCGGCTGCGGGACAAGGCCTCAACGGTCGCCAGGGCCACGGCGACGGAAGACACACGGAATAGCGTAGCCGCTTCGCCGCGCACGGCAGCGGAAAAGCCTGCGCCCGTCAGGTACACGAGATATTCCGCGAAGAACCACATGGCAAGCGTGACCAGCAGCATGATGGCGAGGACAACCCATGCCGCTTTTCGCGCGCGCTGTCCGGGTGTTCCGACTGAGTAAAGAGGGACAAAGGCATTGGGAATCGAGTGATAAAGGACTGTCGCCGCCAGCGCGGGAATCGTGGCGGCAGACAGATAGAGATCGACCGTCTGTGATGTCCCATAGGTTGCGGCAATCACGGCTTCCCGGAGAAATCCAATGCACTTGGCGAGAACGGCCGTAAAGATCAGGATCAATCCGGCGTGACGAAGGGATGTCGATTTCATGCCAGGACGGAGCGGTTGAGTCTATCCACGGACGAAAGAATTGAAATCAGTTCACGCCAGGTCCCGGCCCAGGCGCATGACGATCCGACGCGCGGGGTCTTTCAGCTGGAAACAGGGATCCCTCAGGGCTTTGATATTCCAAGGGCGGTTCAGCGCCCGCATGACCCTCTCGGGATCAAGATCAACCACGCGGTTGGCACCGCACTGCACCGTTTCTACCCACTCGGTGCGGTCGCGCAGAGTCAAACAGGGCGTTTGCAACCAGCAGGCCTCCCGTTGCAAGCCACCGGAGTCGGTCAGCACAGCCTGAGCGCCTGCCAGCAGTGAAAGGGTCTGGTGGTACCCCAGTGGCGGCGTGAGAATGAGCTGCTTACGGCGCATCAGGCCAGCCAGGAGTCGCTGTCGTTTCAGGTTCTTTCGCGCACGGGGATGGATCGGGAATACAACAGGATATCCTAAATTGAGCAACACGGAGACAAGACATCGTAGGCGATCCGGATCGTCGACGTTTTCGGCCCGATGGCAGGTGATCAGGTAGTATGCCTTTGGCTTGAGGCCATACGCCGCGAGAGCACGAGAACGCCCTCGCCCCAGGCGCTCACGACGAAACGATTCGTAGAGGATATCCCCCACGCCATGAACACCCTCGGTGATTCCCTCGCGGCGAAGATTTCTGACCGCTGTCATGGTCGGGCAGAAGCGCCAAGTGGCCAGATGGTCGGCCAGCAGGCGGTTCTTCTCCTCAGACGATGAACGATCGAACGATCGCAACCCGGCTTCAATATGCGCGATGGGAATATTGTTGTAAGCCGCAGCGAGGGCGGCTCCCGCCGTCGTGCTCGTATCACCAAATGTTAATACAGCCGCTGGATTAAGGCGCCTGAGTGACCGGTCCAGAAGGTCAGCGATGCGGGCAATCTGAGAGCCTGGCGTGCCGCGACTCACACCAAGATGGAGATCCGGACGCCTGATACCCTGATCTTCATAAAACACATCCGCCAAGTTGAAGTCGTAGTGCTGTCCCGAGTCGATCAGGATTGAGTGGAAGCACTTGTCGAGGAGTTCCCAAATGGCCGCGAGCTTGATCAGTTGCGGTCTCGTCCCAAAGACAGAGACCACTACTGGCCGCGGGGCCCGTTGGGGTTGCTTCCGCTCCCGCTGCGACGGCACAGCAGATCCGAGTGATGCAACATGGGGTAAGTTCATGCAAAGAATTCTTGGATCGCGCCGATGACGGTCCCCTGCTCGCTTTCTGTCAGGTCCGGATAGATAGGAATCGAGAGAACAGTCTTGGCCGCCCTCTCCGCGACCGGAAAGTCCCCTTCTGAATGGTTCAGCGAGGCAAAGCATTTCTGCAGATGCAGAGGGAGAGGATAATAGACTTCACAGCCGATTCCGCGGGACTTGAGATGATTACGCAGCGCATCACGTTGCGAAGTGGCGATCGTGTATTGATTGTAGATGTGCTGGGCGCCGACTGTGCGTTTGGGAAGTCGGAGATCCCCGACTCCCGTCAGTTCCCGGTCATATACGTCTGCATGCACTCTCCGCCCGCTGGTCCACACTTCTAAGTGCGGGAGCTTGACGGTGAGAATGGCCGCTTGGATGGTGTCGAGGCGGGAATTGTACCCGATGATTCCGTGGTAATACTTGGGCTTGGCGCCATGGGTCCGGAGTATGCGGACACGCTCGGCGACCTCGTGATCGTCGGAAATAATCATTCCCCCGTCGCCGGCGCCTCCCAAGTTCTTGCTCGGAAAGAACGAGAAACAACCGGCCTGTCCCCATCGTCCGGCGGTCGTTCCCTTATAGGAGGCGCCAATCGCCTGAGCGGCATCTTCGACAAGGGGAACATGATGCTTGTCCGCGATCCGGCGCAGGTGTTCCATGTCCGGCATCTGACCAAAAAGATGCACCGGCATGATGGCCTTCGTGCGCGGCGTAATCTTCGCCTCCACCAGCGCCGGATCGATGTTGTAATCATCGGCACTGATGTCGCAGAAGACCGGCGTGGCGCCGACGTGAGTGACGGAGCCGGCCGTCGCGAAAAACGAGAATGTCGGGACGATGACTTCATCCCCGTTGCCGACGCCAACCGCCCGCAAGGCAAGTATCAAGGCATCCGAACCGGAAGCGACACCCATGGCTTCAGCGACACCCAGCTTCTGGACCACCGCTTGCTCGAATTCACCGACCTCGGGCCCCATGATGAACTTACCATGCGCGAGAACGCGGGCCACTGCGTCATCGATCTCGGCCTTGAGCACACGGTATTGACGCGTCAGATCCAGCAGGGGTACAGGCATTGTGATTTCCTCACATATCGGATGTGCGTACGTTCACGGTTTCTTCTGAACATCGGGCCAATTCTGTGCATCCAGCAACTGCTCCACGGGGACAGGGCGCATGGGACTTGCCGGAACACCGGCCATGATCGTCTTCGCCGGAGCATCTTTGGTCAGCAGGGCTCCGGCGGCGACCAGCGCATCATCCCCAATCGCTTTTCCGGGAAGGATGACAGAGCCGACACCGAGACGCCCCCCCCGGCCAATGGTGACTCCCTTGAAGTGCTTGAAACGTTCTTCGGTCCGTCCCACGAAATTGTCGTTGGACGTCAGCACACCGGGAGCGACAAAAACGCGGTCACCAAGCACCGAATAAGCGGTAATATAGACATTCGTCTCCAGTTTGCAGTAGCATCCGATCTTGCAGAAGTTCTCAATAGCAACGCCGCGTCCCACTATGGTAAAGTCGCCAATCGTGACGTTTTCTCGGACCGTCGCCAGGTCAGCAATCAGGACCCGGGCGCCGATGGTTGCGCCACGATAAATGACGACGTGCGTGCCGATGATGGCACCGTTGCCGATGCGCGATGGCGGCAGCTCGGTCAGTTTGGTAACCGCGGTGTTGGCGGCGCGCATGGGCAGTTTTCCGATGACGGCTCCGTCGTCAATGCGCACGCCGGTCCCAATGGTCGTGTCGGCCCCCAAAACGACATGATTGCCGACTTCGCAGCCGGAACCGATCTCAACACGCGGACCAACAACACAGAACTCTCCCCAGCGGATGCCTTCGGCAACGCGGGCGGTCGGGTCGATGATGATACTCACGATCTTCTCTCCTATTTGAGGGCGGGAATGTCGACCGGGGTTCCCCCCGATTCGAGAGATTGCTGCGCGGCAGCGAGCACCCGAAGAACCCGGACGCCGTCGCGTCCATCCGAACGGGGGGGGCGGCGGTCTCGGATCCGGTCGAGGAAATGACGGCATTCGACCGACAGCGGTTCGGAATTATCCACGCGGGGAATATGCACTCCCCCCGCCCGAAGAGTCAGGTACTCAGCATAGGTATTGTAGTCGGTGGTGACGTCAACACCCTTGTCGAATATCTTGATTTTCTCTGCGGGTTCGGTGTCCGAGAAAACGGCCATCCGTTTCTGGCCGACAATGGTCAGCGACCTCACTTTGTGGGGATCGAGCCAGCTCGTATGGACATGGGCCATCAACTTACCGTCGTACCACATGGTAAGGAAGACGACGTCCTCGATGCCGGGACGAAGATATGATTGGCCGACCGCGGCGACACGCCGGGGGTATTCATCCAGCAGATACGAGATCATGGAGATGTCGTGCGGCGCAAAGGACCACATCGCATTTTCGATATCGCGGAGCTTCCCCAGATTGACCCGTGCTGCGTAGAGATAGAGAATCTTGCCCAATCCATCTTCGCGGATATGCTGTTTCAGCCACTCCACGGCCGGATGGTACTCCATGATGTGACCAACCATCAGAATCCGTCCAGCCTTGTCCGCTTGATCGACCAGGCGCTCCCCTTCACTCACGTCAAGCACCAGCGGCTTTTCGACAAACACATCCTTGCCATGACTGATGGCCGCGGCGGCGATCGCGTAATGGCTGGCCGGCGGGGTGGCGACGACCACAGCCGCAACATCCGAATCCAGAACCTGCTCGATCTTGTCGGTCACCACGAGACCCGGGTACTGCAGTTTCGCCCTTTCCCGGGCATCCGCAACCGCATCGCAGGCGATGGGCACAACGGAATGAATTCCACGCGAGAACTCCCGCAGGAGATTCTTTCCCCATGCTCCCAGCCCGATCATACCCACACGTACTGGCCGATTGTCGCTCATTTTGAAGGCCTCATTGTCCCAGACGCAAAGAGTTGCCGCTATTTCTGCCTACGCGTCTGGCGCAGAGATTCCCAGATCGCCCGCGTTGCACGGTGCCGCTCGGGATCGGTCACCGCCAGCCGGGCGAAGAACTCGCGTACCATAACCAATGCAATCACCAGCCCGAGTGCGACAACAAATGTGGCGGCACCCAAGACCGTCCGTTTGGGCCGGACCTTCACCCCGCCCCCGGAGGCATGATCGAGGATTGAAAAGGATGGCGTGTCACGCCGTTCCTGGATACGGGCGTTCTCGTATTGCTCAGTCAGCAGCATGTAGAGCGCCTCGGCGATTTTCACGTCGCGCAATTTTTCCGCCAGTTGCTGCCCGAGACGCGGTAATCCGCTGATTCCGCCGCCGCTTCCCTGAGTCGAATCGCCAACGGCTGTTTGTTCCATCTCATCAAGGTGTCGGCGCGTCTCCCTGATCCGCGAACTGAGCTGCTGGACACGATAGTGCTCAGACGATAGCGAGCCCTCCAGAACGGACAACTCGATCTCGTCAGCAGTCAACTGGGCTTTCAGCTTCGCAGCATTCTCGACCAAGGCGCTGACCTGTGCTTCGAGAGCAACCGTGTGGTTCTCTCGCTGGAACTGCCTCAAGGCATCCGTTGCCGTCACCAATTGGGATTTGGTCTCCTCGAGACGTTTTTCCACGAACTCGCGTGTCCGGCGTCCCTTGGTGTTGACGATCGCGCGATTCAAACGATCGGCTTCATCCACCAAGGCATTGGCCAGCGTGTCCGCAAAGAAGCGGTCTGTGCTGGTGGCCCATGCGTCAATAATCCCGGTTTGCGCCACTTTGACCCCGCTGCCAGATTCGAGGGCCTTGACCGCTTTTGGGAAGGTGGTGCCCCAGTGCCGAGCGAGGGACAGACGCACCACAACAGAATCTCGCACGGTACGGGACGTAATGACGGCCGCCAGGATATCTGATGGCGTCGCCATCAGCGGCAGCGCCATTCCACCGATAGCCAGACTCTTGAGATCGCCCATCGGGACACTCATTGTTTGGAAATCCCGCTCCGGAGGAAGGACACTGACAGATGACTTGTAGCTGTTGGGAAAGAGGAAGGATAGGAGAACGACGATGAGGGTTACGGCGAAGGGATAGCGCCAAAGGAGGTGGCGCTCCCGAACAAGTACCGCGATGACGCGCAACGCTCCGGGCGGTACATCGTCCAAGCTCCGGGAACGAAGCGGGGGCGGAACGCCGCCCGCCGATGGCTGGGCCCCGTGCTCGCTGGTCATCGCGTCGCCTGCCGGATCACGAGATAGATCGTGGCGATGTTGGATGCCACAATGAGTGTTTCTTTGACGCTGCTCCAAAACTTCTTGTCCTTTGCCGTGGGGACAACAAGAATGTCGCCGGCGTCGATCGTCCTAATCTGGCCCTTTTTCAGCGCCGTCCCCGTCCCACCCTTCACGAGGAAAGTCCCCCCACGATCGGCACGCCAGGCATAACCGCCCGCACGCTGAAGATAGTAGGTGACGTCCGCGCCCGGTTGTAGCGCGATCAGACCCGGCTGGGCCACACGGCCAATCACGTTGACATAGTCCGATTGGCGGGGGACGATCACCTGGTCTCCGTCATAGAGCATCACGTTGCAGGAAGTGTCCTGATGCACGAAAAGGCATGTGAAATCCGTGGCGACGCGTCCCGGAGCACTGAGTGCACTGGCGGAAAGCCACTCGTTCTCCGAACGGGACCGCAGTTCCACCGGCATCTGATCGACGCGCTTCTTGTAGTCGACCAGCCAATCGGGGAGCCGCGTCCTCACAGCAGTCGCATGCTGCAGATCGGCACTGGGAGTGAATCCACCAGCAGAGTCTATCACCTCGCGCAAGGAGACCTGGCGCTTCGGAAAGGCATACAGACCCGGCCGTTTGACTTCCCCATTTAATTTGACGGACAACTTCTCATGGTAGTTCTCGAACCCACGCACGATGACGCGATCATCCTGCATCAAAGATGTATTGCGCCACTCGCTGTATGTGGCTCCTGCAGACCACTCGACACGGCGCGCTTCGCTTTCTCCCGGACGAAAGCGCCACAATTCCAATCGTGTCGTGTCGGCATTCGGGGAGAGACCATAGGCAAGCCGGATTAAGTCACCAACTTTGTCGCCCTCAGCAAATTCTATCAGATCGGGGGCATTGACAGCGCCATCGATCTCAATGAAACCCCATTTTTGGTTTCGCGCAGGTACGTTGACGACGTCGCCTTCTTCCAGGTAAGGATTGCTGTCGGCGATTCCCAAGCGATCGAACATCACCATGTCGACACGCAAGTCCTTACCGCCACGCAACAGACGAATCGAGCGGGTCGTCGCGATCTCATCCGGAACGGCTTCCTTGACCGCTTCCGTCGCGCGGGTATTGGCGGTCACGATATGCAGCCCTGGATTTTTCACAGCGCCAGTGACAGCGACACGAAATCGCCGCACATCGATCAGGGACACACTGACGGTGCTCTTGGGGAAGAACTGCTTTAGAATCACCGCCAAACCGGTCCGGGCCTGAGCCAGCGTCTGACCCTTGACCGAAATCACGCCGACCGACGGCACAACGATCGTGCCCTCAGGCGTGATGCTCACATCATACTCCGCGGGCGTCTCCCCCATAATGTTGACCATGAAGCGATCGCCCGGACCAACCTTGTACTCGTTGTAGTCGATCACGCGATCCAGATACACAGGATTCGGCTTGCCCGACTCCGCTGTCATAGATTCTTGGGGACGGGTATCCGGTGTGTCTCCAGACGATGCGTCAGGCCGGACCTTGGCCGCACCCGAAACGGGAAATGCGTTCAGTATCAAGAGGATAGATAGGAGCATGCGACCCGAGCCCTGAGCCATGGCCTGCAAGCCCTTCTGAGCACTGAGACTTGCTGGGGTTGGCATGGGCACTGTCGTCGCTTCCTCAAACGAAAGAGCAATATTTATGTCTCTGGCCCCTCAGTCAAGCAAACTAACCGGGAGAAACATCAGGGTTACCCAAGTGGCAGAATCCTAAATGTGCGCCGAGAGGCCGGGCTGCATGGGAGCAGGCTCTCATTTTGATGAGTCTCGCCAAACAACCAGTCGGGCACTCCATTCGGCGGTCAGAGCCTCAGCATTTTCGCGGTTTGCCGCTTCGGCTTGGATAATAAAGTGCGCGGTTCTTCGGTCGGGAGCCATCCAGACAGCGCCAATATCACTCGTAAGCCTCACACCATCAACGAGTTGTCGTTGCGTTTCTGGCGTTGAATCCAGAAGGCACCGCATCAATTTGCCTTTCTGATTCCAAGGACAAGAGATGCGTTTTTCCAGAAAGGCACCGGGACGAACAGTGGCCGCGATGTTGGTCAGGTCGTCCTCGCTCGCGGCCAAGGACTCGAGAAGATGCGCCAGGGTGATCATGGCATCCGCTCCACGTTGCCACGGCGGCAGAATGAAGCCACCCCGTGTTCCGGCCACGAAATCGACAGAACCGGACGCCGCAGCGCGCATCATCGCCAAATGGTCATTGCGCACCCGGATCACTTTGCCACCGGCATTCACCGCCAGTTTCTCCATTTGCGCAGTGGCCGTGACGGGACATGCAATCGTGCCGCCTTGATGCGTTTTCCAGAAAAGCACAGCCATGACCAAGAGAAGATGCTGGGATGATAAGACGCTCCCATTTCTGTCGACGACGACAATCTTCTCCCCCGGTGAGCTTATGGAGACGCCCAAATCGTACTCCAAGGCCTTGACGATGCGCGAGAGGAGGCCATAGTCATGTTTGGGTTCGCCGGCCTCGATGCTGCCGGACACTACATTGAGCGACACTGTTTCGACGCCGATCTCAGACATGATTGACGGCAGAATCGTGCTGGCCAGCCCTCCGTTGTAATCGACGACAACGCGCAGCTTGCGGGCCCGGATGAGGTCCACATCGATCTGCTGAAGAAAAGCCTCTCGGTATTGTCCGAGGATCTGGTCAGGGTAGCCAATTGAGCCAATGGCCGAGGCGTTGGCGCGACGGAAATCCTCGCTGAAAAACAGCCGCTCTATTGACTGTGTCGTGCCGACGGGGAGATCAAACCCCTCACGATCAAAGAAGATGATATCGGTCGATTCCGGATCTTCCGGCGCCGAGCGCACATAGGCCCCGGCTAGCCCTCCCCCCTGTTTCAGGTCGAAGCGAACGATCGGGACGATCGTGTCCCGCAGATCGCGCGTGTTGACACCCGAGGAGCTCATGCCGGCCTTGAACGCCTCCGCCACTGTGCGACCCTCGAAGGAACGATCCCGGGCCAAAACGACAGTTCCCTTCATCTCGAACAGCGAAGCAAAGGCAGCCCCCAATCGGGCGGCAAACTCGGGCGTGATCTCCCGATTTGTCAGTCCGCTGACTTTGGCGTCTGTGAACAGTTCCCGATTGTACTGTTCCCCCCAGACAATGCTCGAGGAAACAGTGGCGCCATCCTCGATGCGTTTGCGTGGCCAGATGCGGCAATTGGTCTTGACCGTGACATTCGATCCGATGCGGCACAGCTCCGAGACAATCGTCCGTTCCATCAGACTCACATTGTCGCCCAGGCGCACACCCGTCTGGAGGATGGCCTCATCCAAAACTGACTGGCTACCCACGGTAACCGCCGACCAGAGGACTGACCGCCTGATCTGAGAGCCGGCGCCAATTACCGATCCGTCACCGATGGTTGAATCGGAGATGCGGGCGCCCGCACCGATGGACACGCGACCACCCAGCACCACAGTCCCCTCGAAGACTGCATCGGCTGCGATCAGACAATCAGGCGGAGCCACCAGCCGGGCCCCCCCCCGAGACAGTTCGGGGTAAGGCTTCTGGACCGACACACGATCGTCGAGAAAATCCTGATTCGCGGCGGCATAATCGGTCAGGTTGCCGACATCTCTCCAGTACCCGGAACTCGCGTATCCAAACAGGCGGCGTCCGCGCGCCAGCGACTGCGGAAAAACGTCCTTGCCAAAATCCATGAACTGCTCCGCCGGCCATTCAGCGAACAGCGACTTGTCCAGGATGTAAATGCCGGTATTGATTGTGTCAGAGAAGACCTCCCCCCAGGATGGTTTCTCGAGGAATCGCACGATTCGTCCGGATGTGTCGGTCACTACAATCCCGTAAGGGAGTGGATTATCGCGGTGAGACAGCACCAGAGTCGCTTCAGCCTTCACACCACAGTGGAAATCCACGGCCGCGGTCAGATCGATGTCCGTGAGAATATCCGCGGAAATGACCAGGAATCGGTCCGCCAGCCGCTGGAGGGCATAGCGCACACTTCCTGCCGTACCATAGTCGGCGTTAGGGCGGAGGTACTCCAGATGAACACCAAACCGTTTTCCATCCCCAAAATGCTGCACAATCGTCTCGGGCTGAAAATAGAGCAGAACGAGAACATTCGTGAACCCATGAGACGCGAGAAGATCGAGGGTGTACTCCATCAACGGGCGGTTCCCCACCGGGACCATCGGCTTGGGGAGCGATACGGTCAGCGGCTTGAGCCGAGTTCCAAACCCGCCCGCCATCACGACCGCATCACATCGCCTTTCGGCTGCCATATCCCTCCGCCCCTCAAAAAAGCTCCGCCTTCAGAAGAACAATTCCTGTTCTCACCGAAGAACATTCATAATAAAACGGGGAAGTCGTCATCCCAAGAAGTATCCGCCCGCCAGGCAGGCGGCGACAGTCAACGTGACACAACGTTCGCATGGTCTCCCGCACGCGCATTCTCGAGGAGCAAACGGTACCGTTCAGGCTGCTCAATCAAGTCACGCGCCACGGCTAAGTCGGTGTCAAATTCGATCATCGCTTCCAACTCACCGGGATCGGCATCACTCACGGACAAAAGACGCTCCTCCCAGAGGCGACGCAGCAGATGCCTGCCTTCACGCCGGAAGAGCAGGTCTCCGTCTTCGGACATCGTTGACACCAGCGTTGAGAGAATACTGTCCCGCAGAGGCGACGGATTCGAGGAATCGCGTTCCAATTTCACGCGGCTCATCAGCATCATGCCCGGACCCGATGGATACAAACCCAGGCTGTCACGCCATCGGGTCAATGCATCAAGTAGATATGTCGAGTCCTCTGCCCCGGCGGCAGACCAGTCATCCGCATTGACCGCGACGTAATCTGAGAACAACCCTGCCTTGAGGAACTCAGACTCCCATGGTCCCACGAGGGGAGCAGGGAGATCAACGTCGGGATCCAGTCCGGTACCACCGGGAGTAAATCCGTCCAAAATAGAATCATACTGAGCGCGTGCGAGGCGCGGGTCCCCCACCATGGATCCTCCCGGAGTAGCGTAGCGTGCCGTCGAGAGCCGCAGGGCGCCCATACTGCCCAACGGCGCTACGGTTTGCACCCAACCCTTCCCGAAGCTCCGCCGACCGATGACGAGTGATCGCGACGCATCGCGGAAGGCTCCGACCAGCACTTCCGACGCCGATGCCGTAGACGCGTCCTGAATAACGACCAAAGGGCCTTGATAGGAAGATGTGGGCGCCTCCGTCACAAGTTCCGTGGTCGTCGCGGCGTTCCGGCCGACAAGTCGACAAACAGGTGTTCCGGCGGGAAGGAAGACGCCGGCGGCGCTGACCGCCTCATCGAGGAGTCCCCCCGGATTCCCACGCAGGTCAAGGACAATCCCAATTGGCCGATCCACCAACAGGTCTTCGACGAGAGCCGCAAGACGATCTCCCGAGCCCGTTGTGAATTGAGTCCAACGGATATAGGCAACACCTGATCGCGTGATCCCGACGATCGGGAACACATTGACCGCCACGGTGCGGCGAGCGAGATGCACGGTCCGTGGAGCGCCGCCGGGGGATTGAACGGTTATGGTGACTTCGGCCCCGGCTGGTCCCTTGATTCGCTGGACAACACGTGCCGGCAGCAGCCCCGCGGTGGATTCCCCGTCGATGGCAACGATCCGGTCCCCGGGACGGATGAAGACATCGGCCGCCGGTGACAGCGGGAAAACATTGTAGACGATGATGGCGCCATCGCGGGCGGTGATCTCCGCGCCGATCCCGACATACTCTCCTTCGGTCTGTTCGGTGAACGACTCATACTCGTCGGGTGAGAGGAACGAGGAATAGGGATCGAGGACCGACGTCAGCCCGCGTGCAGCGGCTTCGGCAATCTGCGAGGCATCAACCGGGACGGCCGCGCGTTCCAGAACGATTCGCGCCGCTGCGCTCAGGTTCTCCGCCGCCTGGTACCGGGAATCACTCCGCACGTACCAGATTGAAAGAGCCACCAGCGCCATGCCAACGAACAACGACAGCAATCCACGCAGACCGATCCCGCTTGAGGGAGGCGTCGCCTCGGCCCGCTCATCTTCTCCGGAGGCGGCTGCAACGATCAGACTGTGGTCTTGAGAGGTCATAACGGAAGGGATCAGTGGCGGATCCATGATGAAGGGCGGCGGCGTTTCAAGCGGCGGTCGATGTGCTCAGTTGCACACACGTAGACGTCATCGGCACCGATTGATGAATCGACCACGATCAAGCCTGACATCCTCCTGCTCAGCTTCAGATATTCGGCGCGGACAGCCCGGAAGAATGATGCGGGTTCGCGCTCGATGCGATCGGGCGGACAGGGATTTTCCTGACGACGTAACCGCGACTGACCCTCGGTCACGGTCAGCAGAATCGTCAGGTCGGGATTCAGCTCCGCGCGGGCCAGGCGATCAGCGGCCATGACGGCCCGTGCCGGGAGCCCCCGGCCACCCACCTGATAGGCCAGCGTAGACAGACTGAAGCGGTCGGCGATCACAAATTCTCCCCGCCTCAGCGCCGGGTTGATCACGTCACCGACGAGTTGGGCCCGCGCCGCGAGGTAGAGGAACAACTCCGATCGTGGATTGACCAGCGCCTTGGGATCGAGAAGGATGCGCCGGACCGATTCCGACAGCCTCGTACCGCCCGGCTCGCGCACGGAGGTCACCGTCCAGCCTTGCTGGCGGTAGGCAATGGCCAGTCGCCGCGCCAGTGTCGTCTTGCCAGAAGCATCGGCTCCTTCCACCACCAGAAAGAACCCGCGTGGTCTCGCTTCCGCCCGTCGTTTCATCGCCACCCGCTTTCCGTTCCACAAGAACGTGAGTCTTCAACAAGACGACATTCGGCAAGAGAGAAGAACACGTGCCAAAAAGGAGGGCGGCCAAGCCGCCCTCCCTGATCTCGCTTCTGACCGGATTCTGCTTTCAGAATAAGCGCCCCTGCAGAACATGATCCCGCACCATGGCGAATCGTACACCGTCAGGTCCGAACGGACGTGCGTGCTGCTGCGACGGGTGCGGGCTTGGCAGCGACCTCTGTGTTTTTCGGGGCCGGTTCCACATCGCGACGACGGTACTTCTCGATAAATTCCTCGGTCAGGCGGCGCGCCTCCTCGTCGGTAAACTGGACGGGGGGAGACTTCTTGAAGTAGGCCGACGGGCCGATCAAGGCACCTTTCAACTTGTGATCGAGGGCCAGCTTGCAGCAGCGCACGGCATCAATCACAACACCCGCCGAGTTGGGAGAGTCCCACACCTCCATCTTCAGTTCGATGTTGAGCGGGACATCGCCGAATGTCTGCCCTTCGAGCCGGATATAAGCCCATTTGCGATCGGCCAGCCAGGCAACGTAATCGGACGGACCGATATGGATATTGTCCGCGCCCATATCGTAGTCGAGTTGCGATGTAACGGCATTGGTCTTCGAGATCTTCTTGGATTCGAGCCGGCTGCGCTCCAGCATGTTGTAGAAATCGGTGTTTCCACCGACATTGAGCTGCGACGTCCTCAGCAGCTTGACCCCACGTTCGCGGAAGAGGCGTGTTAGGACACGGTGCACAATGGTTGCGCCGACTTGTGACTTGACGTCGTCGCCGATGACCGGCAAGCCCCTGTCCTCAAAACGTTTCTGCCAGTACTTTTCGCGGGCGATAAACACGGGGATGCAATTGACGAGTCCGCAGCCCGCTTCGAGGACCTGCTCCACATACCATTTCGTCGCTTCCTCGCTGCCAACGGGAAGGTAATTGACGACCACATCGGTCTTGGTGTCACGCAGCAGCTTGACGATGTTGACGGTGTCGCCGGGAGCCTTCTCGATGATCTTCGAGAGATACTCGCCCAAGCCGTCGTGGGTCATACCGCGCTGGACGGTCACACCCATACGCGGGACATCGCAAAAACGATAGGTATTGTTGGGTTTGGTGTAAATGGCTTCGCCCAAGTCCTTGCCGACTTTGTTCTTGTCGATGTCGATTGCGGCAGAGAACTCGATGTCGGAGATATGGTATCCACCGAGATCGACATGCATCAAACCCGGGACCATTTCACCGGGCTTTGCATCGTGGTAGAAGTGGACTCCCTGGACAAATGATGACGCACAATTCCCAACCCCGATGATGGCAACACGCACTTTGGACATTGCAACCTTCCTCTGCTCGACCGCAACACGGTGCGGTCCGCCTCCTGTCAACTGGCAACCGCAGCGGCCCGTTGACTCTGGGAAACGGCCACGGTCGCGCTGCGTCGCCGGGCCTCAGTCCTCGTCAGTTCAAACTCCGGCCCGCATTGCTCGATCATGATCGATGACACGGCCGTCGCCAGACGGCCCGCTTCGGGCCAATCCATTCCCTGCGAAAGTGCATAGAGCAGGCCACCGGCGAACGTATCGCCAGCGCCTGTCGAATCAACAGCCACTGTGGGGACTGCGTCAAGACGATACCAGTGTCCCTCGCTAATGATGAGCGCTCCCAGTTCAGCCAGGGTGATGATGACGGTCGGGATGCCCCAACCGACGAGAATGGCTGCGGCACGATCGAGATTCTCACGGGGGTTGACGCCGGTGAGAATTTCCGTCTCCAATTCATTGGGTTTCACGATGTCAAAAAGGGAACAGATTTCCTCAATCCCGTCGGGCTTGAAATGCTCAATACGGCCGGAAGGACTGATCCGGCGAAGCAATCCCTGGGGATCGAGCATCATCAGGGCATCGCTCCTTCCCCGGATGGTCCGAATCAGGTCGAAAGAGGTCTCCTGCAGAACGGGACCGACAAAAATCGACTGGGCACGAGAGATGGAATCGGGAATCTGGGTGACCGGCTCGGCCTGCCCAAGAACACGGAGTTCGCGCCGCCCCTGCCGGTCGTAGTCCAAGCCGAAGCCACCCGACTCATGACACGTCTCCGTATGGTGCCCGATGCCCACAGACCTGAGCGTCCGGTGGTAATGTTCGAGCCTGTCCGCTGCGACACGTCCGACAACACAGGCGTCGCCACCCAACCGGGCGAACGCCAAGGCCGCATTGACGGCACACCCGGAGAGAACCCGATCGCACGTGGACACCCACGGCGTTCGGATCGAATCGTAGACGGGATTGCCGAAGGCCAGCATCATCGCGGGGCATTGTCTTTCTGGGAAAGCTCTCTGCGTGCATAGTTCAGGCGCTGCACCGCCGTGAGGAATGAAACGCCGCCGACAACGATCAAGGCGGAGTCCATCGCCACGTGGGGGAAGAATTCCTCGAAGAGGGCGCCAGCGATGATCAGGACAAATTTCTCCAGCCGGCCGGCAAATCCGACCGTACAGGACTTCAAGCCGCCGACCGATTCGGCAACCGCACGCGTGTACGAGGCGGTCCACATTCCGAACAACGCGAACATCGCCAATCCGGGTGCGGCATGTCCGGAGAGAGCAATCCCCAGGAGAATGAGGAACTCGCCGATGCGGTCAACCGTGTGGTCGAAAACACCTCCGAACACGGTTCCCAGCCCCCCCGCGCGAGCGGTGGCGCCATCCAGCATATCCGCCAGCGCGGCAACCAGCATCAGGATCAATCCCAGAAAGAAGCGGCCCTGCCAAAAGGCGACCCCCGCGCCCGCCGTCAGCAGGAGACCGACGACCGTCAGAATGTTGGGGGTCAATCCGAGACGAACGCAGACACGCCCGTACGGAATCGAGAATGACTCATATATCAGACGGCGTTCCTGGTGCATAATGAAAGCCCCCCCCGGATCATGCCGCTGCCGTTTGCCAGTGTCGCTCAACACCTTGGGCGATGAGCGGACTACCGGGTGGTGGTCGGTCGATTATACGCTCACGACGCCGGACGGGTCAAGGCGATTTCGATACCGATCATGCAGTGGGGACAAACGCCTGTGGCGCGGCAATGGATCGTTTTCGCGAGTTCACCCAGAACAAGATGCCGACAACAAACAGTCCGGCCGCGACCAACTGATTGTAGGTGACATGGAGTGTGCCAATGTCAACCCACATGGCCGACTCGTAATAGCGAACAAATTCGATGCCAAACCGAAAGGCCGCTTCCACCATGAAAAAGACAGCCGTTGTCACACCAATGTTGTGGCGCTGTTGGTTGATCCAGATAAGCAGGAAGAACAGGCCCAACCCGTACGCAGAAGAATACAGTTGCGTGGGATGAATCGTCGCGGCGTCGAACACAGCATACGCGGGAGAGCCGGAGGGAAAATGAACGCCCCATGGGAGATCGGTCTGGATGCCGAAACAACACCCGTTGAGGAAACACCCAATGCGTGTGAGGAAGATGCCGAACGCCATCGCCGGTACAACAGCATCAAGCGTGGTGGACAACGGCATCCCTTTGCGATAAAGGTAGACCCCACCGGCAACAAAAGCGAGGAGCATCCCGCCTTGCAGATTTAACCCGGCGATACCAAAACGTTCACCTGAGGCAAAGGGGTTGATGATGCTGAGGATGTTGCCCGAAAACTCCCCCCAATGGTAGGCGACATACCCCAGCCGTGCACCGAGAACGCCGAACACAATCAGGATGTAACCAAAGTTGACGGCGCGCTCCGGGTGGACACCAAGCAACAATGCCTCGCGCCGGATGAGCCACAACCCGATGAAAAAGGACAGCGCCAACGTCAGCCCATAAGCACGCAGGGCAAAAGGACCGATATGGAAGAATTCGGGACACATGGAATAGAATCTAAGGAACCACCGAAACGTGACTCAATGCGGCACGAACACCTGACCGGATCGTGAGCCGACTCACGGCACACCAGTGTCCAGCCAGACTCAATCCTACAACCCCGGTCACCCAACCCGCCACCATATCAGAGAAGTAGTGAAACCGTCCCCAGATCGTCGCAAAAAACAACGTGAAAATAAAGGGCGTCATGACAGCCGCCAGTCGGCGATCCGTCCGCCAAGCCCAGATGAGAACGACAAGGGCCACGGCGACATGCGACGACGGCATGCACCCGCCGTGGATGGCCGCACCAGCGATGATCCAATTGACGAGGGGGACAAAAAACCAGCCCGGGATGGGACCATTAAAGTGGTCGGCGAAAAAATATCGCGGACCAGCCACCGGGTACAGGATGAAACCCACATACGAAATGACGAAAGTGACGGTGACTGCCGTCAGGAAATCGTGCAGCAGATCGATCTGCTTGCGGAAAAACAGCGTCAGCGCCAGCGTGGGGATGATCAGGTAGTACGAGAAATACCCGAGCATCATCCATTCGTTCAAGAGCGCGTGTTGGGCGGGAATCAGCCAAACATTGAGATCAACACCAAACACGGCGTGCTCGACGGCAAGAATCCGGTCGTCAAAGAAACCGCGGAAAACCCAGTGCAGAGCCACCGCGATCTCGCAGTAAAAGAAGGTGTAAAGGATGACAGGATACAGGTGGCGCAGGAATCCCCGGAGTCCGTGGCTGCGATTATCCCAATGGACCACCATCCAAGCAATCGCCCCCAAGAGAGCGATGTGAACCGGGAACAAATAGTTGGTCGACAGGTGATGCCTGCCGAACAGGAGCAGCCCGACCCCAAACGTGAGAGTATACCCCCACGTGATCCGGTCCAACGGACGCGACTGCCGCCAGAACAGACGCCAGAATGACTCTTGATGGGCCGGACTCATGGCGGCCGAATCTAACTGGATCAATCCAGTCCCGCAAGGATTCAGATCGCACTGCGTGAACGTTCGGGACCGCGATGACCACCACGCAACGCGGCGTCTATTCCGCGGAGTCGGGAGCGCCAGCAATAGCCAGAACGATCTCTCCTTTGGGCGTTCTCCCGGCTGACCATTCAACCAGTTGAGAAAGGCTACCGCGCCTGACTTCTTCGAACATCTTGGTCAGCTCACGTCCCAAACAGCAACGGCGGTCCCCCAGAATTTGCAAACACTCCGAGAGAGTGCGCGCAATGCGAAAGGGCGATTCGAAGAGGACAATCGTGCGGGGGTCGGTCGACAACTCCTCGAGCCGACCGTGACGTTTTCCGGTTTTGACGGGGAGAAATCCCTCGAAGACAAAACGGTCGGTCGGGAGCCCGGATACCGAAAGTAGGGCGGTGACGGCGGAAGGACCGGGGATGGGAACGACCGAAACGCTGCCATCGTCAAGCGCGACCAGCAGCCGGTATCCCGGGTCAGAAATGGTGGGCGTGCCGGCATCCGACACCAGCGCCATGCGCGCGCCCGCGCGGAGCCGTTCGACGATCAAGGGCGCTTTCTGGCGTTCGTTGTGCTCGTGGTAGGACTCGAGCGATGCGTTGATGGCATAGTGGGAAAGCAGCGTGCGCGTGTGACGGGTGTCCTCGCAGAGAATCACATCGACCGCAGCCAGCACCTCGAGCGCGCGGCGGGAGATATCGCCGAGATTCCCAATCGGCGTGGCGACAACATAGAGCACACCCGATTGCGGGCCTTCGTTGCTCTGGCCTTTGACCATCAATGATTCCACCCTGCCGATGCCGGCCGGTCAAGTCCCCCAGTCCCGGGACAAGTGGAAGTCGATACCCACGGTCTTCGCGGAGATCTTGGCGAGTGTCGGCAGCGAACGTTTGAACTGAGTCGCCACGACCCGATCCCAGACACTCTGGATGAACGGCCGAGAAAATCCCTGCTGGACAGCGGCATCGAGCGAATAATCGCAGTCGATCATGAGGTAAAGAAGCCGGTCGACGTCCGCATAGGCAAGGCCGAGTTCCCCCTCGTCGGTTTGCCCACGCCAGAGATCGGCCGAAGGTGGCTTGTCGATGATGGGCTGTGGCACTCCGAGGCAATCTGCGAGCTGTCTGACCTGAGTTTTGTAGAGATCGCCGATGGGATTGATCGAGCAGGCCAGATCGCCGTACCAGGTGCCATATCCCAACAGCAACTCTGTCTTGTTGGACGTGCCGATGACCAGCGCATGATGCTCATGCGAATAATCGAACAGATGCATCATCCGCGCCCGCGCCGTCGCGTTGCCTCGACGGACACGGCTGGCGGACTGACGTCCATTGAAAAACGCGCTGACCACTGATCCGACCGGTCTGTTGAGCAACAAAAAGCCAAACGTTTTGGCGACCAAACGGGCATCAGCGAGACTCTGCGGGTCAGATTGGTGCGCCGGCATGGCCAGTCCGACGACATGTTCCGGCCCCAGCGCGTTGACGGCCAGAGCAGCGCCGAGGGCGGAATCGATCCCGCCGGAAATGCCCAACACAGCGTCCGCAAAGCGTTTTTTCTCAAACTGGTCGCATAGGAACTCCGTGATTAGACCCACGGTCACCCAAGGATCGAGCGCAAGATTGATATCGGATGTCGGGCGCGTCATGGGGCCGTTGACGGCGTCTGCCCAAATAGTGGATCGGGTCCCATGCGCAGACGCCACAGTTCCTGAAGAATGAAATCCGCGCGCCCCTCTTTCAGGTGGGGAAACATGCTGCGGGCGCGTTCGACCGATTCGAGATCGATGTCGCAGATGGCTCGCGCAGAATCGTACTCGGGAAGGTTGCAAACGGAATTCGCCAACGGGTCGAGGACTTCTGATCCTCCCCAGAAGGTCATGCCTTCCTCCGTCCCCACACGGTTCACAAAGACAGAGATTACGCCCAAGAGCCGTGCGTGCGCGCGGTGGGCGATACGGAAGGCATCCCGTCCTGACATCGCCCCGTCCGGGCCGACGCCGCGCGCGGGTGAGGCCGAGATGGTCACAATCATGCGCGCACCGGCCTGCTCATGGAGGTAGGCAGTCGCCGGGTGCAACGCATCGAAGCAGATGAGGATGCCAGTGCGCCCCCAGGGCGTATCGAACGGCTCGATGCGATTGCCCGCGGCGAAGAACCGCTTCTCATCGAACATGCCATAGTTGGGAAGGAACAACTTCCGCTGGACCGCGTGGATCGCGCCATCTTTGATGTAGGCGGCAGAGTTATAGAAACGTCCGTCGGAGGCCTTTTCCACAAAACCCAAGATGACACCGAGCGGACCGGCATCACGCGCCAAAGCAGCCAGTGCCGGGTCATCAACGGCGAGTCCGATACGGGCGACCATGTCCATGACCAGATACCCGGTCAGCGACAATTCGGGAAACACGATCAAATCGGCCTTCTCCCCGCGCGCCCAAGCGATGGCGTCGCGATGCACCGCGAGGTTGGCTGGGATGTTCCCCAGATGGGGACCAATTTGAGCAATGGCCAGTCGCA
>JAVHPP010000003.1:0-2640 GCA_036170655.1 Candidatus Zixiibacteriota bacterium | reverse complement strand
TGCCGTTTTGATTGTGGTTAGTCGAGGGAGGGGGCTGGACTCGGACGCGTCACGACCTTTGTAGCTTTGAGGGGCGTGTCCACGCCAAGAGGAAACCGGAGAGCGCGGACAAGGGGCTTTCAGCCCCTTGCTCTCCGAAGTCCAAGATGGCACCCCTTGAAATGCACCCATGCTCTGGTTGGTGACTTTCGTGACCCACAATTCGCGCGTTTCCGAGAGAATGGTGCGGTACGGGATTCGACCAGGCAAACCGGTGATCTTCCAACCTGACGATCAGGAGTTGATCGCAGTCGCGCTGATGGAAACAGCCCAGAAGCAGGGAATCCGGGTTCTGGCATTGAATGTTCTTCCCGACCACGTGCACATGATTATCGATGCAGAATCCGAAGCGAGATTGACAGATTCTGTCCGCAAGTTCAAAGGGTACGCCGCTCATAAACTCCGCAACGCGCATCGTGCCACAACGGGCAACCATGTCTGGGCGGAAAAGTTTAACCGGCGGCCGATCCGCGATACCAAGACGCTTCGAAACATGCTCCACTACGTCATGTGTAACCACCTCAAGCACGTTGAGCGGTGGGGAGAGTCGCTGATCACCACTTGGGAGGAACGGATACGACCTATCGCGGAATCCGCGTGTGGACCGAATCTCGCGGGGATGTCGGAGATCCTGTGATGCCGGGGTCAGTGAGGGCCCCCATCGGAGCGGCCCACTGCGGCCAGATCAGACCAAGGGGCTGAAGCCCCTTGTCCGCAATTCCGGGGCGGTGCGGCGCGAGGCGGCCAGATCAGACCAAGGGGCTGAAGCCCCTTGTCCGCAATTCCGGGGCAGTGCGGCGCGAGGCAACCAGATCACATGCACTATACCCGCCTCGACTTCAACACGCAGCACGTTGCCAATCTGCCACCGCCTGTATAGATTCTCCCTCGGGGCCACACCATGCCGGAGAAACCGCACCAATTTTTCAGTGTCACGACCGACCGGCCATTGGCCGAACGCTGGCGCACGGCATTGGCGCCGCTGGGTGGCACACACACCGCCTGCGATGGGCTGATGACGGCACTGCGGCGTCTGCCGGAGCGGGCGCTCGATGTGATTCTGCTTGATCCCGCCAGCGCCGATCTGGGCATTGAGCAGATGCTGCAGAAGGCCCGTCTGCGCGCGCCCGGCGCGGATTTGCTCTTGATGGCCGCGGAATCCACGCCGATCGACGAATCGATCCTTGAACGATGGGGAGCGACACGGCTGGGGATTGACATGACATCGGCCGACCTGACGGCTCGCCTCGGCGCAATCGTCGCGGACAGGGATAGGGTAACGCGATGCGGGTGGGTCGGACTTTCCGGCGCGTTGCGCGCGGCGTCTGCTCTTCTGCTGGCGGCCGCACCGTCGGATGCGACTGTATTGATTGAAGGCGAATCGGGCACCGGTAAGGAACTGGCCGCCCGCGCCGTGCATCAGAACAGCCCACGCGCAGGCCGCCAGTTCATGGCACTGAATTGCTCGGCGTTCACCGAGACCATTCTTGAGAGTGAGCTTTTTGGTCACGAGAAAGGCGCGTTTACCGATGCTTTCGGACGCAAGAAGGGTGTCTTTGAAGTAGTGGAAGGCGGAACAATCTTCCTCGATGAAATCGGCGAGACCTCGCCGGGCGTGCAGTCGCGTCTGCTGCGTGTCCTCGAGGAACGTCAGGTCCGGCGGGTCGGCGCGACCGAATCGATTCCGGTCGACTTTCGCATCGTCGCCGCCACCAATCGCAATCTCATCGAGGCGGTGAGCGAAGGTCGTTTCCGTCGCGATTTGTATTTTCGGCTGGCGGTCATCCAGTTGACACTTCCGGCGTTGCGAGACCGTCACGGCGATGTGCCGTCACTCCTGGAACATCATTTCACTGCTGCAGCCGGTTCCAATTCCCCAGTCCGCCTGCCCGATCGCGTGACCGAAGAAGGACTCGCGCGCCTGATCGACTACGATTGGCCGGGAAACATCCGTGAGCTTCGCAATTTTGTCGAGCGGGCCAATGTGCGTTTCCCGGATATGGCGATCAGTCACGAACAGGCCGGCGAGCTTCTGACCAGTGTCCGCCCAGCCATGCTCCTGCCGGTCGTGACCGGACGCCACACCGACACAGTCGAACGCGAAATGATCTTCGCCGCCCTCTCCGAGCTTAAGCGCGATCTCGACTATCTCAAGCGCACTGTCTCGCGTCTGGCCGAACACGCAGCCGGGGCGGCTACACCACAGAGCAAGAATCAGTTTCCCTCGATGCGCGAGACAGAGCACGAACGCGTCATCGAAGCGTTACGCCGCTCCAACGGCAACCGTGCGAGGGCGGCACGGATGTTGGGAATCGGCGAGCGGACGCTATACCGGAAGATTCGGGAATTCGGGTTGTAGAAGCGTGCTGTTCTGGTTCTGCTGTTCGGCGATCCCTTGATCTCACAGATTCGCTTGCAGGTCGCGTACAAGAGACTTCTGGCTTGCCGGACCCCACCCTGTTTTGGATATTCCGTTTTTCACTTGACTCCGGTTTATACTGTCGCCAATTTGAGTTTGTAGTTCATGGACTCGTAACCACGGGAGTGTTGTGACAATCAAATTCACCCGATTGGTAATCATCGCATGTTGCCTGGGCACAC
>JAVHPP010000002.1:0-1206 GCA_036170655.1 Candidatus Zixiibacteriota bacterium | reverse complement strand
AGGAGAACGCGATGGCAAGGAAGGATTGTCTCCGGCTGGCGACAGCCGGAATCGGCATCTTTGTGGGTATGACTTTCTCAATAGTTGGAATACCGCAGGTCCAGGCAAGCTGTGGGTCGGCGGCGTGTTTTATGATCACCGGAGACGAAGCATCGGTTCAACAAAAGGGAAAGCTTTCGGTTGATTTTCGGTATGCCTACACGATATCCAAGCTTGACACCGGCGTCAGCGGGCGGGTGGCAGCCGTGGATCAGGAAAAGCAGCGGATCGTGCTGAACGAACATAAGGAACAGCGGACGATCAGCGAAACGGAGATCCTTGACGTCAACTATGGCTTGACCGATCGGGTGACCCTTGAGGTGACGGTTCCCTACCGGAGGGTCGATCACACGCATTTCATCGAAGTGGGCAATGCCAATGGCGGCTCTGGGACCTTTGAGAAATTCCAGGAAGCGGGAGTCGGTGACGTCCGCCTGACCGCGAAGTACAGCATGCTCCCGACGCTCCGCAATCTCGTGGTAACGGGGCTTGGCGTAGATCTGCCGACGGGCAACTCGTCGGCAAAGAATATCAACGGGATCCTGCAGGAACCCACACTGCAAATCGGGCGGCGCGCATACGGCATCTATGCTTCCACGTATCAGTCCTATGAGGTAGTGCCCCATCGGCTCAATGAATTCACGAGCGCGTCGTACCATCATTCCTTCCTCAACCCGAACAACTATCAGTTCGGAGACGAATACGTCCTGAGCGCGGGGATGAACTTGCGGATGCTGGAGATCGTCACGCTGACGGGCCAGTTCAATTGGCGATATGCGGTGCACGATGAATTTAAGGACAGCACCCTGGAAAGCGCCCTCTTTTCGAATGATCCTGGGTTCCCGGGAGACTCGGTGGTGATAGACCCGGACCCGAAACGCCGGCCGGTGCCGAACACAGGTTCGACCATGCTGGCGTTCTCGCCCGGCGTCTCCGTGCAGGTGCGCGATAATCTGAGGGCGTATTTCTTCGCGCAAATCCCAGTGGCGAGGGATTTCAACGGCGGACTGATTCCTGACGTGAGTTATTTGACGGGACTGTCGATGTCCTTTTGAGGATGTGAGGTCGAAGCTATGAAGCGCTCTTTCGCATTGGCGATCGCGGGAATCCTGCTGCTGGGCCTCCTGGGCATGGCCGCGCGACCACCGTTGGTCGGCGGCCCCGCGC
>JAVHPP010000001.1:0-5617 GCA_036170655.1 Candidatus Zixiibacteriota bacterium | reverse complement strand
TGGTCATCGGTTTCATGGGGCACTCGAAGATCTTCGGCCGCATCTGGGGCAGCACGTCCCAGAACCTCACGAAGCTGTCGCCCTGCACGGTGCTCGTCGTCAAGTGACGCTGGCGCGGTTGACAATCCCAGGGCGTCTTGTTTTAGGATGAAAGACATTGGTGATGGAGTTCACCAAGAACCGTCCGCACGAAGCGAAGCGGACTGATAACTCCTACCGAGGGAGTGGCACCCTGGTAGGAGTTTTCTTTTAGGCCTCAGCGCCTCCGCCCAAGACTCCTACCTGACAGGACTTTCGGTCCGTTCCACTCTCATTCCAGTGCTGGTCTTCGGAACGAGGAGCCATGCCGAATCGCTCCCCAACCAAGTTTGGCCAAGGCCTGATCGGCCGGCAAACTGTCGTTGAGGAACTGCTGCACCACCTGAGGAACGGGAAATCAGCGTTCCTGGTCGGCGAAGCGGGGATTGGCAAGACGGCCATTTTGCAGGAAGTGATCACTGCCGCCAGGGCCGAGCAGGGACGCTACTGGCCGCTCTATTGCTCCAGTGTCAGAAATGAAAAGGAGTGCCTGGAGTGGGTGGCGGCGTCCTTTCACGCGGAGTGCGGTGATTCCATTATTGTAGAGGCTATGGACGCCAGGAAAATCCGGCTGCCGGCGCATAAAGGCATTGCGTTCTGGCGGCGGGTTCCCCGGCGGCTGTTGCGGCGGATCGTGATCCACCGGCTTCGCAAAGGGGGGTACGCACTGGTGCTGGACCATCTGGTTCCGTTGCGATCGGATGCGCACGCGTTCTTTGAGTGGCTGCTGATGGAATTTAAAATTCCGCTGATCGTGGCGGTGCGAGGCGTGCAGCCCAAGGACATCGGCCGATTGTGGTGGCTGGACTGGGCGTTCACGGTAGTGGAGGTACCGGCCTTGCGTCCTGAGCAAGCCCGCGCCCTCATAGAACGTGAGTTGCGCCGGCACGGGGTTGAGCTCCCGGATCGGGCGGAATTCGTGCGGGCCCTCGCGCAGGTCTCTCGCGGGAATCCGAGAATCATCACGCGAGTATGTGAACACGCTGGGGATCGCCGGTATCGGATGGGCGATCAAACCAACTTGCGACTGATGATGCTCGATCTGAAAATAGAAGATCTCAAGGAGTGCCATGCTCAATGACTCCCAACGCATCAGCCTGAAGATCGCGCTTCGTCTGGTTGACGAGCAGATGAAGAGGATCGAAGCCATCTTGGAAAACCCGCGGGAGGTCGGCGTGATGTACGAGTTTCATGACGATCTCAGTCCGGCCATGCGGGAGCTGCTCCCCGTGAAAGTTGCGACCGCGCGGGCCATCCTCAAAGACGTGAAGGATCGGTTTTCTCTCTCCCCTGAGATCATCATGGCCAGTCGAGAAGCGTTCAAAAGCCTTCCGTATCTTTGGCAAGTGCTCCAGGAGTCCACGGCTGCCCGGCTCCGCCGCTATGGTGAGGTCGATCCCCGGGTAGGGCCGGCCTTGGATCCCGAGCTGAAAAAACTCGAGTTGCTGCTCATGGAAATGGAAGAGATTCTTTTCGTCCCTCGGAGTCGGGAGGCTTCGGCGGCGGAGGATCGACCTTCTCATGAAGAAGGACGTGCCAAGTGAGCAACAGTAGCGATCAGCGAGACGATTTTGCCGGCGCAGGCGACTCTGGAGCGTATCGAGGGTGCCACAGCCCGCAGCATGCGCTTCTGTCCCATCTGCGCCAGGCCGAGCAGGTGCTGCGTGATATGGGAAACGGTTTTGCGGGCTTCCGTGAGCGGTTGGCCGGTTTAACGGCCCGCCTTGACGAGGGGCGATTCCATTTGGCAGTGCTCGGTCAATTCAAGCGAGGAAAGAGCAGTCTCCTGAATGCTCTCTTGGGAGAGCCTTTGCTGCCGACCGGGGTGCTGCCCTTGACGGCCGTTCCGACGGTGCTCCGCTACGGCCCTGAGCGGCGGGTCCAAGTCACCGGACACGGCGGGCAACTTGAGGATGTTAGAGGGACGGCGGACAAAGTGGCGGAGGTACTGAGACGGTACGTGACAGAGGAGGGTAATTCGGCCAATCGGTTGGGCGTCACTCAAGTCGTGGTGGAGCACCAGGCGCCGTTTCTGGCTAAGGGAGTCGAGATCATTGATACGCCAGGCATCGGCTCCACGTTTGTGCGTAACACCGAGACCACGCTGCAATTCCTGCCCCAGTGCGATGCGGCGCTGTTTGTCGTGTCAGCCGATCCTCCGATCACCGAGGCAGAGGTGGAATTCCTCAAAGTCGTCAAGGCCAAGGTAGCTCGATTGATCTTCGTGCAGAACAAGGTGGACTACCTCTCTGTCACAGAACGGCAGGAGGCGAGTGAGTTCCTGCGGAAAGTCCTGCGGGAGCGTATCCGGCTGGAAGGTGAGATACAGATCTTCGAGCTATCGGCGCGGCAGGCGTTGGAAGCTCGATTCCGCCCGACGGCTGCTGCCGAGGCTGACGATGGCGGTGTGCGCGAACTCGAATCGTACCTCGGTGACTTTCTGGTGACCGAAAAGGAAGCCGCCTTACGAGAAGCCGTTGCGGCGAAGGCGACTGGCCTGCTCTCGGAAGCGCTTCTTGCTCTTGACCTGGAACGCAAGGTGTTGGAGCTGCCTGCCGCAGACCTGGAACGACGTGTCGTTCTTCTTGAAAATCGACTTGCCGAACTGGACCGGGAGCGGATTTATCTGATTGATCGCCTGACCGGAGATCTCGGTAGAACTCGCGAGTATCTGGATGGCTTGGCCGCTGCCCTTCAGGGTCAAATCCAGACCCATCTCCGTGAAGTCGCGGCCAGTGTCCAGTCTGAGCTTGGGCCATCAGTTTCCGGACGTGAGACGTTGGAGAAAATCAGGCAAGCGTTGGCCGGCGCGGTACCCAGCCTGTTCGATACGGCGCAGGCAGACATAACGGCGGCTGTTGATCACTATGCTGATGAGTTGCTGCGTGTCCACGTGGAACAGACCGACGCCTTGATCAACAGAATCCGGCAGGCGGCAGCCGACCTGTTTGAAGTGCCGTTCCAGAGTGTGATGATTCGCGATCCTTTCCTGCTTCAGCGCGAGCCGCTCATGGTGAAGCAGCAAGTCGTCACCTCATTTGCCGTTGCTGCGTTGGAATGGATCAAGCGTCTGTTACCGCCGTCGCTCCGAGCGAAGCGGTTTGCGCGGCGGCTGAAAGAGGACATTCAAGCCCTCGCGGCTCGCAATGTGGAGAATCTCCGGTGGGCGATCCGTCAGAACCTGGACGATGTCTTCCGGCGATTCGAGTCGAAGATGGAGAGCCATATCACCGAGGCGCTTCAGACGATCCGTGGGGCGATTGAAACGGCGCAGGAACGCCAACGATCGCGAATGAACGCCGGTGGCTCCGAGATCGCGCGCCTCGCCGATTGCCGTGAAAGGCTTGCGCAGGTGATGAAACTCTTTGCGCCCCATGACTCTGTAACCGACGATAGGAGCCCTGTCTGATGAGTCACCGCATCAAAGCCGTCCGTGCCATGGAAATCCTTGACTCCCGCGGCAATCCAACCATCCGGGTCTTTGTGACCATGGATAACGGAGTCTGTGCTGCCGCTTCGGTTCCCTCAGGTGCGTCCACCGGAGAGAACGAGGCAGTTGAACTGCGTGACGGCGATGCCGGTCGTTATGGCGGCAAGGGCGTGCTGAAAGCGATCACCAACGTCTGCGAGCGCATCGCTCCGAAGCTCGTCGGCATGAACCCCGCACGCCAAGCGGAGATCGACCGCCTGATGATTGAGCTCGACGGCACGCCGAATAAAGAGAAGCTCGGCGCGAACGCCATCTTGGGCGTGTCGATGGCCGTGGCGCGGGCGGCGGCCAGCACTTTGGATCTTCCCCTGTACGCGTATCTGGGAAGGCCGGACGGCGTGCGCATTCCCACGCCGATGATGAACATCATCAACGGCGGCAAGCATGCTGATAACAGCGTGGATTTCCAGGAATTCATGATTATGCCGGTCGGGGCGCCGACATTCGCCGAAGCCTTGCGCTATGGAGCCGAGACCTTCCACGCGCTGAAGGAAATCCTGAAGAAGAAAGGATACTCCACCAGTGTCGGCGATGAAGGCGGGTTTGCCCCCAACCTCGGGAGCAATGATGAGGCGTGCGAGGTCATCGTCGCAGCGATCGAGGCTGCGGGCTACAAGCCGGGCAGAGAGATCGCTATCGCGCTTGACCCGGCGGCGAGCTCCTTCTTCGAAGGCGGTGCCTATCATCTGACCAAGTCGGGCCAGGGGATAAAGACGAGCGCCGAAATGACGGCGCTGTACAAAAGCTGGGTCGAGAAGTTTCCCATCGTGTCCATTGAAGACGGCCTCGCCGAGAACGATTGGGATGGATTTCGCGAACAAACGTCCGTCCTGGGGAAAAGGATACAGATTGTCGGCGACGACATTTACGTGACCAACACCCGGTTCATCAACCGGGGTATCAACGAGAAGACCACCAATGCCGCGCTGATCAAGCTCAACCAAATCGGCACTGTGACGGAAACCATTGAGGCGATTGATCTCTGTCGTGCGGCAGGGTGGGGCTTTGTGATCTCCCATCGCTCGGGCGAAACCGAGGACACTTTTATGGCTGACTTCGCTGTGGCCATGGGCGGCGGCCAGATCAAGACCGGATCGGTTTGCCGCTCCGAGCGGATTGCCAAGTACAACCGCCTGCTGGAGATCGAAGCCGAATTGGGTGCGGACGCACGGTTTGGGAATCCCCTGGCGGCCCGGTAGCGCCAGACCAACCTTCTCGCAGGGAAGCGTATCAGCACTGGGGGCGTAAAATGAGCGTGGTGCGGTAATGGAAGCAGTGGTCAATGAGGCGCTAGGCTGGGTCCTGATCTGGGATCGTGCGCTGTTTTTCTGGATCAACAACGGCTGGGCCAATCCGTTTTGCGACGTTGTCATCGGCGGGGCGACGTGGCTCGGCAACGGGGTGGTCTTGGCTGCGATCACGCTGCCGGCGCTGTGGACGTTGGACCGCTCTCGTTTCTGGCGACATGTTTTTCTCCTGTGCCTCGCTTTGGTCCTCAGCGGGGTGGTCGGGCATGTCGTCAAAGTTCTGGTCCATCGGCCACGGCCGCTGAAGGATATGGCCGATTTGATCGCGTTAGGCCAGGCCTCGATTCACGTCTTGTGGCAGCCCCTACGCGAGAACTCGATGCCATCCGGCCATGCCAATACGGTCTTTGCAGTCGCAACCAGTCTAGGCTTCCTCTACCGACGCTGGATAGCCCTGTTTCTCTCCTTAGCGATTCTCACCGGCCTCTCGCGGGTGTACGTCGGAGCGCATTACCCCAGTGACGTGATTGTGGGGACGTTCATTGGGACTAGCGGCGCCGTCGTGGTGCATACAGTCCATACCCGCTGGCGCAGGGGGCGCGACGGTCTTGGTCATAGCGTTGTGCGTGAGCAAGAAATGAAGAAAGGCATAACCGAATGAGGTTTCCTGGCTTGAAGTTTGGCTCGTTAAAGATTCCCCGCAATGTCTGGGTGACCGGATGGGTCAGCTTCTTCATGGACGTCAGCTCCGAGATGGTCTACCCGCTGGTGCCGCTGTTTCTGTCGTCCTCGTTGGGCGCCA